>NZ_SOGH01000006.1:0-92293 GCF_004402305.1 Cryobacterium sp. TMB3-10 | reverse complement strand
CGAGGGCGCTGGCGCCGTCCGCGCTCTGGTGCGCGCCGGTGGCGAGGGCGGCCGCGCCGTCGGCGGATGTGCGCGCCCCGGCCGCGGCGGTCGCGGCACCGGTGGCCAGGCTGCTCGCGCCGTCGGCGCTCTGCTTGGCCCCGTCGGCGGTCTGGGCAGCCCCGGTCGCCAGCTGGCTGGTACCGGTGCTGAGAGTCGTGATGGCGGTGCCGGCAGCGGTCAGGGCGGCGCCGCTGTCGGTGATGCTGCGGCCGATCGGGTCGAGGGTGGCCAGTGCGGCGTCCACCTCGGTCTGGCTGAGTCCGGCGGCGGTGAGCTGATCGGCCAGGGCCGTGCGTGCGGCGGTGTAGGTCGCGCCCGCGCCGGCGAATTGGGTACCGGCCGCACCGGCGGCGGTGTCCAGCGCCGCCGTGCCGTCGGCCACCTGTTGGGCAGCGGCGGCGACCTGGGCGGCACCGGTGGCGACCTTGCCGGTGCCGGCGGCGAGGGTGGTGGCACCCTGCGACAGCGCGGCGGTGCCGTCGGCGACCTGCCCGGTTCCGGTGGCCAGGGCGTCGGCTCCGGTCGCGACCTGGCCCGCGCCGGCGGCGAGGCCGCCCGCTCCCGTGCTGAGCTGCGCGGCCCCGGCGGCCAGGCTGTCGGACCCGGTGGCGACCTTGCCCGTGCCGTCGGCGATCTGGGCGGCACCGTCGGCGAGCTGCCCGGTGCCGTTGGCGAGGGTGCCGGCTCCCGTGGCCAGCTGGCCGGTGCCGTCTGCGAGCCGGCCCGCCCCGTCGGCGAGGCTGCTGCCGCCGTCTACGGCGGTCGACGCGCCATCCGTCAGCTGGGTGGCGCCATCGGCGGCGTCGACCAGGCTCGAGCGGATGTCGGACAGGCCGATGAGCAGGGTGTCGGCGGCCTGCTCGTTGACCCGTTCGACGATGGCATCCCGAATGGTCTGGGCGGCCTGGCTGCCGATCGTGGAGGCGAGGTAGCTGTTGGTGTCGTTGGTGGTGAGGGTGATCGTGGCCTGGTGCGGGGTATCGGATGAGGACGAGGCGATCGAGCTGGAGAAGTCGGCGGGAATCGTGACGCTGAAGTCGTAGGTGGCGTCGGCCACACCGGCCTTCGCGGTCGCCGCGGTCACGGTGTGCCAGTCGAAGGTGCCGTCCTCGATGAGCTGCTCGGCGACGTCGGTGCCGTAATTGGTGGCGGCGCCGTCCAGCTCCGAGCCGGTGTCGGACACGACGAGGGCCACGGGCACTCGGTCCAGGCCCGCGTACGGGTCCTGGTTTGCCCAGAGGTAGAGGCCGCCGTAGAGCACGGGCACCAGCATCAGCGCGACGAGTGCCACGCGGGACATGGTCGTGGCGGTCAGGCGCGCCAGTTCGGCGCGGATCATGGCGAAGATCTTCACAGTTCGTCGGCTCCAGCGGTGGTGAGGGATGAGCGCACGAGTCCGGCGGGCAGTTCCCCGGCCGGCTCGAGGTTGGTCAGTTCCAGGTCGGCGATCGCGTGCGCGGAGGCGTCACCGGCGATCACGAGCACCGCATACCCCCGCGCGGCCAGACCGCCCGCGACGTCCCACCAGCCCAACGGGTCGCCGCCATGGCGGTCGGGCGAGGTGAGAACGAGGCCCAGAACGCCGTCGCGAAGCACGGCCAGCTCGGTAAGCAGGCGGATGCGGTCGTCGGGCGCGAGGTCGCCCATGTCAGAGCGTGCCTGGTCGGCGAGGTCGAGCTCGGTGAGCACCCGCGTGACCGTGCGTCGGCGGCCGAGTCGGCCGGCGAACATGAGCTCTTCGGCTACAACCTCGTCAACCTTCAGGTCCGCGGCCGGCTCCGAGACCCCGAGGGCGTCGACGAGGGCGATCTGGCGGCGCAGTCCCGCATAGTCGGTGTGGCCGTCCAGGGTGACGGTTCCGGCATCCGGCCGCATCCGCCCCGAAGCGATCAAGCCCAGAACAGTGGGGCGGCGTTCGGTCTCGGCGCGAGCAAATGTGACGGCGCCGCTGGCGAATTCCAGGGTCGTTTCCGGAAGGGCCGAGTTCTTCGGTCCTTTGGTGACGGCAGTGAGGTTAACGCGCATGCGAGCGCCTCCAGGGGGAGAGGGGCCCGACCAACGCCGGACCGAATTCTGGGGGAAAAGGGGCATCGCGGCGCTGGGACAGGGTCACACTCTAATTCACCCACCTCGACTTGGGCTGACTAGTCAGTGTCAGTTCGAAAGCTCTCAGAGAACACCCGAGCCAGGGGTGCCCTTGCATCCGTCGAAAGAGTGGATCTATACTGACTAGTCGGTACAAAGATGCCGACGAGAGAGGATCGACGTGCAGGCGACACTGGTAGCGGATGAACTGAGCGTGAGTCACAAGCGGGGCGTGGTCTTCGGGCCGCTGAGCTTCAGCGCCGACGACGGCCTCACCGTGATCTGCGGTCCGGCCGGCAGCGGCCGCACGAGCCTGCTCCTCACCCTGGCCGGGCGGATGAAGCCCAGCTCCGGCAGCCTGTTCGTGCTCGGGGAGGACCTGCCCCGCCACGCCAGGCGGATCCAGCGCCGCACGGGCGTGTCAGGGTTCCACGGCATCGACACCCTCGAGGAGTCGGTCAGCGTGGCCGCGGCCATCCGAGAACGCCACGCGTGGCTCGCCCCGTGGTGGTCCTTCATCCGCGCGGTCGACGATGCCGAGGTCGCCCGCGTCTGCGGTCCCGTCTTCGGTGACATCCCCGTGCCCGCCGCCAGCACCATGATCTGGGACCTCGACGAGGTGGAGATGGTGCTGCTGCGCGCGTCGCTGGCCATGATGAGCCGCCCCGACGTGCTGTTCTTCGACCAGGTCGAGCAGGTGCATTCCGCCGAGGCCCGCCGCCAGCTCTGGTACCGGCTCGGTGCGATCGTGCAGGCCGGCACCCCCGTGATCGCCTCGGCGATCGCACCGGACTTTGAAATGTGGGCGGAACTGGGCATCGACCCGACCGTCCTGTACATGAACCAGGAGATTCGCTAGATGTTCGCCTTCCTCTCTACGGGAACGGAGCTGCGCCGCTTCGGCAAGGGCACTCTGCCCAAGATCGCACTCGTCGTGCTGATGTTCATCCCCCTGATTTATGGCGCCCTGTACCTGTGGGCCTTCTGGGCGCCCGACAAGGAGCTCAGCCACCTGCCGGTCGCCCTGGTCAACACCGACACCGGCGCCACCCGCGACGGTGAGGAGTTCAGTGCCGGCGACGACCTCGTCGACAAGCTCATCGACGGCAACGACCTGGGCTGGGTCGAAACCAGTGCCGCGGATGCCGCCACCGGCGTCATCGACGGCGACTACTACTTCTCGGTCACCATCCCCGCCGACTTCTCCACCGACGCGATCTCCGCCGGCACCGACACCCCCACCGCGGCCGAGGTGCAGGTCGACTACAACGACAGCAACAGCTTCCTCGCCTCAACCCTGGGCAAGCAGGCCATGGTGCAGCTGCGCGACGCCGTGTCGGTGAACATCGGCGACCAAACCGTCAGCGCGATGCTCGTGGCCGTGAACGAAGCCGGCGACGGCATCCGCAGCGCGGCAGACGGCGCCGGCACCCTCGCCGACGGCCTCACGACGGCCGAAACCGGCACCGGCACCCTCGTCGACGGGTTGGGCGACCTCTCCGCCGGCGCTGTGGAGCTCGACGACGGCGCCGCGCAGGTGGCCGACGGCTCCTCCACGTTGGCAACCGGGCTCGGCACGCTGTCCACCGGAGCGGCGACCCTGTCCGACTCCTCGGTGAAACTCGCCGACGGTGCCACCGCGGTCGCCGACGGATCCCAGAAGGTGTCCGACGGCTTCGCCAAGGCCGCCACCGGGGCAGCCACCCTCTCCGACTCCTCCGACCAGCTCGCCGTCGGGGCCACCTCGATTGCCACCGGTGCCGGGCAGCTCGCCACCGGGACGACCACGCTCTCCGATGGTCTGAAGAATCTCGAGGCGGCCATCGCTGCGGCCCCGGCCGGCACACCGGCCTCCGCCTTCCTGCCCTCGGTGACCAAGCTCGCCGGCGGCGCCGACACCCTCAACACCCAGACGGAGGGTGCCGCGACCCAGATCTCGGCCTACGCGACCTCCAGCGGGCAGTTCGCGGCCGGTCTCGGCCAGCTCTCCGACGCCCTCACCGGTGGTGCCCCCGGCGCCGCCCAGGTCGCATCCGGAGCCTCGGACGTCGCCGCCGGCGCCGGCGCCCTCTCGGCCGGGGCCGGCAAGCTCGCCACCGGCGCGGCGACCGCGGCCACCGGATCGGCGACCCTCGCCGACGGCGCTGACAGCCTGGCCGCCGGAACCGGCACCCTCGTCGACGGCAGCACCAAGCTGGTCGACGGCGGGACCGAATTGCAGTCCGGCACCGTGCAACTCGCCGATGGCGGCCACACCCTCGCCGATGCCCTTGCGACCGGCGCGGCAGCCGCGCCGGACGACAGTGACGCGCAGATCGCCACGAAGGCCTCGGTGATCGCGAACCCGGTCGACCTCAAGCAGACCTGGGAGAACGCCTCCGACAGCTTCGGAGAGGGGTTCGCGCCCTTCTTCCTCGCCCTGGCCACCTTCGTCGGTGCGCTGATCACCTGGCTGATCCTGCGGGCGCTGCCCACCCGGGCGCTGGCCAGCGCCGCCTCCGGGCTGCGCGCCACGATGACCGGGTTCCTGCCGGCCATGGCGATCGGCCTCAGCCAGGTCGTGATCATGGTCCTGGTGCTGGT
Organism: Cryobacterium sp. TMB3-10; assembly: GCF_004402305.1. Classification (NCBI taxonomy): domain Bacteria; kingdom Bacillati; phylum Actinomycetota; class Actinomycetes; order Micrococcales; family Microbacteriaceae; genus Cryobacterium; species Cryobacterium sp. TMB3-10. Next base: position 87,583 of record NZ_SOGH01000006.1, on the reverse strand, counting down.
CTACGGCATCGGGCTCACCCCGGCGCACTGGCTGGGCATGTCGGTCTTCATCTACCTCACCACTCTGGCGTTCCTGGCGCTGCAACAGATGTTCATCATCCTGTTGGGCACCGCGGCCGGCCGCGTGGTCAGCCTGGTGCTGCTCATGCTGCAACTGAGCTCGTCGGGCGGAACCTACCCGGTGGAGACCACGCCGGAGTTCTTCCAGATCCTGCACCCGTGGATGCCCGCCTCGTACGTGGTCACCGGGCTCCGGCAGCTCATCACCGGAGGAATCGACTCTAGACTGTGGCTCTCCGTGCTTGTGCTCGTGGGCATCCTGGTCGGCTCGATCGCCGTCAGCGCCTGGAGCGCGTCCCGGCAGCGGATGTGGACGATCACCCGGCTGCACCCCGAGATGACCATCTAGCCCTGAGCCCGCACCGAGTGCACTGAGAGGACCGGCCCATGCCCCGCGCGATCGGAACCAAACGAGCGATCCTGGATGCCGCGCTGGAGCTGGCCGCCACCCGCGGGATCACCGGCACCACGATGGATGACGTCGCGGAGCGCGCCGGGGTGGCCAAGGGCAGCCTGTATTACAACTTCAGCTCGAAGGACAACCTCTTCGAGGCGCTGTTGCAGGAGGGGGTCGGCGCGCTCGCCGATTCCCTCCGCGAGGCGCGCACCGGCCTGCACGGCCGGGCCGCGCTGGAAGCGTTGATCACGGTGCTGCTCGACCGGATCGAGGCCAACGCGGGCCTGGCCAAGCTGATGGCGGCCGAGATCTTCCGCACCGACCGGGCATGGCAGAAGACCCTGTTCGCCCTGCGGCACGACGCCCTCGCGGTCTTCGCCGAGGCGATCGCCGAGACCAAGCCGGCCACCGCGGCGGCCGGCACCAGCGGGCTGATGGCGTCCAGCGTGTTCGGTGCCGTGCTCATGGCCGGCCTGGAATGGCTGGTTTTCGAGCCCGACCGGCACCGCGACGAGGTCTCCGCGGCCATCCTCGAGTCCCTCTCCGGCGGCCTGCTCGCCTGAGCCCCCTGTCGCGAACTGTGACCTGAGCCCCAGAATCGGGCGAATGTGGTGCTTAAGTCGCAGCTCGCGGGGCTGAATCGCGGGTCGCGGTAGTATCGAGTGTGACCGGCGCAAATCTGATCGACCAGCCCGAGACCCTCCTACCCGCGGAACCGGAGGTGACCGAAGCGCTCAGCCGAACCGCAACGCAGGATATTGCGACCGTGGTGGCGGCGCATCCGAAGTCATCGCTGGCCTGGTCGGCGCTTGCCGACTACACGCACAGCCAGGGTCGCCTGCTCGAGGCCTACGCCTATGCCCGGGTGGGCTACCACCGGGGCCTCGACGCCCTCCGTAAGGCCGGCTGGCGTGGCCAGGGCCCGATCCCGTGGGCGCACGAACCCAACCGGGGCGTGCTCCGCGCGCTGTTCGCCCTCCGCCGTGCCGCGGCCGAGATCGGCGAGACCGACGAGTTCGAGCGTCTCACCGCGTTCCTTACGGGCGCGGACCCCACCGTCATCACCCGGTTGCGCTCGCAGCACACCGAGACCCAGATGTTCCCGGCGATTCAGCCCGCCGTTTCGCCCGGCGACGACCCGGCCCCGCCGACCGCCGCCTTTGTTATTCGAGGAGACAACTAACCCATGCCAGCAATTGTTCTGATCGGCGCCCAGTGGGGCGACGAAGGTAAGGGTAAGGCCACCGACCTCCTCGGCAGCCGTGTCGACTACGTCGTCAAGTTCAACGGCGGCAACAACGCCGGCCACACCGTGGTCGTGGGTAACGAGAAGTATGCGCTGCACCTGCTGCCCTCGGGCATCCTCACCTCCGGCGTGACCCCGGTGATCGCCAATGGCGTCGTCGTCGACATCGAGGTTCTCTTCGAGGAACTCGACGCGCTCAGCTCCCGCGGCGTGGACGTGTCGAAGCTGCGCGTGAGCGCCAACGCGCACGTCATCACGCAGTACCACCGCACCATGGACAAGGTCACCGAGCGGTTCCTGGGCAAGCGCCAGATCGGCACCACCGGCCGCGGCATCGGCCCGACCTACGCCGACAAGATCAACCGGGTCGGCATCCGCATCCAGGACCTGTTCGACGAGAACATCCTGCGCCAGAAGGTCGAGGGCGCCCTCGGCCAGAAGAACCACATGCTGGTCAAGGTCTACAACCGCCGCGCCATCACGGTCGACGAGATCGTCGACGACCTGCTCAGCTACGCCGAACGCCTGCGCCCCATGGTCGCCGACACCGCGCTGCTGCTGCACCAGGCGCTCACCGAGGGCAAGACCGTTCTGTTCGAGGGCGGTCAGGCCACGATGCTGGATGTCGACCACGGCACCTACCCGTTCGTCACCTCGTCGAATGCCACCTCCGGCGGCGCGGTGACCGGTTCCGGCATCGGCCCGAACCGGATCGACCGCATCATCGCGGTCGTCAAGGCGTACACGACCCGGGTCGGCGCCGGTCCCTTCCCCACCGAGCTGTTCGACGAGTCCGGCGAGTTCCTTCGCGCCAAGGGCTTCGAGTTCGGCACCACCACCGGCCGCCCGCGCCGGTGCGGCTGGTACGACGCCCCGATCGCCCGCTACACAGCACGCATCAACGGTGTCACCGACTTCGTTCTCACCAAGCTCGACGTGCTCACGGGCCTGGAGACCATCCCGGTCTGCGTCGCCTACGAGGTCGACGGGGTGCGCTTCGACGAGGTGCCCGTGTCGCAGTCCGACTTCCACCACGCGAAGCCGGTCTACGAGGAGTACCCCGGTTGGACCGAGGACATCACCATGGTGCGTCACTTCGAGGACCTGCCCAAGAACGCCCAGGACTACGTGCTCGCCCTCGAAGCAATGAGCGGCGCCCGCATCTCCGCGATCGGCGTGGGCCCCGACCGCGAGGCCATCCTCACCCGTCACGACCTCATCGACTAACCCGCACCGCACGCGAACCGTGAGCACGGCCCCGACCCCGAGTTTTTGGGGCTCAGCTCACGGTTCGGCGAAGGGAGAACCCACGTGACCGCGTTTCCACCCCAGGCGAGGCTGCTGACGGGGCGCTTCGTGTGCCTGGAACCGCTCAGCCGGGCACACCTGCCCGAGCTGCATCGCGCCATCGCGCATCCGGCCGTCTTCGCCGGTGGTTACGGCGGCGGTCCGCACGGCCTACCCGCCGACCTCGATGATTTCGTGGCCTTCGCCCTCAATTACTACCAGTGGGATGCCCACCCCTACGCCGTTCGCGTCGTCTCCGGCCCACACGCCGGCAACCTGGTGGGCACCTCGACGCTGGGCGACATCGACCTGCCCAACGAGGCACTGCACCTGGGCTGGACCGCATACGCCCCGCAGGTCTGGGGCACCGCGGTGAACCCGGAGACCAAGCTGCTGATGCTCGGTGCCGCCTTCGACAGCGGCTTCGGCCGGGTCAAGATCCAGGCCGACGTGCTCAACTCGCGCTCCCGGGCCGCGATCCTGGGCATCGGCGCCCAGTTCGAGGGCATCAACCGGCGGGTGCAGCGCCGGGCGGACGGGTCCTGGCGGGATACCGCCGTGTACTCGGTTCTCGCCGACGAGTGGCCTGTCGTGCAGGCCGGGCTGCACAAACGACTCGACGTCTTCGGCGGCAAAGTCGTGGAGTACCGCGACCCGCGGGCACCCCGCCGTCGGGTCACACCCAGCTGATTTACGGTCATCCGCCCGCGATTTTCGGACATCACCGTCGGCGCGGGTCACGGTGCCCGCCGGGCACCGCGCCCGTGGGCTAGGGTCAGCGGGTGACTGATATTTCCAGCCCCAACAACCCCAGGGTGGCCCTGCAATTCCTCGGGATGGGGGTGGTCTGGGGCGCCAGCTTCCTGTTCATGAAGGTGGCACTCGACGGCGTGAGCTTCGGCCAGGTCGCCTGGTCACGCCTGGTCTTCGGGGGGCTCACGCTGGGCCTCATCGTGCTGGCCACCCGCCCGCGTCTGAACAACGGTCCGGTGTTGCCCCGGGAGGGCGTCGTCTGGCTGCATTTCCTGGTGATCGCGCTCACCGGATGCGTCGTGCCGCACCTGCTGTTCGCCTGGGCCGAGCAGTACGTGTCGTCGAGCCTGGCCAGCATCTACAACGCCGTCACGCCCATCATGACCGCGGTGATGGTCACCGCCGTGTTCAGGGTGGAGAAACTCGCCCGCGACCAGGTGATCGGCGTGCTGATCGGCATCATGGGTGTGGTCGTGATCATCGCGCCATGGCAGTATTCGGAGCTGACCGGTGACCTGTGGGGCCAACTCGCCTGCCTGGGCGCGGCGCTCTGCTACGGCTTCACCTTCGGGTACACCCGCAAGCACCTCAGCGGCCGGCCCATCGCGGGCACCACCTTCGCCTTCCTGAACATCGGCCTGGCCGGCGTCGTGATGCTCGTGCTCACGCCCGTGCTCGCCTGGCAGCCGGTGTCCCTGACCATGCCGATCGTGCTCAGCCTGCTCACCCTCGGGGTGCTCGGCACCGGATTCGCGTACATCTGGCACATCAACGTCCTGCGGGCCTGGGGGCCGACGACCACCTCCACGGTGACCTACGTCACCCCGGTGGTCGGTGTGCTGCTCGGGGTGCTGGTGTTGGCCGAAACGTTCTCCTGGCACGAACCGGCCGGGGCCGTGCTTGTGCTGCTCGGCATCCTGCTGACCCAGAAACGGCTGCGGCTGCCGCTGGCGGTGCCTCGAACCGCCTCGTGAGCGGCGCCGCCCGGCGCGGGCATCCGGGCCGGTGCAATATCGTAAGGACATGGCTGTAAACGAGGAATTGCCCGCTGACGCGGGGCAGGACGCGATCAACGAGTTGCAGAGCATCCGCCAGAGCATCGACAACATCGATGCCGCGCTCATTCACCTGCTCGCCGAGCGGTTCAAGTTCACCCAGAGCGTGGGAAGGCTGAAGGCCGAGCACGGTCTGCCCCCGGCCGACCCGGCCCGGGAGTTCTTGCAGATCCAGCGCCTGCGCGGCCTGGCCGAGGACGCCAGACTGGACCCGGCGTTCGCCGAGAAGTTCCTCAATTTCATCATCGCCGAGGTCATCCACCACCACGAGAAGATCGCCGGCGACTCGTCCGGGGGCGCCAGGGCCGCGGGCGCAGCCGCGTCTCGCCCCGCCGACCCGGCCCACCCCTCCACCTCAGCGTGAGCTGGAACCCGCGCGCGCTGCCCGACCAGTCCGGGCGCACCTTCGTGGTCACGGGCGCCAACGCGGGCCTCGGCTACTTCACGAGCGAGCAGCTGGCCGGCGCCGGCGCCCACGTGGTGCTCGCCTGCCGCAACCCGGCCAAGGCCGCGGCCGCCATCGCCGCGATCCGCGGACGGGTGCCGGGAGCCTCCGTCTCCGCTCTCGCCCTCGATGTGGCCGATCTCGGCTCGGTGCGCGGCGCCGCCGACCGGATACTCGAATTCCCGCGGCTGGACGGCCTCATCCTCAACGCCGGCATCGTGCACCCGCCGCAGGACCGCTCCGTGAGCCTGGACGGTGCCGAACTGGTGCTCGCCACCAATTACACCGGGCACTTCCTGCTCACCAGCCTCGCGCTGCCCGCCCTGCAGCGCACCCCCGGCAGCCGGGTGGTGTCGCTCGGCTCGATGATCTCCCGGCTGATGGACTCGTCGCTGGATGACCTGCAGCTGGAGGTCACCTACAACGGCTGGAAGGCCTACGCGCAGTCCAAGATCGCCATGCAGGTGTTCGGCTTCGAGCTCGACCGTCGCCTGCGCGCTGCCGGCCAGGGCGGCCCCGACGGCGTGCAGAGCCTGGTGTCGCACCCCGGTTACTCGATCTCTGGACTCACCCCCGGCATCCGCGGGGTCAACGAGGTCAGCCGGGCCAAACGCTTCGCCGACACCCTGCAGGGCTTCATCGGCGCCCAGAGCAAAGACGCCGGCGCCTGGCCCACGGTGCGCGCGGCGATCGACCCGGATGCCCGCGGTGGCCAGTACTACGGCCCGCGGTTCCTCACCCGGGGTGCACCGGCCCTGCAGCACCCCACCCGCACCTCACTCGACCGTGGCATCGCCGAGCGCCTGTTCACCCGAACCGAGGCCCTCGTCGACCAGCCCTTCGCCCTGCCCGCACAACTCGGGCCGCTCTAGCCCTACTATCTCGCGAGAGCGGCCGCGTGGCTACCTCAGCGGGCTGAGGCAGCCACCTTCCCGCTTTCGCGACCCTTGAGTTTCCGAGAAACGACCACGGGGCCGCTTTCGTGCCTCAGGGGCGCCAGCCTGCGGCTTCCAGAGCCGTGGTGATCTTCCGCAGGGCGGGTGAGGGCGACATCCTCAGGTGCGATTTGTTGACGCGGATGACGCGCCAGCCGGCCTCCATGATCGCGTCAAGACGGTCAACGTCCCAGTGATATTGCTCCTCGTCCGCACGGTGCTGCTCGCCGTCATACTCCACCAGGACCCGGTACCCGCGAAAGACCAGATCTCCGGTCGCGATTTTGCGGCCGCGCCTGTCGAAAATCTCACCGTTGACCTCCGGTTCGGGTAGCCCGGCCCGCACGATCATCAGCCTGGTCGCTGTCTCCTTGGCTGAGTCCGTGCGGGGACGCACCGACTCGAACGCTTCACGCAGCCTTTTCGCACCCCGTTGCCCGGTGTAGCGCAACACGCCAGCGCGCAGCTCAGCCATGGTTGCCAGCGGCCGCTTGCGTCTCACCAGCGCATCTCCCACCTCAATCAGGGTGTCCAACGCCAACAGAGTGGACAGCTGACACCAGGTGTCGACCGGAGCCGTCACCGGCACTCCGCTTACGACGACGACCCGAACACGGTCGCGCTGCACGTGGTGCCCCACCACCCCGCGGCCGCCGTGCCGCAACCCGGCGATGTGTGTCGACACGTGCACGCGTGGGTCGCGGGCAAGGCGCGGTGGCAGCGGCAAGCCGTGGATCAGTGCCGCACTGGAGTGGCTGAAAAACTGCTCACTGCTGAGATGGGGCAGGTATGCGCGGACATGGGCGAGCGGGTCAGTCGGGTCCAGGGGCGGGGAGCGGATCCCGTAGTACGGCGTGGCCAGGTCGTCGCCACGCATCCGCGCCCGCGTGACGCCTTCGGCCAACCCTTCTTGATGGCTGAATGCACGACCTCGTAGAGCCGTAGGTATCTCGGTGCGCCGCTTCATCCCCAGAGGATGCACCTAGGCTCCCTCGCCGCGCCGAACTTATCCCCAGCCCGCGCCCGGCATCCCGCGAGAGCGGTCGTGTGGCTGCTTCATCCCTGTGAGGCAGCCCTTTCGCCGCTCTCGCGGGAGGTGGGGGTAGGGGTGCTTTCGCGAGAGCGGTCGTGTGGCTGCTTCATCCCTGTGAGGCAGCCGTTTCGCCGCTTTCGCGGGATGCCGGACGCGTGCCGCCGCGTGCTCGGGGCATGCGGGCCTGGAATGCTGCGTTCTGCCGGGCGGGGCATTGCCCAGGCACCGCTCCGGGGGCAGGATGCCACCGTGCGGGGGTTCGTCGAACCGGTGGTCCGCCACGGGCGGTGCAACGGGACGGACGGGCATGGGCGATCGGATTGCGATCATCGGCGGCGGAATCGTAGGGGTCGCTATCGCGCGGGCACTCGTATTACGCGGATTCGGCGACGTCACCGTGTTCGAGAAGGAAGACCGGCTTGCCGCGCACCAGACCGGGCGCAACTCGGGGGTGGTGCACGCCGGTCTCTACTATCAGCCGGGCACGCTCAAGGCGCGGTTGTGCGCCGCGGGCCGGATCAGCATCCGCGACTACTGTGCCGAGAAGAACCTGCCCTACCGGGAGGTGGGCAAGCTCGTCGTCGCGGTCGACGAGTCCGAGCTGGCCGCCCTGGCCGACATCGAGCGCCGGTCACTGGCCAACGGGGTGCCCGACCTGGCCCGCCTCGACGGGCTCGACCGCCTCCGTGAGATCGAACCATCCGTCGCGGGCATCGCCGCGGTGCACTCGCCGCACACCGCGGCCGTGGACTACGGCGCGATCACCGAGGCGATGGCCGAGGATGTCCGCAGCCACGGCGGCACCATCCTGACCGGCCACGAGGTCGTGGCGTTGCACATCGAAGGCCAGACCGTGCGGGTGCGCACGCGCGACTCCGAGTATCTCGTTGACCGAGTGATCGCCTGCGCCGGGCTGCAGTCCGACGTGGTGGCGCACCTGGTCGGCGCGGACCCGTCGCCGAAGATCCTGCCGTTCCGCGGTGAGTACTGGGCGCTGGCTGCCGCCCGCACCGACCTGGTGCGCGGCATGATCTACCCGGTGCCCGACCCTCGATTCCCGTTCCTCGGCGTGCACTTCACTCGCGGTGTCTACGATGACGTGCACGTGGGGCCCAACGCGGTGCCGGCGCTCGCCCGTGAGGGCTACACCTGGCTGACCATCTCACCGAAAGACACCTGGGACTCGCTGCGCTGGCCGGGGGCCGGCACTCTCGCGAAACAGCACTGGCGGATGGGACTGGACGAGATCAGCGGCTCCCTGCTGAAACCGTTGTACTACCGCAAGGCCCGCCGGTTCATCCCCGAACTCAGGATGAACGACCTCACGAGCAAGACCGCCGCCGGGGTGCGCGCCCAGGCCTGGGGCCGGGACGGCGCCCTTCTGGACGATTTCGCGGTCGACCAGGTCGGCCCGGTCACCCTGCTGCGGAACGCCCCGTCACCGGCCGCGACGTCGTCGATGGCGATCGCCGATCACCTGATCGAACACTACGTTTTCGCCCGCACGACCGACTAACCGACGGGGCGGGGCACCCTCGCCGGCGCTCGCTGCCCCTCTGCTGGCGCTACCCGCCACGGACGGGGCGGCAAAGACCTGCCTACTCGCTGAGGTTGTCGCTGAGGATCTCGAGCACGGCCGAGCGAGTCACCCGGGCGCGGTCGCCCAGGCGGGCCGCCACCACCTCCACCAGCGCTTCGATCAGGATCGCGTGCGGCACCCGCGACGTGTGCTCGAGTTCGTGCCGGAAGGTACCCCGGGCCGGCGCCACAACCAGGGCGACGTCGGCCAGGCTGACCAGCGGCGAGGTGGCGAACGATGTGATGATCAGCACCGTCGCTCCGGTCTGCCGGGCCGCACGCGCGGCCTTGAGGCTCGCCTCGCTCGCACCGCTGCCGCTGATGATCAGCACCGCATCGGCCCCGGTCAACTGCCGGGCCGCGATCTGCTGCCCGATCGGGTCGGCCACGAACTCGGTGGGCCGGCCGATCGCGGTGAGCCGCATGCCCACGTCCAGCGCCAGCGGTGAGGACAGCCCGCTGGCCAGCGCCAGCAACCGTCCCGCCCCCACGATGGTGCTCACGGCCCGCTCCACAGCATCCTCACCGAGCACACTCGCGATGCGCGGCAGCGTCGCGGCCAGCGCGTCGATATCCGCGCGGATGGCGCCCAGCGCGGATTCGCCGTAGTCCCGCTCGCTCACCAGCGTCTGCGCGAGCTCCCGGGTGAGGGCCACCCGCAGCTGGGCGAAACCGCGGTAGCCCAGCTTCTGGCAGGTGCGGATGACGCTCGACCGAGCCACCCCGGCCCGGTCGGAGAGGTCCTGCGCGGTCATCTCCACCACGCCCTCGGCGTCGGAGAGGATCAACCCGACCACGCTGAGCTCGCTGGGCTGCAGGGAATTTTGCACGGTGGCGATGCGGGTCGTCACAGTGGCGTCGTCGTTACCGGTCCAGCTCACGAACGGATGCTCCTTCGGTTATGCGCCGGCGCAGGGCGCCGGACACGGCATCGATGCTCATCGTCACGACAACCACCACGAGGAGCAGCATCCCCACCGTCGACCACTCGCGATACTGAGTGTACGAGGTGAGCATGTCGCCGATGCCGCCGACACCGATCAGGCCGAGTATTGCGGATGCGCGCACGTTGATCTCGAATCGGTACAACCAGAACGAGATGAAGTCGGGCATCGCCTGGGGCCAGACGCCCCAACGGATCACCTCCGGGGTCGACCCGCCCGCCGCGCGCACGGCCTCGAGGGGCCCGGGGTCGACACCCTCGATGGCCTCGTACCCCCACTTGCCCAGCGTGCCGACGCTGTTCACGGCCAGCGCGAGCGCCCCGGTAAGCGGTGTCAGGCCGGTCACCGAGAGGATGGCGATGGCGATGATGATCTCCGGCACCGCCCGGATGACCGAGAACAAGAGGCGCAACGCGCCACGGGCCGGTGCGGGGGCGAAACCGCGCGCGGCGAGAAAGCTCAGCGGCAGCGAAATCACCAGGCCGATGACCGTGCCCACCCAGGCCATCTGCACGGAGCGCCAGGTCTGCAGCAGCGCCTCGCCAATTTTGTCCCAGTTCGGATTGGCAAACATCAGCCAGAGATAGCGCACGATCTCGCCGGGCAGGCTGCCCAGCCTGGCCCAGTTGATGTCGACCGACCAGAACGCGACGATCACGATGACCGTCACCACGACGGCGGCGGTCAGCCGGCCCCGCGAGCTGGGCTTGGCCGGCAACACGAGGGCGCGGGTGGCGGGCGGGGAGGAGATGAGAGCGGTCATACCAGCCTCCGTCGGATAGCGGCGCTGACCGAGTCGATGACGACGACCACCACGAGGATCTCGAGGATGATCAGCGACAGTTGGTCATAGCGGTAGAAGGTGCGCACGGCGTCGATGAGCAGGCCGAGCCCGCCCGCGCCCACGAGGCCGAGCACTGTCGAGGCGCGCACGTTGAGTTCGAGCACATACAGGGTCTGGTTCACGAACGCGGGCCAGGCATCCGTCAGCGCGATGGCGCGGTTGATCTGCAGCTGGCTGCCGCCGGCGGCGCGGCCGGCTTCGAGCGGTCCGGCGTCGTTCACCTCGATCGACTCCGACACCATTTTCACGATGATGCCCACGTTGAACAGCACCAGCGCGATGATGCCGGGCAGCGCGCCCACCCCCACCATGGCCACCAGCACGGATGCGTAGAGCAGGTCAGGAATCGACCGCACCGCGTTGAGCACGGTCTTGACCACGCCGCGGGTGTACCGGTTCGGATTAGTCAGCCGCGCCGCCCAGAGGCTGAGCGGCAGCGAGACGACGGCCCCCACGAAGGTGGCGATCACGGCCATCTGCAGGGTCTCCACCAGGGGTGGAATGGTGCGCGGGAAGAACGTCCAGTCCGGTCGCAGCAGGGCGAGCACCTTGTCGGCGCCGTTCTGCCAGTTGCGCACTATCGCGTCGAAGCTGAACGCGATGCCCCACTGCGGACTCAGCGTGACTGCCGTGATGAGCAGTACCACGGCCAGGCCCAGCCAGGGTTTCCACCGTCCGCGCGGCTTCGGCGGTAGAACCAACGGTGCCAGGGCGCTCATCAGCCGAGCACATCCTCGTGTTGGATGGACCGGCCGTAGATGGTCTCGAACACGGCGTCGGAGGCGGTGGCGGCCGGGCCGTCGTAGACGACCTCGCCCGCGCGCAGCCCGATCAGCCGGGTGCCGTAGGTGCGGGCCAGGTCCAGCAGGTGCAGGTTGGTGAGCACCGTGATGCCCAGGTCCTGGTTGATCCGGCGCAGGTCCCGCATCACGCCGTGCGCGGTGGGCGGGTCCAGGCTGGCGACGGGTTCGTCGGCGAGCACCAGCTTGGGCTGTTGGGCCAGGGCGCGGGCGATGGCCACCCGCTGCTGCTGACCGCCCGAGAGCGTGGACGCGCGGTCATATGCCTTCGCGAGAATACCGACGCTGTTCAGCGCCTCGTAGGCGATCTGCTTGTCGTCTGCCCGGTAGAGGCCAAGCAGGGTGCGCCAGGTGGGTGTGTGGGCGAGCCGGCCCACGAGCACGTTGTTCAGCACGCTCGCGCGCCGGGCCAGGTTGAAGCCCTGGAAAATCATGCCTATCTCGCCGCGCAGCTGCCGTAGTTCCCGGCCGCGGGCGGTCTCCAGGTGGCGTCCGCCTACCTCGAGGGTGCCGGAGCTGATCGGCACGAGCCCGTTGATGGTGCGAATCAGGCTGCTCTTACCGGAGCCTGACAGTCCCACCACGGAGACCATCTCGCCGGCTTCGATGTTGAGGGACACGTCCTTCAGCGCGACGACCCCGTTGGGGTAGCGCACGTTGACGTCCCGCATCCGGATCGACCACGGCGCGGCGGCCGGGGTGTGCACCCCGGCCGCCGCGCTTTCGTGAAGGTCAGTCATCGGCTACTGCAGTCCCAGCTTCGTGGCCGCGTCGGCGACGACGGTGAGCGTCGACGGGTCGGCGGGCGCGAGCTTGGTGATGGAGTAGATCGAGGTGAGAACGGCGGAACCCTCTTCGGTGCTGGAGTAGTCGGCCAGGGCGGTGGTGATCTTCTCCTGCAGCTCGGGGGAGAGGCTCTCGGTGAGGGCCACGCCGTCGTTGGGGATCTCGTCGGTCAGTGCGAACACGACGACCTTCTCGCCCACGTCGGGCTTGTCCTTGGCCACGATGGTGCGGGCATCCCAGAAGCTGAAGCCCACTTCGGCGTCACCGTTGTAGACGGCGAGCACGGATGCGTCGTTGGTGGTCACCGGGATCTGCTCGATGTCGGCGTCGGTGTCCAGGCCCGCGTTCTTCAGCGCGAGGACCGGGTAGATGTAGCCGGCGGGCGAGCCCGGGCCGAGCAGGGCCACCTTGGCGCCGGTGACCTTCTTGATGGAGTCCAGGCCGGCCGGGCCGGCGAGGGCGTCTGCGCCGTTGCAGAACAGCATGCCGTCGCGCTCCACCGGGGTGTCGTCGCAGTACTTGTCGGGGTTGTTGGTCATGAACTGCGCCGGGTAGGTGATGTTGCCGTTACGTTCGGTCTGCAACACCACGGATGCGCCGTACATGTCGCTGGCCTGCCAGAGCTGCAGGGACGGCAGGAAGCCGATCTGAGCCTGGTCGGCGCCCATCGCCTCGACGGCGGCCTGGTAGTCCTTGGAGACGACGCCGGTGACGGGGATGCCGAGGGCCTCGGTGAGCATGTCGGTGAGGGGCTTGGCGGTGTCGACGAGCCCGGCCTGGTCCTGCGAGGGCACCAGGGCCAGGGTGAGCGAGGCGGGGTCGGCGGCCGGGGCGGGCGTGCTGTCCGCGGCCGAGTCGCTGGTGGCGCAGCCGGTGAGGGCGACGGCGGCGAAGGATGCCGCGGCGATGAAGGAGAGTGCTTTCTTGGGGATCACTGGTCAGCCTTTTCTGTGGTGAGAACGGTGGAGGGAAGGGTGCTGGAAGTGGAGTCGAGCCAGCCGCGCAGAGCCGGGTAAAGCTCGTGCAGGTGTTCGGCCCGGTAGGTGGGGGTGGCGGGGGAGGGCCGGTGGGCGCCGACGAGGGCGGTGGTCGCTCCGCGACGATAGGCAGGCGCGAGGTCGTTCTCCCAGACGTCGCCGATGCTGGCGAGGTTGGTCGAGTTCGCTCCGACGGGCAGCCTGGTGAGCAGGCTGTCCAGCAGCGGGTCGAATCCGGCGGGCTTGCCCACGTCGGTGTGCACGACGTCGAACGCCCCGGTCAGACCGAGCGCGGCGAGGGCTTCGTCGATGCGGATGGCGGGGGCGTTGGTCGCGAGCACCAGGTAGGCAGCCGGGCGCGCCTCGGCGAGGAAGTCCGCCAGGCCGGCCGGCGCGGTGACCGGAGCGGCGTTGGTGGCGAGCTGGTGCCTGCTGGCCAGGTACGCAGCGCTGCGGGCGCTCGCGCTAACGTCGTAATGCGCGGCCAGGAGGCGCACCAGGTCATACCCGTCGATCGGCTGCCCGTCCGGGCATGTTGTCGCCGAGGGGGTGGCGGAGATGCTGTCTTCGAAGCGACCCAGGAAGTCGACGGCCTGTGCGGTGGGCAGCCCGCCGGCGATGAATCGTGCATAGGAACGAATCGGTCCGTGCCCGAGGGAGACAGTCCCATCGAAGTCGAAGACCAACACCCGTTCGCGAAAAGCCACGTTTTACTCAATCCTGTTCCAGCGCCCCGGTGGACGCATGGTTCATGTTAGGAGTGTCGTATGGACCAAATGACCGCGCCAGGTGAACACCATGTAAACCTTCGGTCCCGGCCGGTTGGCGAGCTGTGCCTACGATGGGCAGATGATGTTCGAGCAGATCGCCCGCGATGCCGAGACCGGCCGTTTCGACGACTGGGCGCTGTCCACGGTGATCGACGAAAACGTCCAGTCCCCCGTGATCTCTAAGGCCGAGTTCCTCAGGCTGCATGCTGCGGCAGGGCTTGCAGCGACCTGGCCGATCGGAAACGCCGGCCTGTTACACGTCTACGGGTACCTCCTATCGACCGTGGTGACACCGTTCGGCCTCAAGGGCGACCGTTGGCGCAACGGAGAGCTGGCCGGCCATTTCAGTCTGGCGCCCACGGCATTCCTGCTCGACGCGGCGGATGCGGGAGGCCAGACGGTACTCGAGCGGGTGACGGATGCGGCGCTGCCGCACCTGGCGAACCCTGCGGGCTCCCGCGGCGACGTTCTGGTCATCGACGACGAGGTTCCCGGTGAGGCGACGTTCTTCCGCACGACCGTGGTGAGCGCACCCGGCCAGCCCGGCGCGGCCCTGATTTACGGCGTGAGTGAGGGCGACCGGATGCGCGTGGTCACGGCTTTCCCGCTGGCCCACCCGACCCCGGCGTCGCTGGACGCCCTCGCGGCGGAGCCGCCGCGGATGCGCTACAACGCCGCCCTGACCGCGCTTCCCCCGCTCACCGCGCTGCGCCGCCGTCCCTGAGGCGCGCACGGCCCCGCGCTCGCGGTCGCGGCTGCGCGCGAGAGCGGCCGATCGGTCGCCTCAGCGGTGCCGAAGCAACCCTTACCCTGCTTTCGCGGATGTTGCTCCCCGCGAGAGCGGCCGATCGGTTGCTTCAACTCGCCGAGGCGACCACACGCCCGCTTTCGTGGAGCTTGCCGCTCGCGAGAGGCGCAGCGGTTACGCGAACGCGTTCGGCAGGGTGCTGCGGTGACGGGACTGCAGCTCGGTCAGCGGCACCGTGAAGTAGTCCTGAATCTCCAGGACCGGGGCGGTGGCATCCGTCACGCCGATGCGCAGCACCGGGTAGTCACGGCCCTCGCAGAGACCCATGAACTTCACGTCGTCCTCACGCGGGACCGAGACCAGTACGCGGCCGGTCGACTCCGAGAACAGGGCCACGGATGCGTCGACGCCGTCGCGCTCGAGGATGTCGCCGAGCCAGACCCGCGCGCCGACACCGAAGCGGAGCACGGCCTCGGCGAGGGCCTGCGCGAGGCCACCCGTCGAAAGGTCGTGCGCGCTGTCGATGAGGGCCTCGATCGACGCGGCGTGCAGCAGGCCGGCGAGGTCGGCTTCACGGCCGAGGTCCACCACCGGCGGCCTGCCGCCGAGGTGGTCGTGCACCACTGCACTCCACGCGGAGCCGTCGAGCTCCTCGCGGGTGATGCCGAGCAGGTAGATGTTGTGTCCGTCGTCCTGCCAGCCGCTGGGCACCCGGCGGGCCACGTCGTCGATCACGCCGAGCACGGCCACGACCGGGGTCGGGTGGATCGGCTGGTCGCCGGTCTGGTTGTAGAACGAGACGTTGCCGCCGGTGACCGGGATCTCCAGCTCGAGGCAGCCATCCGCGAGGCCCTCAACGGCCTGGGAGAACTGCCACATGACCTCGGGGTTCTCCGGCGAGCCGAAGTTGAGGCAGTCGCTGATGCCCACCGGCACCGCGCCGGTGACGGCCACGTTGCGGTACGCCTCGGCCAGGGCCAGCTGCGCGCCGCGGTACGGGTCGAGCTGGCAGTAACGGCCGTTGGCGTCGGTGGAGATGACGAAGCCGAGGCCGGACTCTTCGTCGATGCGGATCATGCCGGCGTCGTCGGGGAAGGACAGGGCGGTGTTGCCCATCACGTACCGGTCGTACTGGTCGGTGATCCAGCTCGGGTCGGCCAGGTTGGGCGAGCCGAGCAGCGCGAGGAACTGCTCCTGCAGTGTCGCGGCATCCGTCGCCCGCGGCAGCGCAGAGGCGGAGTCGGCCTGCAGGGCGTCGATCCAGGTGGGGTAGGCCACCGGGCGGTCGTAGACCGGGCCGTCGACGGCGACGGTGCGCGGGTCGACGTTGACGATCTCTTCACCGTGGAAGTCGATGATCAGGCGGCCGGAGTCGGTGACCTCGCCGAGCACGCTGGTCTCCACGTCCCACTTCTCGACCACGGCGAGGAAGCCGGCGAGCTTCTCCGGCGTGACGACGGCCATCATGCGTTCCTGGCTCTCGCTCATCAGGATCTCTTCGGCCGTGAGCGAAGGGTCGCGCAGCAGCACCTTCTCCAGCTGGATGTACATGCCGCCGTCGCCGTTGGAGGCCAGCTCGCTGGTGGCGCAGGAGATTCCCGCGGCGCCCAGGTCCTGGATGCCCTCGACGAGCTTCTCGCGGTAGAGCTCGAGGCAGCACTCGATAAGCACCTTCTCGGCGAACGGGTCGCCCACCTGCACGGCGGGGCGCTTGGTCGGGCCGCCCTCGCTGAAGGTGTCCGAGGCCAGAATGGAGGCGCCGCCGATGCCATCGCCGCCGGTGCGGGCTCCGAAGAGCACCACCTTGTTGCCGGCGCCCGAGGCGTTGGCCAGGTGCAGGTCCTCGTGGCGCAGCACGCCAACGGAGAGCGCGTTGACCAGCGGGTTGCCCTGATAGACCTTGTCGAACCAGGTCTCGCCGCCGATGTTGGGCAGGCCCAGGCAGTTGCCGTAGAAGCTGATGCCGGAGACCACACCGTGCACGACACGGGCGGTGTCGGGGTCGTTGATGTCGCCGAAGCGGAGCGCGTCCATCACGGCGACCGGGCGGGCGCCCATCGAGATGATGTCGCGCACGATGCCGCCGACGCCGGTCGCGGCGCCCTGGAACGGCTCGATGTAGGACGGGTGGTTGTGTGACTCGATCTTGAAGGTGACCGCCCAGCCCTCGCCGACGTCGAGAACGCCGGCGTTCTCGCCCATGCCCACCATCAGGTTCTTCTTCATGGCGGGGGAGACCTTGTCGCCGAACTGGCGCAGGTACTTCTTCGAGCTCTTGTATGAACAGTGCTCGCTCCACATGACGGAGTACATGGCGAGCTCACCCGACGTCGGGCGGCGGCCCAGGATGGTACGGATCTCGGCGTATTCGCCGGGCGTCAGCCCGAGGGCAGCGTACGGCTGCTCCTTCTCAGGAGTGTTGATCGCGTTGGTCACGGTGTCAGCGACGCCGCGGGAGGATGTATTGGAAACAGCGGTCACGAGTGGCGTTCTCCCAGAGATAGCGGATGCTTGACCCGCTTAGTCTACCGGGCGGGGTGTGCTTCGATCCGGATCCGAGCCCGCTCGAGCCTGGCTGCCGGCCCCGCGCGATCCGGGCCCGGCAGCCCGCGCCCGCGGTTGCGGACAACGCGCGCTACCCTCGAGCCATGACATTCGCGAATGTAGGCACGCTTGAGACAGTTCCCGGCAAGCGCGACGAGCTCGTCGCGCATCTCGTGCGCCGAAACGACAGCCTGGCTGTGGCCGGGTGCCTCTCCTACGAGGTCGGCGTAAACGACGACGAACCGAACTCAGTGTTCGTCGTGGAGCTCTGGGAGAACGCGGCAGCACACCGGGCGTCACTGGCTCTGCCCGAGGTGCAAGCCTCGATCGGCGCAGCCCGCCCGCTGCTCACAGGCACGTTCGGCGGCTTCCGCTTCGACGTCGTCGGGTCGCCGCTGCGCGACTGACGTCAGCGCCGGCCGGCGAGGGGGAGCGCGGTTAGGCGCCGCCGCCGGGCGGGCCCATCACGAGCAGGGTGGTGAACACGGCCACCAGGCCCACCACGAGCACGGATGCGAGCAGCACCGGTCGCGCCAGCCCCAACCGCAGCAGTCGGCTCACCAGGGTGTGGTCGCGGGGGTCGTCCGTGGCCTCCCGGCGCCAGGTGCCGTCGAGCAGGTCGCGGCGCTCGAGCCAGCGGTCGAACGGGATCGTCGCATACGGCACCACGGCGGTGGCCACGGCGAGCAACATCAGCCGGGGCCGCCAGCGCTGGTTCACGCCCACGAGCACGGCCGTGATCCCGTAGGCCAGGAACACCAGTCCGTGCACGAAGCCGCCCACCCGCACGGCGCCGTCACCGAAGTCGCCGGGGGTGAAGACGTACTTGAGCAGCATCGCGGTGATCAGGATGGTCCAGGTGATCGCCTCGGCGATGGACAGGATGCGGTAGAGCAGGCGGGGTGACACGGGGTGGGACTCCGTAAGACAGAGGTGGACAGGTAGGGTCCCAGCCTGTCATCTTCGTCTGAGCGGAGCATCCGTCGAAGGTTTGACCCTTCGTCAGACCACTGTGTCAGCATGAGGAGATGACGTACCTTCCCGCAGACACCCGTTACGACTCCATGCCCTACCGCCGCACCGGGCAGAGCGGCCTCAAGCTGCCCGCAATCTCGCTGGGCCTGTGGCAGAACTTCGGCGATGGCGCCCCGGTTGAGACGCAACGCGCCATCCTGCGCCGCGCCTTCGACCTCGGCATCACCCACTTCGACCTGGCCAACAACTACGGCCCGCCCTACGGCAGCGCCGAGACGAACTTCGGTCGCATCTTCGCCGAGGACTTCTCCGCCCACCGCGACGAGACCGTCATCTCCACCAAGGCCGGCTACGACATGTGGCCCGGACCATACGGTGACTTCGGCTCGCGCAAGTACCTGCTGTCCAGCCTCGATGCGTCGCTGAACCGGATGGGCCTGGACTACGTCGACATCTTCTACTCCCACCGCGCCGACCCGGACACCCCGCTCGAGGAGACCATGGGCGCGCTGCACACGGCCGTCACGAGCGGCCGGGCGCTGTACGCCGGCATCTCCTCGTACTCGCCCGAGCGCACCCGGCAGGCCGCCGAGATCCTCGCCGACCTCGGCACGCCGCTGCTGATCCACCAGCCGTCCTACTCGATGTTCAACCGCTGGGTCGAAGACGGCCTGCTCGACACCCTCGACGACCTCGGCGTCGGCTGCATCGCCTTCTCCCCGCTGGCCCAGGGGCTGCTCACCGACCGTTACCTGAACGGGGTGCCGGAGGGCTCCCGCGCGTCGCAGGCCGGTTCGATGAGCCGCGACATGGTGAACGATGCCACGGTGGGGCGTATCCGTGCCCTGACCGAGATCGCGGATGCGCGTGGCCAGTCGCTCGCGCAGCTCGCGCTGTCGTGGGTACTCAGGCGCCAGACCGTCACCTCGGCCCTCGTGGGGGCCTCCTCGGTCACGCAGCTGGAGACCAACGTCGCGGCGATCGACAACCTCGTCTTCACCGACGAGGAGATCGCCGCGATCGACGCACATGCCGTGGACCTGGGCATCAACCTCTGGGAGCCGTCCAGCGCCGTCTAGTCAGCGCCGTCTACTCCACCGAGTTGCCCCTTAACGGACGAATTGCCCCGGCGCACCGGGGCAACTCGTCCGAAACAGGGCAACTCGGCCCCGAGAAAACTACGCGTTGACCAGCGAACGCTCGATCACCGAGGTGAAGAACGCGAGCCCGTCCACGCCGCTGCGCATCGCGGCAGCGGTGTCGGGGCCGAAGCCGGGCTCCACGGCATGCTCGGGGTGCGGCATCAGGCCAACGACGTTGCCGCGGGCATTGCTGATGCCGGCGATCTCGTTGAGCGAGCCGTTCGGGTTCACGTCGAGGTAGCGGGCGATCACGCGGCCCTCGCCCTCGAGGCGGGCCAGGGTGTCGGCGGAGGCGATGAAGCCGCCCTCGCCGTTCTTCAGCGGGATGGTGATCTCCTGGTCGGCGGTGAAGCCGTTGGTCCAGGCGGTGTCGGTGTTCTCGATGCGCAGGCGCTGGTCGCGGCAGATGAACGCGCCGGCCTCATTGCGGATCAGCCCGCCCTCGAGCAGGTGCGCCTCGGTGAGCATCTGGAAGCCGTTGCAGATGCCGAGCACGGGCATCCCCTTGTTCGCGGCGTCGATGACCTCGGCCATGATCGGCGACAGGCTGGCGATCGCACCGCAGCGCAGGTAGTCGCCGTAGCTGAACCCACCGGGCAGCACGAGGGCGTCCACGCCGTGCAGGTCGTGCTCGCCGTGCCACAGGGCCACCGGCGTCGCGCCGGCCAGGCGGATGGCGCGCTGGGCGTCGCGGTCGTCGAGCGAGCCCGGGAAGGTGACGACGCCGATGCGCATCAGTGCGTTTCCCCGGCGGCGACCTCGAGCACGAAGATGCTGGTGACGTCCTCGATCACGGAGTTGGACAGCACGGTGTCGGCGAGTTCCTGCACCTCGGCGAGCAGCGCGGCGTCCGCGGGGCCCTCCACGGTGAGTTCGAACCGCTTGCCGACGCGCACGCCGGTGAACTCGGTCTTGCCGAGGCGGCGGAGGGCGCCGGCGACGGCCTTGCCCTGGGGATCGAGCAGTTCTGCCTTGGGCATAACTTCTACGACGATGGTTGGCATGGCTCACTCCGTAAAACGTCGGGGGCGGATGCGTCGATTCTACAGGCCCGAAGGGGAGCCGAGTCCGGCCTGGCCGAGCAGGATACCGCGCAGCACGTCACGCACGGCCGCGACGCCGTCATAGGTCTCCACGAAGCTGGTGCTCAGCGGCGACAGCCCGATCCGCAGGCCCTCCGGCGCGCGGAAGTCCGGGATCACGTCGTGCTCCCAAAGGATCCGAGTGACCTGGCGCATGGCGGGATGGTCCACGGTGATGTGGCCGCCGCGGTGGGTGTGCTCGCGTGGGGACGCCACGGTGACGCCCATCGGCACCAGCCAGGCATCCACCAGGTCCAGCGCGAACTCGGTCAGTGCCACCGACTTGGCGCGCACCTCGTCGATGCCCACCTCGTCGATCATGGCGATGGTGTCCTGCATGGCGAGCATGCCCACGATCGCGGGCGTGCCGCTCATGAAGCGGCGGATGCCTGCGGCCGGCACGTACTCCGGCCCCATCGCGAACACGTCGGCGGCGCCCATCCAGCCCTGGATCGGCTGGGTCAGGTCCGGTTGCAGCTCGGCACGCACATAGCCGAACGCGGGGGCGCCGGGTCCGCCGTTGAGGTACTTGTAGCTGCAGCCCACGGCCAGGTCGACGCCGTCGAGGTCGAGATTCACCGGCACGGAGCCGGCCGAGTGGCAGAGGTCCCAGAGCACCAGGGCGCCGGCCTCGTGCACGGCGGCGGTGATCGCGGGCACGTCGGCGAGGTAGCCGGAGCGGTAGGCCACGTGGCTGAGCACCACGAGCGCGGTCTGCGGGCCCACCACGGCGCGCACCTGGTCCACGGTGACCCCGCCGGTGCTGCTCGACTCGATCCAGCGCAGGGTGAGGCCGCGCTCCGCGGCGATGCCGGCGAGCACGTACCGGTCGGTGGGGAAGTTGTCGGTGTCGAGCACGATCTCGCTGCGCTGCGGCAGCGAGTCGACGGCGGCCCGGGCGAGCTTGTAGAGGGTCACGGTGGTGGAGTCGCCGATGTACACCTGGCCGGGGCCGGCGCCGAGGGCGGCCGTGCCGAGCGCGTCGCCGATGGTCAGCGGCAGTGCCATCCACTCGTCGTCCCAGCCGCGGATCAGCCGGGTTCCCCAGGCGGTGCCGAGGAACTCGGTGATGCGCGCCACGCTGGCGATGGTGGGGCGGCCCAGGGAATTGCCGTCGAGGTAGACGATCGACGGGGCGTCGGGGCCGGCCGCGGCGGTGTCGTCCAGGCCCACGAACCGGCGGCGGAAGTGGCCGAGCCCGTCGATGCGGTCCATCCGCCGGGCGAACGCGAGGTGGGCGTCGAGGCCCTCGGCGACGGTGCTGTCGTGCTGGGTCATGTTCTGAGGTCCTCGAGGTCGGGCCGGGGGAGCGCGCGGGCGGCGAAGCGGCGGGGTGACTTCGGCCGGTTCCCGCGACTAACGGTAACCCGCGAGGTCGGCATCGTGGGGGCGACCGGCGGTGTCATGCCGACCGGGGTGTTCAGCGGCCCACGATTCCGAGTCTGTAGGCGAGGATCACGGCCTCGACCCGATCGCGGAGGCCCTGCTTGAACAACACCCGCCCCACGTGCGCCTTGACCGTCGATTCGTCGATCCCATCGACGGTGGTTCGTTCGCCCTAGCGTTGCGTGAGCGTGCGTGCCTCAACCATGTGTGTTCTTTCGCATACCAATCACGCTAGGAGCCCGGCGCGCGCACCACATCGGCCCACGGTCCACAGTTCGTGGCGGGCGCGCGGTACCCCAGTACTGGGTGCAGCCGGGCGGGCGGACCCGCCAGGCCGCTGGGCGCCGCCCCGCCCGCCCGGGTTGCGGGGAGGCTTCCCTCCGCGACCTCGCAGGAAGGGGATCTAGAATCGACCCCATGACTACCTCTGCCCGGCCCCCGCAGGACGCGTCCCAACCGCGGCGCCGCGACGCCCGGCAGAACCGGGAACGTCTCATCGACGAAGCCCGCAGCATGATCGCCGAGCACGGCGTCGACGCCTCGCTCGAAGAGATCGCCCGCCGCGCCGATGTGGGCGTTGCCACCCTCTACCGCAACTTTCCCACCCGCGACGACCTGGTCAGGGCCCTGTACGACATCGCCCTCGCCGAACTGTTCGCCGTGCGCGGTGAGATCGAGGCGGCACCGTCGGCCTGGGCGGGTGTGGTGCTCTACACCGAGCGCCTCGCCGAATGGCTGGTGGCCGACCCGTCGCTGCCGCCGATCCTCAAGCGGATGGCGACCATCGATCCCACGGCCCGGCCTTCTGTTGAGCTCGAGAGCTTCATCGCCGCCCTCGTGCTGCAGGCCAAGAAAGACGGCGAGTTGCGCCCGGATGTCGACTCGATGGACCTGGCCGTGCTCGTCACCATGATCGGGTCGCTGGGCACCCTCGGCGGTGGTTACACCGGCCAGTGGCGCCGGCAGCTCTCCCTCGTTCTCGACGGGCTGCGGATGCCGGAGAAGCCCCGACCCAAGCTGCCCGGGCGACCGCTGAGCGTCAAGGAGTTCCAGGCCACGGTGCACGGCCTCACCCGCCGCGCCAAACGCGCCGCCCGAGGCTCCCGCTCCGCTACCTGATCCACCCGCCCCGGTCGGGCCCATGCCCACTTGTGGCACGTGTTGGTGCCCGCGGCAGGTGTAGTGCCCCGCGGCCCGTGTCTCAACCCGTGCCGCCGCAGACAACCCGTGCCGCCGGATCGACGGAGTGCTGCGAGGCCCCCGCTACGCGGCGGTCAGCAGCCCGAGCAGCTCCCGGTACCGGGCCGCGGTCTGCGCCACGATCTCGGCGGGCAGCTCCGGCGGGGTGCCGGTCTGGTCCCAGTTCGCGGCCAACCAGTCGCGCACGATCTGCTTGTCGAAGCTGGCCATGCGCTCACTGGGGGTGGCACCGTCCAGCCATCGCGCCGCATCCCAGTACCGGCTGGAGTCGCTGGTGAGCACCTCGTCGCCGAGAGTCAGCAGACCGGTGGCGCGGTCGGCGCCGAACTCGAACTTGGTGTCGGCCAGGATCACGCCGGCGGTTTCCGCGATCACGGAGGCCCGGTTGAAGATCTCCAGCGATGCGTCCCGCAGCGCCGCGGCCACGTCGGCGCCCACGAGTTCCACGGTGCGCTCGAACGAGATGTTCTCGTCGTGCTCGCCCATCGGGGCCTTCCACGCCGGCGTATAGATCGGTTCGGGCAGCCTGTCGCCGTTCTGCAGGCCGTCGGGCAGCGGGATGCCGCAGACAGTCTGGCTGGCGACGTACTCGAGCCAGCCGGAGCCGGTGAGGTAGCCGCGCACGACGCACTCGATCGGGTACATGTCCAGGGTCTTGCAGAGCATCGCCCGGCCGGCGACGGCGGCGGGGATCAGGCTCGACGCATCAACCCGGTGGTCGGGTACGAGGTGGTTGGGCACACCGTCGAGCTGGTCGAACCACCACAGGCTCAGGGTGGTGAGCAGTTCGCCCTTGCCGGGGATGCCCGGTTCGAGGACGTGGTCGAACGCGCTCACCCGGTCGCTGGCCACGACGAGGACCCGGTCGGCGTCGGCCAGGCCGGTCGCACCGTCCGGTACGTACAGGTCGCGCACCTTGCCCGAGTAGACGTGCTGCCAGCCCGCCAGGGCCAGAGCGGCCATTAGTTCGCGACCTTGGCGGCGATGTCTCCGCGGTGCTGAGAACCCTCGAGCCCGATCAACCCGACGGCCTCGTAGGCACGCGCGCGGGCCTCGGTGAAGTCGGCGCCAACGGCCACGACGCTGAGCACCCGGCCGCCGGTGGCGACCAGCGCCGAACCGGCCAGGGCGGTCGCGGCGTGCGCGATGCTCACACCGGTCACGGTCGCGGCCTCGGCCAGCCCGGTGATCACGCGTCCGGTCACGGGGGTCTCCGGGTAGTTCTCGCTGGCGATCACCACGGTCACGGCGGCGTCGGTGGAGAACTCCGGGCGGGGCAGCCCGGCCAGTTCTCCGGTCGAGGCGGCCAGCAGCAGGCCGGACAGCGGCGTCACCAGGCGCGGCAGCACCACCTGGGTCTCCGGGTCGCCGAAGCGTGCGTTGAATTCGATTACCCGGATGCCGGCATCCGTGAGAATCAGCCCGCAGTAGAGCAGCCCGATGAACGGGGTGTCCTCGGCGGCGAGCCGGCGCACGGTGGGCAGCGCGATCGTCTTGATGACCTCGTCGACGAAAGCGGTCTCGCTGCCGAAGCCGGCATCGAGCCAGGGCAGAGGCGAGTAGGCGCCCATGCCGCCGGTGTTGGGGCCCTCGTCATTGTCGGCGAGGCGCTTGTAGTCCTGGGCGGGGGAGAGCGGCAGCACGGTGTGGCCGTCGCTGAGGAAGAAGAGGGACACCTCCTGGCCGGAGAGGAACTCTTCGACGAGCACGGCGCCGTGCTGCAACCAACGCACCGCGTGGGCGAGGGCGTCATCACGGTCGGTGGTGACGAGCACACCCTTGCCGGCGGCCAGGCCGTCGGCCTTCACCACGTAGGGAGCGCCGTACTCGTCGAGGGCGCCCTGCGCCTCGGCGAGGTTGCCCGCGCGCACGGCGCGGCCGGTGGGCACGCCGGCCTCGTCCATGATGCGCTTGGCGAAGGTCTTGCTGCCCTCGAGGGCGGCGGCGGCCTGGCCCGGGCCGAACACGGGGATACCGCGGGTGCGCAGGGCGTCGGCGACGCCGGCCACCAGCGGTGCCTCGGGCCCCACCACGACGAGGTCGATGTTGTGTTCCTGCGCGAAGTTCGTCACCACGTCTGAGTCGGTGGGATCAAGATCGACCACGGGTACGTCGGCGGCGATGCCGGCGTTGCCGGGGGCGGCGATCACGTGGGGTCGCGGCTCCTCACGCAGGAGGGCAGTGACGATGGCGTGCTCGCGGGCACCGGAACCGAGGACCAATATTCTCACCGGATCAGGCTACCCGGCGAACACGGTCGTGCGCACCCGAGCGCCTGCGGGGCGTCGCAGAACCGTCAGGAGGCGGCAGACTGGGAGCATGGCACGCGCGAGGATCGATGACGGGTTGGGCAGAACCGCCGTGAAGGCGTACCTGGCCGACGAAGCGGGCGCGACCCGCGACACCCGAGCGCTCGCCGTGCGGTACACCCTGCAACTCCTCGCCGAGCAGGCCGAGGGCAACACCGTCGAGGTGCGGGTTCCCCCGTTCGGCGCCACCCAGTGCATCGCCGGCCCCCGGCACACCCGCGGCACCCCGCCCAACGTCGTCGAAACGGATGTCGCCACCTGGCTCGGCCTCGCCACCGGCACCCTGGCCTGGAGCGACGGTCTCGCCTCCGGCCGCATCCACGCCTCCGGGCAGCGCGCCGACCTCAGCGCGGAGCTGCCGCTGTACCCCTAGCCGCACCCTGTGCCCCGGTTCTGTTCCCCGTGCGGACACCTGCGTCCGGTGCACCGGGCGCAGAGGTCCGGATCGGCAACAGTTGCGGTGCGCGGCTCAGGCCAGGACGGCGCTGACCTCGGCCCGCGACGGCATCGAGCTGGTGGCGCCGTGCCTGGTCACCGAGATCGACGACGCCACGGTGGCCCAGCGCACGGCGTCGATCATCCGCTCCTCGGTGATGCCGGCGGCGGACACGGCGCCGGGCGACTGCACCGCAGCCAGTCGCGCCACCAGCGCGCCCACGAAGGTGTCGCCCGCGGCGGTCGTGTCCACGGCCGTGACCGGTCGGGCGGGTGCCAGCCCCAACACCGTGCCGTCGTAGGCGACGATGCATCCTTCGGCGCCGAGGGTCACGATCGCCCAGGTGCGGGCGTTACTGAGCACCTCGGCGGCGCGGGCCGGATCGCTCTCACCGGTGAGTTCGGCGGCCTCGATCTGGTTGGGCACGACCAGGTCCACCGACGCCAGGAAACCCGCCGGCAACTCAACGACGGGCGCGGGGGTGAGCACCGTGAAGACGCCGTTCGCCCGGGCGATCGTGATGGCCGCCGCCAGCGCCGCCACCGGAAGTTCGCACTGCATCACCAGGAACGAGGCCCGCTGAATCGTCGATTCCTGCTCCGCGGTCAGCGCGGTCACCGTGGCGTTGGCGCCGGACACCACGACGATCGAGTTCTCGCCGGAGTCCACGACAGAGATGTGCGCGGTGCCCGTCGGCGCCGATACCTCGGCCAGGCCGACCGCACCGATGCCCTCGCCGGCCACGAGGTCCCGCAGCTCGCGGCCGTAGCCGTCCGCGCCGATGGCGCCGATGAAATCGATGTCGCCGCCCTGCCGGGCCGCGGCCACGGCCTGGTTCAGGCCCTTGCCGCCGGGCACGGTGCTGAAGCCGGTGCCGAACATCGTCTCGCCGGGCTTCGGTAGGCGGGGCTGGCGCACCACGAGGTCCATGTTGGCGCTGCCGAGCACGGCGATCCGGTTGGTCCTGCTGAAATCGTTCACCGGCCCAGTCTGACGGATGCCGCGTGCGACAATAGAAGCGTGAGCTCCGCAGATCAGCACGACGACGCCGAGACGCGACAGCCCGGCAGCGTTCAGCCAGCCGCGATCCGGCCCGGCCCTGCCGTCGTCGCCGGAACCCCGGCACCCGTCGAACCCACCGAGACCGTCGTGTCGGAGGACACTCTCGTTGTGCGTCGGTCGCCCAGGTACACCAGCTTCATGATCGTCGGCGCCGTCGTCGGCGCCCTCCTGGCCCTGCTGCTCACCGTGATCTATCCGCGGAACGCCGACTTCGATCCGGCCCAGGTCTTCGGATTCCTGCTGCTGGGCGGCGTCGCGATCGGTGTCGCGGTCAGCTGCCTCGTCGCCATGGTGCTCGATCGAATCGTCGGTCGCTCCTCAACCACGGTCGTCGTCGATAGACTTGACGCGAACTCAACACGCGCCTTCGAGAATGCGGATCCTGGATCCGACCCCCAACCTTCCAACGAGAATTCCTAGTAAAGGGGCTGCGGCTTGCCCGGTGGCGACGGACGACTGAATCATGATCTTCTTCCTGGCGAGAAGGGTCCGCAGGATGCCTGTGGAGTCTTCGGCGTCTGGGCTCCGGGCGAAGAGGTAGCCAAGCTCAGCTACTTCGGCCTGTACGCCCTGCAGCACCGCGGCCAGGAATCGGCGGGTATCGCGACCAGCGACGGCTCGAAGATCCTCATCTACAAGGACATGGGCCTGGTCTCCCAGGTCTTCAACGAGGCCTCGCTCAGCACCCTGCTCGGCCATCTCGCGGTGGGGCACACCCGCTACTCCACGACCGGGTCGTCGAGCTGGCAGAACGCCCAGCCCACCCTCGGCCGCACCGCAGCCGGCACCGTCGCGCTCGGCCACAACGGCAACCTCACCAACACCGCCGAGCTCCTCGAGCTGGTGCGCGAGCGCTACCCCAAGGTTGACGGCGAACTGGCCCGCGGCAACACCACCGACACGGCGGTGATCACCGCCCTGCTCACCGGCGACCTCGACCACACCCTCGAAACCACCGCCATGGAGGTGCTCCCGCGCCTGCGCGGCGCCTTCTGCCTGGTCTTCATGGACGAAACCACCCTCTACGCCGCCCGCGACCCGCAGGGCGTGCGCCCGCTGGTGCTCGGCCGGCTCGAGCGCGGCTGGGTCGTCGCCTCCGAAACCGCCGCCCTCGACATCGTCGGCGCCAGCTTCGTGCGGGAGGTCGAACCCGGAGAGCTGATCACCATCGACGAGGACGGCCTGCGCAGCCAGCGATTCGCCCAGGTCAAGCGCGCCGGATGCGTGTTCGAGTACGTCTACCTCGCCCGGCCCGACACCACCATCGCCGGCCGCGGCGTGCACGAAGCCCGCGTCGAGATGGGCCGCCAGCTCGCCGCCGAGTATCCCGTCGAAGCCGACCTCGTCATCCCCACCCCCGAGTCCGGCACCCCCGCGGCAATCGGCTACGCCCAGGCATCCGGCATACCGTTCGGCCAGGGCCTGGTCAAGAACACCTACGTGGGGCGCACCTTCATCCAGCCGTCGGAAACCATCCGCCAGCGCGGCATCAAGCTCAAGCTCAACCCGCTCAAGGCCGTGATCAAGGGCAAGCGGTTGATCGTCGTCGACGACTCCATCGTGCGCGGCAACACCCAGCGCGCCCTGGTCAGCATGCTCCGCGAGGCCGGCGCCGCCGAGGTGCACGTGCGCATCTCCAGCCCGCCGATCACCTGGCCGTGCTTCTACGGCATCGACTTCGCCTCCCGTGCGGAACTCATCGCCACCGGCCTCGGCGTCGATGAGGTGCGGCAGGCCATCGGTGCCGACTCGCTCGGCTACCTCTCGGAGGACGGCATGATCGCCGCCACCGAGCAGCCGCGAGAGAGCCTGTGCACAGCCTGCTTCACCGGCGTGTACCCGATCAAGCTGCCCGAGACCCAGCACCTGGGCAAGAACCTCCTCGAGCGCGACTTCTCCACCTCCGACGGATGCGATCCAGGTCCCGACGCCGAGTTCGAGAGCGTGCTCACCCCTGACCCGGAGCGAGCCACCGTGCTCATCGAACACGGTCAGGTCCCGTTCGGCGATCCCGGAAGACCAGAATGAGCAACGCAAGCTACGCCGCCGCCGGAGTCGACACCCATGCGGGTGACCTCGCGGTGTCCCTGATGAAAACCGCCGTCTCGGCCACCCACGGTCCAGAGGTGCTCGGCGGCTTCGGCGGTTTCGCCGGTCTCTACGACGTGTCGTTCCTCACCGGCTTCACGCGCCCGCTGCTGGCCACCTCGACGGATGGCGTCGGCACCAAGGTCGCCATCGCCCAGGCGCTCGACAAGCACGACACCATCGGCCAGGACCTGGTGGGCATGGTCGTCGACGACATCATCGTCGTCGGCGCACGCCCCCTGTTCATGACCGACTACATCGCCTGCGGCAAGGTCGTCCCCGAGCGCATCGCGTCCATCGTCGAGGGCATCGCCAGGGCCTGCGCCGCCACCGGCACCGCCCTCGTCGGCGGGGAGACCGCCGAACACCCGGGCCTGCTCGGACCCGACGACTACGACGTGGCGGGAGCCGCGACGGGTGTCGTCGAGGCCGACCAGGTTCTCGGCGCCGAGCGCGTGCAGTCGGGCGACGTCGTCATCGCGATGGCCTCCTCAGGTCTGCACTCCAACGGTTTCTCCCTGGTGCGGCACATCCTCGCCCAGCGCGGCATCGGCTACACCGACACCTCCGCCGAGCTCGGCGGGGTCGTCGGTGAGGCGCTGCTCGAGCCCACCCGGCTCTACACCGGCCCGCTGCTCAGCGTGCTTTCCGACCCCGAACTGGCCGGCGTTGTGCACTCGCTCAGCCACGTCACCGGTGGCGGCATCGCCGCCAACCTGGCCCGGGTGCTGCCCGTGGGCAGCTGGGTCGAGGTCGACAGGTCCACCTGGTCACCTCCTGCGGTCTTCAGGGTGCTCGGCGACATGGCCGGCTCCACGCTGGAGAGCGCAGAAGGCACCTGGAACCTCGGCGTGGGCATGTTCGCCGTCGTCGCGGCACACGCCGCGTCATCCGTGATCGCCCGCCTGCAAAACGAAGGCATCCCGTCCTGGGTCGCCGGCCGAGTCTCGATGGCGCCGCACGACCTCACCGGCTTCGAGCAGGGAGCCAAGGGCGTCAACGGCGGGGCCGTTCGCCTGGTCGGCGGCTACGCCGCCTGACCCCGTCTCACCCGGCCACCGGGCGCGACAACGGACCGCCCCGAGGAAACTGCCTGGGGGCGGAACCGACGCTGAGAGTTGCCCGGGAAGCGGTCGACGGGCGCGCCAACACGACAGCCGCGCACGAGAACGTGCGCGGCTGATCGAGAAACGGGCTAGGCGCGCTTCTTCTCGTCTTCGGTGTCGTAGTGGTCGACATAGTCGTCCGACTCGTCTGACGTCGTCTTGTTCGCTTCGTACTCCGGCCACTTGGCCAGGTCCTCGTCGAGCCGCGGGTCGGTCACCGGATGCCCGGTGAGCTCGCGTTCGAGCGCGTTGTAGTTGGTGTCCGGGCTGAAGTACTTCAGCTCGCGGGCAACCTTGGTGTGCTTTGCTTTTTGACGGCCGCGCCCCATGCGTGACCCCCTAACGATGCCAGGCCGGGTGAGTGATGAGTCACCCGGGAGTTGCCGAACGGAATAGTGAAATCTAGCCGCTAGTTTAGCATGGTGGGCCTCTCGCCCCGATGCCGCGGCTCTGCGGTCAGAACCCCAGGGAAGAGGACGCATGGTGAACGCCACGGCTGTGCCGGTGGTGATCATCGGTTCCGGCCAGGCCGGACTCTCCGTGGCGTACCACCTCAAGCGGTTCGGGCTCACGGCGGGGCGTGATTTCGTGATCTTCGACCGCGGTGCGGATGCCGGTGGCGCCTGGCAATACCGCTGGGAGTCCCTGCGCCTCGGCGCTGCTCACAGGGTCAACGACCTCCCCGGCCTGAACGAGCTCGGCCTGAGCTTCGAGAACGCCGACCGTTCCCGGCCCGCGCGGGACGTGGTGAGCGAGTACTACCGACGCTTCGAGGAGCATTTTGAACTCAACGTCGTGCGCCCGGTCTCGGTTCAATCGGTGTTCAACCGACGAGCCGACCTCGTCGTGCGCACAACGTCCCCGGTCTACGGCGAGCGGGAGACCCTCGCCGGCTTGCTCGTCAATGCCACCGGCACCTGGGGCGCACCGTTTGTGCCGCACTACCCGGGCGCCGGGCGGTTCGCCGGCCGCCAGCTGCACACCGCGGGCTTCAGGGATGCCGCCAAATTCGCCGGTCAGCGGGTCGTTGTGGTCGGTGGCGGCACCTCCGCGATCGGCTTCATGCTCGAGTTGGAGGGTGTCGCGGCGAGCCTGACCTGGGCCTCGCGTCGCCCGATCGATTGGGTGCACACCGAGCATCTTGATCTCGAGGGGGCATCGGCCGCGGTGGCCATGCAGGACGACGCCGCCCGCAACGGTCGCGCGCTGCCGAGCATCGTCAGCGGCACCGGCGTACCGGTCAGCCGACGCATCCAGGGCGGTATCGACAGGGGCACCCTGGTGGCGCGGCCGATGTTCGTCGGCCTGGAGCCGACCGGGGTGCGGTGGGCCGACGGCTCCGTCACCGAAGCGGACGCGATCATCTGGGCCACCGGGTTCCGGCCGGAGCTGCGCCACCTGGCACCGCTCAAGCTGCGCGATCAGGCGGGCGGGCTCGTGGTCGGCGCCGGCTCCTCCTGGACGGACCCGCGGATCTTCCTGGCCGGCTACGGGCCACAGGCCAGCACCATCGGCGCCCGACGGGCCGGCCGGACCATCGCTCGGCAGGTCTTCGCCCTGCTCTGACGCGTGCTTACTTGCGCTTGCGCCGGTTCGGGTTGACCGGCCGGGGCCGCGGTTTCATGGGCGGGCTGGCCGGGCTCGACTTGGGGCCGATATCCTCTGTCTGCACTGCGACGCTCGTCGTGTCCATGCCCGCCGGAGCGAGGGGCTTACGCGGGATCGGGTGCGAGCGCACGGGCTCACCGCGACGCTCCTGGCCGGGGATCGGTCGGGACCTGCGCCCGTAGATGAGCTCAGAGGAGTCCAGCAGCCACGGCACCAGCGCTATGGTCACGCCGTGCACGAGCATCAGCTTCTGGCGCAGTCGGCGGGCCTTGTGGTTGTGCAGCAGCGACTCCCACCAGTGCCCGACGATGTAGATCGGCGTGTACACGGTGACAACCTCGGAGCCGTACTCCTCGCGGCGGTCCTTGATGTAACAGATCAGCGGCCAGCTGATGTCGCGGTACGGCGACGCCACGATGTTCAGCGGCACCTGGATGTTCTGCTTGGCCCAGTCGATGATGAGGTCCTCGGTCTCCTCCTCGTCGATCGACACGTGCACGGCCTCCAGGCTCACGTGCCTGGCCGCGATGGCGTAGTCGAGGGCCTTGAGCACGGGCTTCTGCATCTTGCCCACGAGCACGATGGCGTGGTCGCCCTGCGAACCGAACGTTGTGATCGGGTCGACCTCGATCTCCTTGGCCACGTCGCGGTAGTACCGGTTCACGCCGATCATCAGCACGAACAGGATCGGCATCATCAGGAACACCAGCCAGGCGCCATGGGTGAACTTGGTGATCGTGACGACGATCAGCACCACGCCGGTGAGCGCGGCCCCGAAACCGTTGATCGAGAGGCTCCGGATGATCGAACCCCGGTTGGGCGGATCCGTCTTCAACAGGGTCAGCCAGTGCTTCACCATGCCGGTCTGGCCGATGGTGAACGACACGAAAACGCCGATGATGTAGAGCTGGATCAGCACCGTGAGGTTGGCCTGGTAGATCACGATGATCACGATGGCGGCCAGAGCGAGCAGCACAACGCCGTTCGAGTAGATCAGTCGGTCGCCGCGGGTGCTCAGCGACTTGGGTGCGTAGGAGTCGCGGGCCAGCACGCTGCCGAGCAGCGGGAACCCGTTGAAGGCCGTGTTCGCGGCCAGCAGCAGGATCAGGGCCGTTGCGCCCTGCAGGATGAAGAACATCAGCGAGTTGTTACCGAAGGTGGCCGCAGCGATCTGGGCGATCAGGCTGCGCTGGGGCTGGGTCTCGCACTCCGCCCAGCCGATCAGGTCGCAGGGGTTCTCCGCGTAGTGCACCTTGGAGAACAGCGCCAGCGCGGTGAGCCCCACGAACAGCACAATGGCGATGCCGCCCATCAGGGTCAGGGTGATCTGGGCGTTCTTGATCTTGGGGCGCTTGAAGGCCGGCACGCCGTTGGCGATGGCTTCTACGCCGGTCAGGGCGCTACATCCGCTGGCGAAGGAGCGCAGAAGTAGCAGGATGAACGCCGTCTGGGCGAGGTTGTGGGCCTCCACCTCGAATCCCGCCGACTCCGCGACCGGCGCGTCGCCCAGGGCCACACGGCCCAGGCCGACGACGATCATCAGCAGCACGCTGCCGATGAACAGGTAGGTGGGCAGAGCGAAGGCCTTGCTCGACTCGGCGACTCCCCGCAGGTTGACGGCGGCGAGCACGATGACAAAAAGCACTGCCAGTTCCACCCGTAGTGGTGCCAGCCCGGGCAGCGCCGAGATGATGTTGTCCACGCCGCTGGACACCGAGACCACGACGGTCATCACGTAGTCCACGAGCAGGGCGGATGCGACGACGAGGCCGGCCTTCTCGCCGAGGTTCTTGGAGGCGACTTCGTAGTCGCCACCACCGTTGGGATAGGCCTTGATGAGTTGCCGGTAGGAGGCCACCACCACCACCAGGAGCAGCACGACCACGGCCGCGACCCAGGGTGCGAAGCTCAGGAAGGCGAGCCCGCCGAGGGTCAGGATCATCAGCAGTTCCTGCGGAGCGTACGCGACGCTGGACAGCGGGTCGCTGGCGAAAATCGGCAGCGCCAGGTGCTTCGGAAGCAGCTGCCCGTCCAGGTGTTCGCTGGCGAGCGGTTCGCCGATTATCCACCGTTTCGGTGATCGGGCTTCGGGTGCTGGGGGGTTCCCCTCTGGTGTCACGAGGGACGACACTACTCCGATGCACCTCGCTGTCAAGTTGTCGGCACATTGACAGGATCAGCCGGGCGTTTTCGCAGCTGAAGTCCGGTCGTTCGTTCGCATCGTTCCGGCTGATGGGCCCGTAGTTCCGCACGCTGTGCCTGGAGAGTCCGGGCCTCCACCGTGCGTCCGGACTCTCCCAGCTGCCGCGCAGGTTACCGCGTGAGCGAGTCGCGGATGCTGGCGCGCACGGCGTCGAGCTGGCGCCGCAGTTCCGGCACGGTGTCGACCGGCATCGTCGAACGGTAGGCCTGGCGGCGCAGGTCGGCGCGCACCTGCTGCCGGAACTCGTTGAGCACCATGTCGGCCTCCCTCAGCGCCAGGTTCGCGTCGCCGGTGGGGCGGGCGTCCGCCGTGGACTTTGTCGGCTCTGGCGGCTTCTGGCGGGCGGCCGAGGCCAGGTCGGCGCGCAGGCTCTTCATGGCCTCGGTGACCCCCGTACGAACCTCGTCGGCGAGGCGACGCACCGAGTCGGTGACCTCGCTCTCGATATTGGCCAGGTCGTCGGCGCGGGCGGCGAGCTCGGCGCGGCCGGCGTCGGTGATCTCGTATACGGTCTTGCGGTCGCCGGCCGTCTTGGTGACCAGTCCCTCCTCCTCAAGCTTTGCCAGGCGCGGGTAGATGGTCCCGGCGCTCGGGCTGTAGGTGCCGCCGAAGCGGTCGCTCAGTGCCTGGATGAGCTCGTAACCGTGCCGAGGACGCTCGGCAAGCAGGCTCAGCAGGTAGAGGCGCAGGCTGCCGTGGGCGAAGATCGGGGTCATGATGACGCTCCGTCACCCGCGGTCTCGGTGCTGCCGGCCGTGCTGCCCGCGTCGTTGACGCCGGCGCCGTGGCGGCGGATGACCGAGATGTTTCCGGATACCGAGTTCGCGCGCAGGTCGAGCCAGGCACCGTCGAGGTTGCCGGTGCTGCCGTCGTACCCCTTGCCGAGGGTGCCGCGGATGGTCTGGTTGTCCAGCTGCAGGGTGCCGGAGACGGTGTTGATCTTGTAGCGGGTCGGCACGTCGGCGCCGATGCGCACGGTCAGGCTGCCGCTGACGAGGTTGGTGGAGACCTGGTCTGGTACGCCGTCGATATCGAGGAAGACAGCGCTCGTGACGCCGTCGACGGTGAACCGGCCGATGTCGCCGCTCGCGGTGACGTCGCCGGATACAGTGTGCGCCACGATGTTGCCGGTGTGATTGCGAACCGACATCTCCCCGTTCACGCCGTTGAGCTCGAGGTCGCCGATGATGTCGTCGACCACGAGGTCGCCGGAGACCGTGCTGAGCTTGGCGTCATTGCGCAGCCCCGTTACGAGGGCGTCAGCCGTGACGACGCCGAATTTCATGGCGACATCGCGGGGGACGGTGATGCTCACCTCGGCCTTGGCGCTGCCGCGGAAGGAGGCGAACACGTCGATGAAGTTGTCCCAGCGCAGCTGGGGGTGATCGATCTCGAGGGTGTCATCGACCACCGAGATCTTGAGGTCTTTGCCCGAGACGCTGTGCACCTCGATGCGCGCGCCCGGTTCGTCGCTGCCGATCACGTCCACTTTTCCACCGATCAGGCCCACTTTGAGCGAGCGAACCAGCTCAACATCGATGACCTTCGTCTGCCCGGGGGCGACGAGCCATTTTTCCTGCGTCATAGTCTTCTCCTTCGCGATATATCGCGTTCAATGCATCTCAAGATATATCGCGTCTTGACTCCCGGCAAGGCCCTCACGGCAAACCCGAAGGTAGTCCGGTCAGCCCGGTCAGCCCGGTCAGTAGGGGAAGATCGTCAGCCAGTCGCGGTTGTGGGCGTGCACCAGCACGAGGAACACCGCGAGGTCGAAGAGCAGGTGCACGCAGACCACGTAGGTCAGCGATTTCGTGATCGAGAAGGTGTAGCCCTGCAGCAGGGCGAAAGGGATCGTCAGCAGCGGCCCCCAGCTGCGGTAGCCGAGTTCCCACAGGAACGAGACGAAGATCACCATCTGCAGGAGGTTCGCCGTCCAGAAGGAGAAGTGCCGCCTGAACAGGGCGAACACCGTGCAGATGAAGAACAGTTCGTCCCAGATGCCCACGAATCCCACGCCAACGAAGAGCCGGCCGAGCTCGTCGGGCGCGCTGATGCTCGGCCAATTCAAGTAGGCGCCGGAGCGGATGAAGTAGCTCGGCAGAATGAGGTACCCCAGCAGCAGCACACCCACCAGGTACCAGCGTTCCAGAGTGGTCCAGCGCTGCCCGGTCTTGATCGGGAACCAGACCTGGCGGTCCCCGAAGGCGCGCCGTGAGATGAGGTACGGCACGGCCACCGCGGCCGAGAGCACCACCCCCATCAGTGCCATGTTGGAATAACTGATGTCGGCCTCGACCGAGATGGTGCTGATGATCAGGAGCCCGACCGCTATGAGGAGCAGGTCGCGGAACAGCGCCCGGTCCACCAGCACGGCCACGAGCAGGGCCGCCGCGAGCGTGGCGTAGCCGGGCAGCGGCATCCGCAGTGCGAACAACAGCACCGCCGAGGTCGAAATCAGTGCCGCCGCCAGCAGGCGAAGCGGCGCGTTCGCGGATGCCCGCTCCGGCGTCGCCGGAGCATCCACGGCGGCTTCGTCTCCCATCATGCAATTCTGGCCGAAACCACCGCCAGGGTAAACAGTGCTCCGCCGGGCCGCCGGGGGAGGCCCCCTGCCGGACCGGGCCATCGGGCACTAGGTTCGGTGAATGGCGACGAACCCTTCTCACGAGCCGGGCCCGACCGGCGCCCTCGAACCCGGCTCACTCGAGCCTGGTGACAACGGTCACCTGGATCCCGTCGTGCTGGCCGCCCGCCTCATCGCAATCGATTCCACCAACCCCGACCTCTGCCCGGACGGCGCCGGCGAGGCCGAGATCGCCGACTGGTGCGCCCAGTGGCTGGCCGCGCGAGGTTTCGAGGTGCATCGGCTGGAGGAACGCACCGGCCGGCCGTCCATCGTCGGCATCAAGCGCGGCACCGGCGAGGGTGCCTCCCTGATGCTCAACGCCCACCTCGACACTGTCGGGGTCGACGGCTACGAGGGCGACCCGTTCTCCGGCGCCCGGCACTCCGACCGGGTGCACGGTCGCGGTGCCTTCGATACCAAGGGAGGCCTGGCCGCCGTCCTGGTCGCCGCGCACCGGGCCACCCTCACGCCGCTGGCCGGCGATCTGCTGGTGACGCTGGTGGCCGACGAAGAATTCGGCAGCCTGGGCACCGAGGAGGTGCTGCGGCGGTTCACCGCCGACGCGGCCATCGTCGTGGAGCCGAGCGAGCTCAGCCTCACCGTCTGCCACCGTGGTTTCGCCTGGTTCGAGCTCACCCTGCACGGGCGGGCGGCCCACGGGTCGATGCCCGGCCAGGGCGTCGACGCCATCCGGCATGCCGGCCTGGTGCTTCAGGGCCTCGATGAGCTCCGGGCCGGCTTTGAGCAGAAACCCGCGCACCCGCTGCTCGGCCACGGCAGCGTCCGGG
This sequence comes from Cryobacterium sp. TMB3-10, assembly GCF_004402305.1. Classification (NCBI taxonomy): domain Bacteria; kingdom Bacillati; phylum Actinomycetota; class Actinomycetes; order Micrococcales; family Microbacteriaceae; genus Cryobacterium; species Cryobacterium sp. TMB3-10. Next base: position 50,370 of record NZ_SOGH01000006.1, on the reverse strand, counting down.
TCGCCACGATCACCGGCGGTACGGATGCCGCGACCGTCGCCGCGAGTGCCACCCTCACCATCGAGCGGCGCACGCTGCCCGGCGAGACCCCGGAGCGGATCGAGGCCGAGCTGCGGCGCCTCCTCGATCGCCTGGCCCGTGACACCGCCGACTTCCGCTACGACCTCACCCGTCTCGTCGCCCGCGGCGCATTCGAGGCCGATCCAAACTGGCCCATCGTGCGCCTGCTCGACGAGCAGGCCGAACGGGTGCTCGGCCACGCTGTCGTGCAGAGGGGCGAGCCGTTCTGGACCGACGCCGGCCTGGTCCGGGAGGCCGGCATCCAGTGCCTGCTGTTCGGGGTCGACGGCGCCGGAGCGCACGCCCGTGTCGAGTGGGCCACGGAGTCGTCGATCCATCAGGTCGCCGAGATCCTCGAAGACACCATCGTCGCATTCTGCGGTTGACATTGACGTAGCGTCAAGAATTATCCTGGACGTCGTCGGGCGGCCCGCTCGACGCCGCTACCGAAAGGAGCGCGACACAGGTGGACCACTCGATCCAGGACATCGCCCGGCTGGCCGGAACCACGAGCCGCACCCTGCGCCACTACGGCGCCGAGGGGCTGCTCCCACCGAGCCGGATCGCAGCCAACGGCTACCGCTACTACGACGACCGGGCGCTCGTGCGGCTGCAACGCATCCTGTTGCTGCGCGCGCTGGGCCTCGGGCTGCCGGCGATTCGTGGTGTGCTCGACCGCGAGACCGACGAAGCGGCGGCCCTGCGATCGCACCTCGGCTGGCTCGAGCAGGAACAACACAGGTTGCAGCGTCAGATCCGGTCGGTGCGAACCACCATCACAGCTTTGGAGAGAAAGGACCAGCTCATGGCAGAGGCGATGTTCGACGGCTTCGACCACACCACTCATAGGGAGGAGGTCGAACAGCGCTGGGGAGCCGACGCCTACGCCGGCGGCGACAGGTGGTGGCGGGGCATGAGCCCCGCGCAACGTGCCCAGTGGCAGGCGACGACCGCCGCGCTCCAGGCCGACTGGCAGGAGGCCGCCGCACGACAGGTCGCCCCCGCCGGTGCCGAGGCGCAGGAATTAGCCAGGCGGCATGTGGAGTGGCTCGATGGTGTGCCCGGCATACCGCGAGAGAACGGCCACCCGGCCGCCGCCTACGTGTGCGGGCTCGGCGAGATGTACGTCGCCGACGACAGATTCGCGGCCCACTACGGCGGCCAGGCCGGGGCCGGCTTCGTGCGTGACGCCCTCGCGGCCTACCTGGACCGCACCCTCTAACGAGGCGGCGTCCATCCCGCGAGAGCGGGAAAGTGGTCGCTTCCGCCGGCCGAGGTCGCCACAGGGCCGCTTTCGCGAGCTACGCGGGATCGAACGCGGGGGTCGGCGCCTCACGACGGCTGCGGTCCCTGGCGAACAGAGGCAGCGTCCACTGACAGAGCGGCCCCACCAGGAGGGCGAACAGCACGGTGCCCACCCCGACGTTGCCGCCGAGCACCCAGCCGGTCGCGAGAACCAGCCCCTCGATGCCGGTGCGCACCGTCCAGATCGGCCAGCCGGTGCGGGCGTGCAGCCCGGTCATCAGGCCGTCGCGCGGACCGGGGCCGAGTCCCGCACCGATGTAGATACCCGAGGCGATGGCCAGCAGCAGCAACCCGGCGGCGAACAGCAACACTCGCAGCCACAGGGCGAGGTCTGCCGGCACCAGCCACAGGCCCACATCCGCCGCCGGGCCCACAAGCACAGCGTTCAGGACGGTGCCGATGCCCAACCGCTGCTTGAGCGGGATCCACAGCAGCAACACGATGCCGCTGATGATCGTGGTGATGACTCCGAAACCGAGGTGCAGTTGCCCGTCGATGCCCTGGGTCAGTACGTCCCACGGGGCCACCCCGATCGCGCCGCGCACGATCAACGCGATACCGATCCCATAGAGGAAGAGGCCAATGATGAGCTGAATCACACGACGGGTCATAAGAGTCAATCCAATTGCATCAGCACCCTGTCCTCAAGTAGCCAATTTGCCTAGAGTGGCTTCATGTCGTCGAACCAGCTCACCGCCCGCGGCCTGGAGTCATTGCTGGGCGACTGGCGCACGGCGGGCAGCGCCTACCGGGCGTTGGCCGACCGCATCCGCCTGCTCACCCTCGACGGCCGCATCCCCACCGATAGCCGGCTGCCCGCGGAACGCGACCTCGGCATCAGGCTGGGGCTCAGCCGCACCACGGTCACGGCCGCGTACCGGCAGCTGCGCGAGGCCGGTTATCTGCACAGTGTGCAGGGCTCCGGCAGTGTCGCCCGTCTGCCCGGGGTGACCGTCGTGGCGGATGCCGCGGTGCCGGCCGGCGTGCTAGATCTCGGCCAGGCGGTGCTGCCCGCCTGGCCCGGCCTCGCCGAGGTGGCCGCGCTCGCCGCGGCGGACCTGCCGGCGCACCTGACCGGCTCTGGCTTCGACCCCGTCGGCCTGCCCGAACTGCGCCGGGCCATTGCCGACCGCTACCGGGCCAGGGGGCTGCCCACCGAGCCCGAACAGATCATGGTCACCGTCGGCGCCCAGCACGCCATCGCCCTGCTCGCGCGGGTGCTGATCAGCCGGGGCGACAGGGTCCTCGTCGAGACGCCGACCTACCCGCATGCCTACGAGGCGCTGCGGGCGGCCGGCGGTCGCCTGATGCCGGTGTCAGTCACCGCCGCGCTGCCCGGCGCGGACGCCGGCTGGGACGAGTCGGCGTTGTTGCAGACGATCCAGCGCAGCAATCCGGTGCTCGGCTACCTGATGCCCGACTTCCAGAATCCCACCGGGCAGACCATGCCCGTTGCCCAACGAGAACGGGTGCTGGCCGCGGCTGCCCGGCAGGGCACCGTGCTGATCAGCGACGAAACCATCGGCGAACTCGACATCGACCGGCCGGGGGAGTTCGGCCCGTTCGCCGCCTCGGCCGACCCCGACCGGCCCGACCTCGCCGTCACCGTCGGGTCGGTGGGTAAAACGGTCTGGGGCGGTCTGCGGGTGGGCTGGATCCGGGCCGACCCCGGCCTGATCCGCAAGCTGGCCGCGGCCCGGCTCGCCAACGATCTCGGCACCCCGGTGCTGGAGCAGCTCATCGTCACGCGGCTGCTGCGGGAGCTGCCCGAGATTCTCGAGTCCCGCCGGACGCTGTTGCGGGCGGGGCGGGACCGTCTCGTGACGGGTCTGAGCACGCGGTTTCCCGACTGGCAGGTGCCCCACGTGGACGGCGGCGTCACCCTGTGGGTCAACCTCGGCCGGCCGGTCAGCTCCCAGCTCGCCCTCGCGGCGCGCACCCAGGGGCTGCTGCTGCCGGCCGGCCCGCGCTTCGGCATCGACGGAGCGTTCGAGAGGTTCCTGCGTATCCCGTTCTGCTCCGGTCCCGACGAGATGCCGCGTGCCCTCGACGCCCTCGGGCTGGCCTGGGAGTCGCTGCTGCGGCATCCAATGCCCGACACCGGGTACCTCGCCGATGTGGTCTGACCGTAACCAGACCGTCACATCTCACGGCTGCCGGCCCCGCTGGTGGCTACTGTGCAATGGGATACTGATCGGGTGTATTTTCTCTCGGTCTTGAGCATGAAGAACCGGGCGCTCATCGCGCTCATCACCATCGTCGCGGCCGTTTTCGGCTCCCTCGCGCTGACCAGCCTCAAGCAGGAGCTGATCCCCTCCCTGCAGCTGCCGACGCTGCTGATCTCGACGAGCTACCCGGGTGCCTCGCCCGAGGTGGTCAACGATGACGTGTCCACGCCGATCGAGACCGCCATCCAGGGCATCGAGGGCCTGGAATCCACCTCCACCACCAGCAGCACCAACTCGTCGCTGGTCAACGCCACGTTCACCTACGGCACCGACCTGGTCAAGGCCGAATCCAAGATCAGCCAGGCCGTCAACCGCATCAAGACCACCCTGCCCGCCGACCTCGACCCCCAGGTGATCAGTGGCAGCATCGACGACTTCCCGGTGCTGTCGCTCGCCGTGTCCGGCGGCGACGCCGACACCATCGCCGACCAGCTCACCCGCGGCGTCCTCGGCGACATCCGCGACATCGACGGGGTGCGCGATGCCGCCCTCGTCGGCGACATCGGCCGGCGCGTCACCATCACGCCGGATGCCGCGGCCCTGGCCACGCGCGGCCTCAGCGCGAGCGCCATCCGGGACGCTCTGCAGCAGAACGGGTCGCTCATCCCGGCCGGTTCCCTCACCGAGAACGACACCACCCTGTCTGTGCAGGCCGGCACCAAGCTCGGCTCCGCCGAGGAGATCGCCGCGCTGCCTCTGATCGCCGGCGCCGCAGCCGGCCTGTCGCCCGCGGCGGCCGGACCGGTCTCGATCGGCGACGTCGCCGCTGTCGCGGTGGTCGAGAACCCCGTCACCAGCATCTCCAGGGTCGACGGCGAACCAGCCCTCACCATCTCGGTGACCAAGGTGCCGGCCGCGAACACCGTCGACGTCTCGACCGCCGTGCGCGCCATCCTGCCGCAGCTCGAAGACGCCGTGCCCGGCACCACCATCACCGTGGTCTTCGACCAGGCCCCGTTCATCCAGGAGTCCATCGACGCGCTCACCCAGGAGGGCATCCTCGGCCTGGTCTTCGCGGTCCTGGTGATCCTGGTCTTCCTGTTGTCGGTGCGCGCCACCCTGGTCACCGCGATCTCCATCCCCACCTCGGTGCTCATCACGTTCATCGGCCTGCAGTCGGTGGGCTACTCGCTCAACATCCTCACGCTCGGCGCCCTCACCATCGCGATCGGCCGAGTCGTCGACGACTCCATCGTCGTCATCGAGAACATCAAACGGCACCTGGTCTGGGGCGCCGACCGCGCCGAGACCATCGTGCGCGCGGTCCGAGAAGTGGCCGGCGCCATCACCGCCTCCACCATCACCACCGTCACGGTATTCCTGCCGATCTCGTTCGTCGGCGGCTCCACGGGCGAGCTTTTCCGACCGTTCGCGCTCACGGTCACCATCGCCCTGCTCGCATCGCTGTTGGTCTCACTCACGATCGTTCCGGTGCTGGCCTACTGGTTCCTGCGCGCGCCGAAGCCCGCCGCCGCCGAGCCGTCCCCGGACGGTCAGGCAATCGCCGCGTCCGCCGCCATCAGCGCCGCGCCAGTCACCGCCCCGCCAGTCACAGCCATGCCAGTCGCAGCCGTGCCACTCACAGCCGCTCCGGTCAGCGCCGGGACCGCACCGGCCGCCGTCGCACCGACCACCTCGTCCACGCCGACCACCCGCAACCGGCACGCCGCGCCAGACGCCGACGGCTTCGACGAACGCGATGCCCGCGAACAGCCCAGTCGTCTGCAGCAGGGTTACCTGCCGGTCATCCACTGGACCCTCAGGCACTACGTGGCCACTCTCTTGCTCGCCGCACTGGTCCTGGTCGGCACCGTCGCCATGCTGCCCTTCATGAAGGTCAACTTCCTCGGCTCGACCGGCCAGTCCACCTTCCAGGTCAGCCAGGAGCTTCCGGTGGGCACCAGTCTCGCCGCCCAGGATGCCGCCTCCACCGCGGTCGAAGACACCGTCCGCGCCGTCGACGGGGTGAGCATCGTGCAGGTTTCCATCGGTGGCGGCAGTGCGTTCGCGGCCTTCGCCGGTGGAGGGTCGTCCTCCAGCACCGTCACATACTCGGTGACCACCGACGATTCCGCGGATGCCGACGCGGTCCAGGTCGAGGTGCGCGAGCAGCTCGACACCCTCGACGACGCCGGCGAGATCACGGTCTCGTCCGGGGGCGGCTTCGGCGGCTCGTCGGACATCGAAATCGACATCACGGCGGCGTCCGGCGCCGACCTGCAGACCGCATCCGACGATATTCTCGCGGTCGTCGGCGAGCTCGACTCCCTCACCCAGGCCAGCAGCAACCTCGCCGCCTCCCGCCCGTACGTGGCCGTGACCATCGACCGCAGTGCGGCGGCCGCCGCCGGGCTCAGCGAATTGGCCCTCGGCACGCTGGTGTCACAGGCGATGCAGCCCAGCACGATCGGCTCGATCGTGATCGACGAGGCCACCCTGTCGGTCTACCTGCAGTCGGGCTCGTCCCCGACCACCACGGCGGAGCTCGCCGCCCTGCAGATCCCCACTCTCGCGGGGCTGGTCCCGCTCGACAGCCTGGCCGCCGTGCAGCAGGTCGACGGACCGTCCACCCTCACCACCACCAAGGGGCTGCGCACCGCGACGATCTCGGCCACGCCCAACAGCGACGACCTCGGTACCGCCACCGCCCAGGTCACGACGGCCCTGGCCGACACCGAGCTGCCCACCGGCGCCACGGCGAGTCTCGGCGGCGTCTCGGCCGACCAGACTGACGCGTTCCAGCAGCTGGGCATCGCGATGCTCGTCGCCATCCTGATCGTCTACATCGTCATGGTCGCCACCTTCCGGTCGCTGTTGCAGCCGCTGCTCCTGCTGGTATCGGTGCCGTTCGCGGCGACAGGGGCGATCGCGTTGCAGGTGGTCACGGGCATCCCGCTCGGCGTCGCCTCATTGATCGGCGTGCTGATGCTCATCGGCATCGTCGTGACCAACGCCATCGTGCTCGTCGACCTGGTCAACCAGTACCGGCGCCGGGGGCAGAGCGTCTACGACGCCCTGGTGCACGGCGCGTCTCGCCGGTTGCGGCCGATTCTGATGACGGCGCTCGCCACCATCTTCGCCCTGTTGCCCATGGCCGTCGGGCTCACCGGACACGGCGGCTTCATCTCGCAGCCGCTGGCGCTCGTCGTCATCGGCGGCCTGGTGTCATCGACGGTGCTGACCCTGGTGGTGCTGCCGGTGTTGTACCTGGTGGTCGAGGGCGGCCGGGAGAGCCGTCGGATGCGACGTTCACTGCGCTGATCTAGCCGATCCCGAGTCCGATCCCGCGGTCGGTGAAGAAGGGGAGTGGGTCGAGAGCTATGGCGTCGACGCGCACCTCGAGGTGCAGGTGGCAGCCGGTGGAGGAGCCGGTGCTGCCCACTCCGGCGATCACCTGACCGGCCGTGACCCTCTGGCCGGCAGCCACGAGGGTGGCGTCGTCTGCGATGTGGGCATAACCGGTGGTCACCCCGTCGCCGTGGTCGATCAGCACCCAGTTGCCGTAGGTCCCGAATCGGCCCGTCTGGGCGACGACACCGTTGCTGGCGGCGTACACCGGGGAGCCGCACGCGGTGGCGAGGTCGGCACCCGAGTGGAACGGCAGAACGCCGGGTAACGGCAGCTCAGGTCGGGGGCCGAATCCGTCGGTAAGGCTTCCCACAGCAGGAGTGGCCCAACCCTGGTCACTCAGCCGGGCACCGAGGGTGCCGGCCAGCTGGCTGACCGCCTGAGTAGCGCGGTCCGCAGAGGCCTGGACGGAATCGGCCAGCGCCGCCTCGGCGTTCGTGCTGGCGGTTGCGAAGGCCGCGGTGGCCTGGCTCAGCGACACCTCCGCGGTCGCGAGGGCGTCCTGCTGCTCGGTGACGGTGAAAGCCAGCGCCGCCGTCTGCGCGGTCGCGAGGTCAGCCTGCAGGGTGGCCGCACGTTGGCTGTCCCGATCGACAAGCGCTCGGATCTCGCTCATATTGCCCGCCAGCATCGAGATCCGGTCGACGGTTCCCAGGCGGGAGAGCAGGTCCGCCGAGCCCCGATCGCTGAGCAAGGCGTCCAGTGCCGCCGTGCCGGAGCCCTCTTGCACCATCGTTCGCACCAGGTTGGCCATCGTGCGCGTCGATACCTCTGCGCGAAGTGCGGCCGCGTCGGCCAACACCCGAACCTCCTCGAGCCTGGTGAGGGCGGCGGTCTTATCGGCCATCGTCGCCGCGAGATCGAGTCTTGCGGCGTCGTAGGCCGACTGGGCGTTGGCGCGGGCGCTCTCCGCTGCCGCGAGAGCGGATGCTGCGCGGGCGGCATCGAGCGAGGGAGCCGCCACCGCGGTGCTCAGGGGCCTCGTCGCGCGGCCGGGCGAGCGTGGGGCCGGAGACGACGGCCTTGTTGATGTCGAGGGGGTGTTTTCTGGGCTCGCGGGGGGCGTGACTGGAGACGTCGGGGGCGCGGAGTCGGTGGGCGGATCCGTGGGTTGGGGGGTTGGCTGCGGGGTCGGCGTAGGCTCCGCTGTCGGCTCCGGGGTGGGGGTGGGGGTCGGCTCCGGGCTCGTCGGGTCGCCCGGTGTGGCTGGGCTGGTCGGGCTGGGGCTGACCGGCGGCGGAGACGGCTCTGGAGTTGGTCCCGGATCCGAAGGCTGGTCGCTCGGTGTCTCCGTCGGTATCGGAGTCGACGTCGGGGCGCCTGGGGTGTCCGTGGGAGTGGGAGTGGGATTCTCGGTGGGCGTGGGCGTGGGCGTGGGCGTGGGCGTGTCGGTTGGCTGGGGTGCGACCGTGGTCACGGCCAGGGTGGACGCGGCGTCCGCTGCGGTCGGTGCGCCGGCCGTGAGAACCGTGGAGCCCAGCACGAGCAGACCCGCAATGGTCCCGGTTCGCAGTCGGCGTTTGTGCAGGGGGCGTGCGCGCACGACGCGATGCACACCGCGGCCGTGCGATGTCGTGGCCATGTAGGTTCTCAATCCCAAGCGGTAGAGAGTCGGCCGGTCAACCGGCAGTGGCGCAAGTATTTCACCGCCCCCCAACGGCCGCAACGCATCGGGCCAAACCCGTGGCTAGTGCGGCTGGCCGAGCTGGTTTGCACGGCCGAGCTGGTCCCACGGTCCCGCTGTTCCCGGTAGTCCCGCTGGTCCTGCTCGTCCCGCCCCGCCAGGTGGGCGAGGACGTCGATCCCGCCGAGACTCCGCCGAGGTCATCAGGTAAAAGCGCTGATCGACGGGCCTGCGGGTGTCATGGAACTATCGTCGCGCCTGGCGATCAACGATGGACTGGACGTGATGGGACCTCCTGCTTCTCGCGTCAGAGGGCGTACTCGCTCTGAGCTACTGGCCTCAACTCACCCTGACCCGCAGGGGTGGTCCGAAACAGGCGATGAGGCGCATTTCAGGGGCGTCCGACAATCATGCCAAGATGGATTACACCGCACCCTTATGCCGTACCACGGCGCAAAATCCACCCAGCTAGAGCCCATACGAGATGGAGGATCTGATGCCGAAGACTCCCACCGTCTACGATGTCGCGGATCTCGCGGGGGTGTCGATCGCGACCGTGTCGCGGGTGTTCCGAAAGCCGCACAAGGTGTCGCAGGCGACCAAGGACCGCGTAGACGCAGCCGTCTTGAATTTGGGCTACGTGCCGAGCGGAAGCGCTCGGAGCCTGGCGGCGCGACGGGCCGGTGCGATCGGGCTGTGCTTCCCCGACTTCGACGGGATCGACGGCGGACCGGCGCCGATCGTCTATACCGATGGCAGGGTGATCGAGCACTTCGACCCGCCCGAGGACGTCGAGCCGAGCGGGGACCTCTACCTCAGCGAGGTCATGCTTGGCACGGAGATCGAGGCGTGGCGGCACGGCATGGCCGTGACTATCGCGGTGGCGCGTGGCGACGAGATCTTCGACAACCTTGCCGGTCGCGTCGATGGCATGATCACGCTCTCGCGGACGGTGCCCGAGCGGCTGCTTGCCCACATCGCCCGGCATATCCCGGTCGTGGTCATCGCCGGCACGCGCGCAGGGGACGACTACGACCACATCGGCACCGACAACGTAGCCGGCATGCAAGCGATGACCCAGCACATCGTCGGCGCCCACGGGGTCCGCGACCTGGCCTTCGTCGGAGGCCCGGCCGACTCCCCGGACGATCACGACCGCTTCGAGGGATTCCGCATGGGGCTGCAAGCAGAGGGGATCGAGCCACCGGCCGGGCCACTGCTGCGGGGTGACTTCACCCGGAGTCACGGTCGGATGCTCGGTCGTCGTCTGGTCGAGGCAGGTCGGGTCCCGCGGGCGCTCGTGTGCTCGAACGACCAGACCGCACTGGGAGTCCTCGACGCCCTGCTCGCCTCAGGACTGAGGGTGCCCGAGGACGTCATAGTCACCGGCTTCGACGGGATCGACGCCTCGCAGACGTCACAACCGCGGCTCACAACCGTCCGTCAACCCATGCGTGAGTTGGGTCGAGCGGCGGTGGACACCTTGCTGCGCAGACTGGGGGACCCCCTGATGCCACCGCAGACCGGAACCCTACCGGTCACGGTACTGCTGCGTGAGAGCTGTGGTTGCCTCGCCTGACCCAGGCCGGGCATCGTCACGTCCATCCCGTCGTCTGTTCGATCGGAAGTTGCGCGACGAGATGTATGCGCATACAGTATGAGGACAGCACTACTTGCCGACGTGATCCGCGTGGATGCGTAACGCTCGGCCGAGGTGACAAAGATGACACTAAGGGGAAGACATCCATGATCGATCGCACCCGTCGGACGCGTACGCGCCTGACTTCCGTCCTGGGGCTGGGGCTCGTCGCAGCCCTGGCTCTGAGCTCCTGTGCAGCTCCCGAACAGGGAACCGAGTCCGGAACGGCAGGGTCGAGCTCGCTCATGCTCGCCGCCGACAACGGATCGCCGACGTTCGTCAAGAACTTCAACCCATTCGTGATCGAGAAGCGAACCGCATCGACGATCATCAATGAACCCCTCATGGTCGTCAACGCTCTCGACGGCAAGTCAACGAACTTCCTGCAGACGAACTACACGCAGCCCGACGCCAAGACGATCGTCTCGGACATCCGCGAGGGCGTCACCTGGAGCGACGGCGAAGCATTCACCGCCGAGGACGTCGTCTTCACGTACAGCCTCCTCAAAGAGTTCCCGGCACTGGACAGCACCGGTGTCTGGTCGCGTCTTGAGTCCCTGAGCGCGGATGGCCAGACGGTCACCTTCGTCCTCCAGGCGGAGGACTCGTCCGCACCGATCACCATGCTCGCCGTGCCGATCGTCGCCGAGCACCTCTGGGCAGACGTGGCGGACCCGGTGACCTTCACCAACGATGACCCCATCGGAACCGGCCCCTACACTCTCGGCGACTTCAACGCGAACCAGTACAAGCTCGAGAAGAACCCGGACTACTGGCAGGCCGACAAGGTGGCCGCCGATGAACTCGTGCTCCCCGCCGCGAACTCGCAGCTGGACGTCGTCAACAACGGTTACGACTGGGCCTACGCGTTCATGTCGGATGTCGAGAACACCTGGGTCGCCGCCGACGAGGGCAACCAGTACTGGTTCCCCGCCGCTGGCACGGTTGCCATCGCGCCGAACCTCACCAAAGCGCCCTACAACGACCCGAACTTCCGCGAGGGCATGTCTCTCGCTCTCAAGCGCGACAGCATCGCCGACAACGCCTCAGAGGGCACGGTTGGTGCCGCCGGACAGCAGGGACTCCTGCTGCCGACACAGGCCGAGTGGCTCACCGACGCCATCCCCGACGAGGGCATGGTCACGCAGGACACCGACGCCGCTGAGGCGGCTTTCGCCAAGGCCGGATTCACGTCCAAGGGCGGAAAGCTCGTCGACGCGGACGGCGTGCAGGCCAAGATGACGATCACCACACCGAACGGCTGGACCGACTGGCTGCGCGCAGTGCAGGAGATCCAGAAACAGTATGTCGCGATCGGCATCGATGTGAAGATCAACCAGCCGCAGCCCGCCGCTTACTTCCAGGCGGTGCAGAACGGTGATTTCGATGTCGCGATGACGTCCTTCGGCGGCAACGGCTCGGTCTACCAGGGCTACTACAACCTGCTGAGCTCCGATTTCCTCCAGCCGATCGGCACCACGGCTCCGTCGAACTACCAGCGGTACTCCAACCCTGAGGTCGACAGGATGCTCACCGAGTTCCGCACGACCGTAGACGCGGACCGCCAGAAGGAGCTCGCCGGGGAACTCCAGGAGGTCATGTACAACGACCTCCCGGTCATCTCCGTCTACTACGCGGGCCTCTGGGGTCTCGTCTCCGACAAGAGCTTCACCGGCTGGCCCGACGCCGACAATCCCTACATGACGCCGACTCCGTACACCTCGGCAGCGCTCGTCGTCCTGACCACCATCACGAAGGCGAACGGCTAAGAGGTTCTCCTGCAGAACCGCTACAGGCTGAGCGAGGTGCCTCTGACACCTCGGGCACCTCGCTCAGCCCCGCTGTGCCCCCAACCTCCTATCGAAGGCGAGTAACCCGTGTGGTACCCCCTGCGCAAGCTTGGCTTGCTGCTCCTGACCGCGTGGGCCGCGATCACCCTGAACTTCCTGCTGCCGCGGCTCATGCCCGGCACGCCTGCTGATGCGGCCATCGCGAAGCTGGCACAGAACGGCCCTGTGGATCCAGCGACCCGAGCAGCCATCGAGGCTCAGCTCGGCGTCCCGACCGGCGACGTGTGGTCGCAATACGCTCAGTACCTCGGCAACGTGTCCCGCCTCGACTTCGGGGTCTCGTACACGTTCTTCCCGCAGAGCGTTTCCTCCCTCGTCTTGAACGCGCTCCCGTGGACACTTGTCATGGTCGGTCTCGTGACCATCGTGGCGTTCGTGCTCGGGACTCTGCTCGGTGTGCTCGCCGCCTGGAAGCGCGGCACCTGGCTGGACACGCTCCCCACGCTCGGCGGAACGTTCACCTCGGCCTTTCCATACTTCTGGACCGCCCTTCTGCTCGTCTTCTTCCTCGGCTACACGCTCAAGTGGTTCCCGACCTCGGGTGCGTATGGCCTCGAAGCGACCCCCAACCTCAGCCTCGCCTTCATCGGCGACGCGCTCGGCCACGCCTGGCTGCCCGCCGTGACGATCCTCGTCACCTCCGTCGGCGGCTGGATACTCGGGATGCGCAACAACATGATCAATACCCTCGGCGACGACTACGTCACCTTCGCCGAAGCGAACGGTCTGCGCACCCATACCGTCGCCATCAAGTACGCCGCCCGCAACGCGATCCTGCCGAACCTCACCGGCTTCGGCCTGGCGCTCGGTGGTGTGGTGGGTGGCTCGCTGCTCGTCGAGCAGGTCTTCAACTACCCCGGTGTGGGCTACTTGCTCTTCAACGCGGTCACGAACCAGGACTTCCCGCTCATGCAGGCGCTGTTCCTCATGATCACGATCAGTATTCTGCTCGCGAACTTCTTGGTCGACATCTTGTACGGACTATTGGATCCGAGGACCCGACGATGACTTCTCTAGTGAATCTCCCTGAACCCACGGGCTCGACCCCGCCCCATCAGGCCGCGCGCGGTGCCGGCCCCGTCCTCCCCAAGCAGCACGGACCGGCCTCGCCCTTGCGGGTCCTCACGCGCGGCGCCTCGACGATCTGGAGCAACAAGAAGGCCCGCATCGGCGTGGTCCTGCTCCTCGCCTTCGTGGCTCTGGCCATCTTCGCGCCGCTCATCGCGCCCTACGGCGCGAGCGAGAACGGCTTCGGACGCAACCAATCTCCATCCCCGAGCCACTGGTTCGGTACCACGGCTGCCGGCGAGGACGTGCTCTCGCAGGTTATCTTCGGTGCCCGGATTTCGGTGCTCGTCGGCTTCATCGCCGGGTTTCTCTCCACGCTCATCGCCGTCGTCGTGGGCCTGTCATGGGGCTATATCCGTGGCCCGCTCGCCGACGTCATCAACTTCATCGTCAACCTCGTGCTCGTCATCCCGGGGCTACCGCTCATGATCGTCATCGCGGCCTACCTGCAGAACGGCGGCATGACGATGATCATCTTCGTCGTTGTGCTCACCGGTTGGGCCTATGGGGCCCGCGTGCTCCGATCGCAGACACAGTCCATCCGCGGTCGTGACTTCATCACCGCGGCGCAGTTCGCCGGAGACGGCGCGGCCCGCATCGTCTTCCACGAGATCCTGCCGAACATGACCTCGCTCATCACCGGCAGCTTCTTCGGTGCGGCGACGTCGGCGATCCTCGCGGAGTCTGGCCTGTCCTTCCTGGGGATCGGTGACACGACGACCGTGAGCTGGGGATCCATGCTCTTCTGGGCGTCGAATTCAAACGCCCTGCTCACCGGTCAGTGGGTGCTGTTGTTCGCACCCGGCCTGTGCATCGCACTGATCGCCACGTCGCTCACTCTTATCAACTTCGGGGTGGACGGCCTGTCCAACCCCCGCCTACGGGAAGGAACCGGACGATGAGCCTGCTCGAGGTCAACAATCTGTCGGTCATCTATGAACCGCGCGGTGCGGAGCCGACTTATGCGGTCAAGAACGCTTCTTTCTCCCTGGAACGGGGCGAGTTCGTCGGCCTGGTGGGAGAGTCCGGCTCCGGAAAATCAACCCTGGGCTTCGCGGTGACCCGCCTCGCCAAGGCGCCGGCGCGCATCTCACAGGGAACGATCCTTTTCGATGGGCGCGATATCGCGAACATGGATGACGAGGAGCTGCGCAAGCAGCGCCAGGGCGGTTTCGCGATGGTGTTGCAGTCGGGCATGAACGCGCTCAACCCGGTGCGCTCGATTCGCAAGCATTTTGGTGACATTTTCGCCGCGCACGGCCACGTGCCCGCAAGCAAGCGGCTCGCGCGAGCCTACGACCTCGTCGAGAAGGTCGAGCTACCCCGCGATGTGCTCGACCGCTTCCCCGGCGAGCTTTCCGGCGGGATGCGACAACGCGTCTCGATCGCTCTCGCCCTGTCTCTCGAGCCTCAGCTCATGGTCTTCGATGAGCCGACCACCGCTCTCGACGTGCTCGTGCAGCACGCCGTCATGGGCACCATCCGGGAGCTGCAGAAGTCTGAGAACTTTACCGCGCTGCTGATCAGTCACGACCTCGGCATCGTGCTGGAGTCGACGACACGGGTCATGGTCATGAGCGAGGGCGTCATCGTTGAGGATGGTACGTCGCAGCAGATCCTGCACGCACCGCAGCACGAGTACACACAGATGTTGCTCGGCCACTATGCCGACCCCCGCGCGGAGGTCGTCCAGGTGCCCGGGCTCGTCGTGCGCGGCTCGACGATCTCGACCACCGGGCTCGATGGCGTCCCCAACGCTGTCTCGCCGATGACGGGCGAGTTGGTGACAAGTGCGCCCTCCGGGCCCGCCCGGCGCCGACCGGGGCGACCCGAGGCGGCGGCGATCGTGGTCGACGACGTCACCAAGGTCTATCCGCGGCCGCGCCGCGGTAGCGACCCGGTCACTGCCGTGGACCACGTCTCCTTCACCCTCGACCGGGGCCAGTCCATGGCCCTGGTCGGCGCGAGCGGCTCGGGAAAGTCCACCATCGCCAAGCTCATCACCGGCGTCGAACGTCCGACATCGGGCACGATCCTTTTCGGTGAGACCCGGGTCGATACGCTACGGGGCAAGGGGCTGCGGGGGCTACGCCAGGAGGTGCAGATGGTCTTCCAAGACCCGTACTCCGCGCTCAACCCACTGCACACCGTCGAGTACGCGCTCATGCGCCCCGTCCTCAACTACACCGGACTGCGCGGTGCCGAGGCGCGCACCCGCGTGCTCGAGCTCCTCGATACCGTGGGTCTGACGCCCGTCGAGCAGTTCGCGGCGAAGCTCCCGCATCAGCTCTCCGGCGGACAGCGTCAGCGCGTGGTCATCGCCCGCGCGCTCGCTTGCGACCCGCAGGTGATCATCGCGGATGAGCCCGTTTCGATGCTCGACGTGTCGTTGCGCGCTGGTGTTCTCGCGCTCCTTGATGGACTGCGGGTCACGTTCGGCGTTTCGATGCTCTACATCACCCATGACCTCCTCTCCGCCCGGCTGGTGACTGACCAGATCATGGTCCTCAATCAAGGCCGCGTGGTGGAGTCCGGACAGACCGCCCAGGTGCTTCGGTTCCCCCAGGACCCCTACACGATGGAGCTGCTCGAGGCGATTCCGCAGCCACACCGCGCGGGAGCCGGGCGATGACCGGCGCCGGGCGCACTGCGCACACCACGTGCTGACTGCACCAATCCACACAAGACCAAGCGAGGCAAACATGCTGCACTTCCCCGAAGGATTCCGCTGGGGATCCGCGACCGCCGCTCACCAGATCGAGGGCAACAACGTCAGCTCCGACTGGTGGCGTCGCGAGCACCTCGTGGACTCCACGATCGCCGAGCCGAGCCTTGATGCCTGCGATAGCTACCACCGCTTCCGCGAGGACATGCAGGCGCTCGTCGATGCGGGCCTGGGTATGTATCGCTTTTCGATCGAGTGGGCTCGCATCGAGCCCCAGAAAGGCTTCGTCTCTCAGGCGGAGCTCGCCCACTACCGCCGCATGGTCCTGACGGCCATTGAGCTCGGCCTCGAGCCGATGATCACGCTGCACCATTTCACCATTCCGCAGTGGTTCGAGGACGAAGGTGGGTGGCGTGCGCCCGACGCCGTCGAGCGATTCGCTTTTTACACGCGGACCGTGCTCCCCGTCCTTGAGGGCGTGGAATGGGTGTGCACCATCAACGAGCCGAACATGGTCGCGATGATGGCCGGAGGCGACGGTCTAGGTACGACCTTGCAAGCTTTCGGACAGCCCGGACCCGACGTCAGCGTCGCCCGGACCCTGCTCGCGGCCCACCGCGCCTGCCGAGCGGTGCTCGCGGAGGCAGGCGATTTCCGCACTGGCTGGACGGTCGCCACACAGGACTTTCAGCCTGAGCCAGGCTGCGAGGAGATCGCCCGTGAGTATGGCTACGACCGTGACGCCTGGTACCTCGAGATGGCTGCCGGCGACGACTGGGTCGGCGTGCAGGCCTACACCCGCACCAAGATCGGTCCCGAGGGGCCGCTCCCGATAGCCGACGACGCCGAGAGGACCCTTACCGGCTGGGAGTTCTACCCGCGAGCCCTCGAGGACGGTATCCGCCTGTCCCACGAGATGGCACCGGGGGTGCCCGTCTTCGTCACCGAGAATGGCATCGCTACCGACGATGACACCCGCCGGGTGGCCTATCTGCAGGGCGCGCTCGAGGGACTGCACCGGGCGATCACCGACGGGATCCAGGTGGAGGGCTACCTGTACTGGAGCTTGCTCGACAACTACGAGTGGGGTTCCTACGGCCCGACCTTCGGGCTCGTGAGTGTGGACCGCTCCACCTTCGTGCGGACCGTCAAACCCAGCGCTCATTGGCTCGGCAACGTGGCGACGGCCAACGCTCTCGCCGTCTGAGCTTTCCCGCCCGCACCATCCCGCTCGACCCGCCGCACCCCACCCACTTGCAGCTGCCTGCCTTGAGGAATATTCGTGACCACGCACACCGTCCACCCATCCACTGCCGATCCTGCTGCAGCAGCCACAGACCTGCCGGCCGAGCGTGGCCAGAGGAGAGTCGCGCCGACGGCGGCGTTGCTTGAGGCGGGGACCACTCGCATCGAGCTGTCAGCCGCCGGCGACGTGCGTGCCATCACGTACGGGGAGTCGATGTTGGTCAACCAGTATCTGCCGAGCGAGCATGACGCCATGGTCGGCGGCGTGTTCTTGCGCCGCCACGGCCTGGACGCCTCGGGTGCTCGCATTGTCGAGGGGGTGCCGCTCGTCGGTGGACGCTCGGCCGGTGACTTCGCTGAGGCGCCGGGCTACGTGCGCTGGTCAGGCCAGGCCCTCGGGGCGAGCTACGTGGTGACTCTCACTCTTGACCCGCACGGTGACGTCTGGGTGTGGCGGGTGGACCTCGCGACCGCTGAGCCCGGCGCGGCGGGCTCCATCTACGACGTCGTCTTCGCCCAGGACCTGGCCCTCGTGCCGTTCTCGACGGCCGTCAACAACGAGCCGTACGTGAGCCAGTACGTCGTGCACCACGTGCTCGACGACGCCCGCGCCGGAGCCGTGGTCGCGAGCCGGCAGACCATGGCGACTGCGCCCGTGCTGCCTCTGGCGGTGACCGCTCTCGTCGAAGGAGCTCGCGCCTACCTCACCGACGGATTCTCGTTCTATGGGCTCGACGCGAAGATCGATGGCCGCGCTCACAGTCTCGGCGTGCCCGACTGGGACTCGCTCATCTATCAGTACGAGTTCGCCTTCCCGGTGCTACTCGGTCCCGAGTTCGATCTCACCGCTCCGCGCACCGTGCACGCCGTGACGGCCGTGGTCGCGGACTACCGCGGAGAGCTCGCCGACGCCCTCGACGAGGTGCCTGGACTGTTCGATCGCGCGCTCGCGCTGGGGCTGGGCAGCGCGCCCTCAGCACTGCACGACGGAGCGAGCTCCGTCACAGTGCATACCGCTCCCGCTGCCGGGCCGCACGCGTCGTCCCGCTCCCTGTTGGTATCGGCCCCGCTCTTGGCCGGCCTCGACCTCTCCGACGCCGAGCTCACCGAGCTCGGGACCGTGTCGGCGAACTCCGACGCGTCGTCCCGGGTCCTCCAGCCCGAGCGCGACGATGCCGGGAACCTGCTGTCCTTCTTCACGCCAGAGGCCACCCACGTCGTCAGCCGTGCAAAGGAACTCGCGGTTGAGCGACCCCACGGGCACGTCCTCAAGGCCGGCACCGACGTTAGCCCGAACGACAACATCCTCTCCGCGACGGCCTACGCCTACGGGGTCTTCGCCTCGCACGTTGTCGTCGGGAACACGACCGCCAACCGTTTCGTCTCCGTCCAACGCAACCACCTCAACCTGCTGCGTTCCTCAGGGGTGCGGGCACTCGTTCGAATAGGTGACCGGTGGCAGCTGCTCGGAGTGCCCTCCGCCCTCGTCCTCGACCTCGGCGGGGTCCGTTGGATCTACGCGACCGAGGACGGTCGCATCGAGGTGCGCACGACGGCGAGCCATGACGCCCGTGCCATCGAGATCTGCATCGACTCCGAGCAGCCGATCGACATCATCCTCACCGTGGATGTCGAGCTCGGCGGGCAGTCGTGGACCGCAAGCCGGGCCCTCAACGGCCGCGCGATCGTCTACGCTGCGGACGCCGGGACCGACGTCGCCGAGCACTGCCCTGATCTCGTCTACGTACTCGCCAGTGAGGCCGGGCGCTTCGGTGACGACACGGTGCTCTTCCCCGACGGCCGCTCCCATGGCACGAACCTGACGACTGTCGCTTTCGACGCAACGACCTCGGCCTCGCTTGTGCTCTCCGGTGACCTCGACGGCGCCGCGGACGCCCTCGCCCACGCCGAGGCGGTGCTCGACAACCCACTCGACGTCGCCGCCGAGCTCGAGGCGCACCGCGGTTACATCGCCGACTACACGCGCAACCTACGGGTCGAGGGCGACGGCCGCCTCACCGAGATCAACCTCCTGCTGCCGTGGTTCACGCAGAACGCGCTGGTTCACTTCCTCGTCCCGCACGGTCTCGAACAATACTCCGGCGCGGCCTGGGGCACCCGTGACGTCTGCCAGGGACCGCTCGAGCTCAACCTCGCCTTCGGTCACTTCGACGCGGCGCGCGACATCGTCCGCCGGGTGTTCGCCCAGCAGTCCCCGGACGGGACCCTGCCGCAATGGTTCATGTTCGACGCCTACCGCGAGCGGTACTCCGACGAGGCCCACGGCGACGTCGTCGTCTGGCCCTTGATGGCGCTGGGGGAGTACCTGGCTGCGACCGGCGATACGACGATCCTCGACGTCACGGTGCCGTACTGGGACGGCGAGCTGCGCCGCCCGGGCAGCGTGGCTGCGCCCCTCACCGACCATGTGCGCGCCTCCCTGAACTACATCCGCAGCCACCGCGCCCCTGGGACTGACCTGCTCTCGTACGGTGAGGGCGACTGGGATGACACCCTCCAGCCCGCACAGGCCTCAATGAGCCGTGAGATGGCCTCCGCCTGGACCGTCGCCCTTCTGTTTCAGGCGGTCAGCACCCTCGGCGGCCAGCTTCGGGGGACCGCGCACGACTCGCTCGCCACCGACCTCATGTCCGAGGCGTCGACGATAGCGGCTGAATTCGCTGAGCGTCTCATCATCGACGATGTGCTCGCCGGCTACGTCGTCTTCACCCCCGAGGGCCCGCGGCCCGTGCTGCACCCCAGCGACGACCGGACGGGGCTTTCCTACCGGCTCATCCCCATGACCCGGTCGATCATCGCCGGACTGTTCACCCCCGAGCAAGCAGTGCGCCACGAGAGTCTCGTCGAGGAGCACCTGCACTTCCCCGACGGCGTCCGCCTCATGGACCGGCCCGCGCCCTTCCACGAAGGCCAGACGCGATTCTTCCGTCGTGGTGAGCAAGCGGCGAACTTCGGCCGTGAAGTCGGGCTCATGTACACCCATGCCCACATCCGCTACACGCAGGCCCTCGCGACGCTGGGCCGAGAGCGGCTCGTCACGGAGCTGTTGAGAATCAGCCCAGTCGGCCAGTTCGAGCGACTGAGCACGAGCATGCCGCGCCAGCGAAACTGCTACTACTCATCCTCCGACGCCGCCTTCACCGACCGCTACGACGCCGCCGCGAATTTCGACCGGTTGCGAGATGGCACCGTCGGGGTCAAGGGCGGATGGCGCGTCTACTCCAGTGGCCCGGGTATCTACCTTCGCCAGCTGGTGCAGGGAGCGCTCGGCCTCGTCGAGCGAGCCGGCGCGGTGGTCATAGACCCGGTCCTCGCTCTCGAGGACGACGGCCTCACGATCGCCATCGACCTTGCCGGCGAGCGTCGCACGGTGCGCTTCCACGTCGAGCCCGGCAGCGGGGATGTCCGCGTGATGGCCGACGGCGCGCCCCTCACCGGGGTCAAGACGACGGCGCACTACCGCCAGGGCGGCCTGTCCGTCTCGTTCGCGGACCTCGTCGGAATCTCGGTCCTCGACGTTCACGTCGGCGTTGACCGCAGCACACTTGAGGCCTGACCATGGAGGAACATCTGATGACATCGCCGGCGGACAACCCCACCCCATCGCTCTCGGCGGGCGAAGAGCAATTGGCGCAGGCCTCCACGGGCCTGGTTGACACCGAGACCTACATCGACCTGGAGCTCGTCGCGCTGTGCCGGGAGTCCGCCGCTGACGGGACTGTCCTGCTCCGCAACGACGGCACCCTCCCTCTGCGCGGGGGGTCGCGCATTGCGCTCTTCGGGCGGGTCCAGATCGACTACTTCTCGGTCGGGTACGGGTCGGGCGGGGACGTCAACGCTCCGTACTCCTGGAACCTTCTGGACGCACTGCGCGACGGCGGCCAGGTCACCGTCGACGCAGATCTCGCCGCGTCCTACACGCGCTGGTGCGCGGAGAACCCACCCGACGAGGGCACCTGGGGGAATTGGCCGCGCTACTTCGAGGAGATGCCCCTCGAAGGCGAGGCCGTTCGAGCCGCCGCAACCCGGACGGACGTCGCCATCGTCGTCCTGGGGCGTGCCGCCGGGGAAGCGCGAGAGAACACCCTGACCCAGGGCAGTTATTACCTCACGGACGCGGAGAAGAGCCTGCTGGACGCGGTCACCTCAGCGTTCACGCACACCGTCGTGGTGCTCGATTGCGGCAACGTCATCGATCTCGCCTGGCTGGACCAGTACGGCGAGGCGATCTCCTCGGTGCTCTACGCCTGGCAGGGCGGCATGGAGGGCGCGCGGGCCATCGCGGACGTCCTGACCGGCGTGCAGGTGCCCGGAGGGCGACTCACCGACACCATCGCGCGTTCCTACGCCGACTACCCGAGCGCACCGAACTTCGGCGGGCTCGAGCATAACGACTACGCGGAGGACATCTACGTCGGCTACCGGTACTTCGAAACCTTCGCGCCCGACGCCGTCCTCTTTCCCTTTGGGTTCGGTCTCGGGTACTCGAGACTCGATGTGGTGGCCACGGCCCACGTCAACGACGAGGAGGTCACGGTCACCGCGCGCGTGAGCAACGTCGGGACGGAGCATCCCGGCGCTGAGGTCGTCCAGGTGTACGTCCAAGCGCCGGACGGCGAGCTCGGCAAGCCTGCCCGCACGCTGGCATCCTTCGCGAAGTCGCGACGACTGGACCCGGGCGAGAGCGAGTCGTTGCACCTGGCGTTCCCGATCGCCTCTCTGGCCTCTTACGACGATTCCGGGGCAACCGGCCATCGGTCCGCCTACGTCCTCGAGGCCGGTCAATACACGGTGTTCGCCGGCACCGACGTGCGCGCGGCGACCCAGATCGCCTCGTTCACGCTCAGCGAGCTGCGCGTCGTCGAACAGCTGACCGAGGCGTGCGCACCCGCCGCCGCTCACCCCTTCCAACGGATGATTCTCGACCGCGACGACGCCGGTCGCGCCGTCGTCGGGTGGCAGGATGTCCCCACGCGGGAGGTCTCCCGCCGCGAACGGCTCCAGGCACGCACGGTTCCGGCGCTGGAGCAGACCGGAAGCCAGGCCGTCACTCTGGCCGATGTCGCTGAAGGGGCAGCGACGCTCGACGAGTTCGTGGCCCAGCTCTCCCACGAGGACCTGGAAGCGCTCACCCGAGGTGACGTAGTCATGGACAGCCCGCTCGGGACGCCCGGGAACGCCGGCGTGTTCGGCGGCATCACCGCGTCGCTACGAGCGAAGGGCGTGCCTCCCATCACGACGACGGACGGCCCCTCCGGCATCCGGCTGGCGGCCTACGCTGCGCTCCTGCCCTGCGGAGCGGCACTCGCCTCAACCTGGAACACCCCGCTCGTGCGTCGACTCGCGGCGCACCACGGCGAGGAGATGGTCCGCAAGGGCACCCACGTGCTACTCAGCCCGGGAATGAACATTCACCGTGACCCCCTGTGCGGGCGCAACTTCGAGTACTTCTCCGAGGACCCGCTGGTCACCGGCCTTATCGCGGCCGCAGTCGTGGCTGGCGTCCAGGAAGCGGGAGTAGCGGCCTGCCCCAAGCACTTTGCGTGCAACAACCAGGAAACCAACCGGAACCTCAACGACTCGAGGGTCTCGGAACGGGCTCTGCGGGAGATCTATCTGCGCGGGTTTCAGATCTGCCTCGCCCAGGCGCGCCCGCACACCCTCATGACGTCGTACAACAAAATCAACGGCGCATGGTCGCACTACAACGACGAGTTGTGCACGACGATCCTGCGGGAGGAATGGGGATTTGAGGGAACGGTGATCACCGATTGGTGGATGCAGCGCGCCGTCGACCCGGATTGCCCGGCGGTGGCTGACGACGCTTACCGGGTCCGCGCGCAGGTCGACGTCTTTATGCCTGGCGGATGGTTCGACCACGTCAGCGGCGGCTTCGACGCCTCGGCGGCATCGTCTCTGCTCGATTCCCTCGCTCGCCCAGACGGCATCACACTCGGCGAGGTCCAGCGCACCGCCCGAACCGTCCTCCAGCTCGTCCTGGCGCTGCCCGCGCTGAGCAAGGAGATCCTCAGGAACTCGGCGGCGGGGAGCCAGCCCTAGGTACGAGCATCGGCGTAGACCTTCCCTTTGCCCCTCAAGCCGGCCCTTCCGCATCAACCAGTGCCGGAGCGGCGTCGGATGAGAACAACGACGACCACCCGGCCGGGCGGAGTGCCGGCGGGTTGTGGATAACTCTTTTCAGGCCGTGCGCCTGGCTCAGTCCGTGTCGAGGTGCTCGTGCAGAAAGGCCGACACCGCACCGCGCATCGCCGCATCGAGGATGCCGATGGAGTGCAGGCTGCCCGGCACCGTGACGAGCTGGTTGACGATGCCGAGGGCGTTGAGCTCCGCGGCGAAGCCGGTGGACTGGCTCAGCGGAATGAACTCGTCAGTGGACGACCCGACGAAGACGGGCGGGTCGGTGCGATCCAGCGACCTGACGGCCGACGCGTCCCGGGCCGCCCGACAGTCCAGCAGCGATTCGCAGTCCAGGTAGTCGAGCACGATCTGCTCAAGCCCAGAGGAGCCGCCGGCCACCACGATGCCGTCGTAGCTCAGGTCGACGGGCCCGGAGAGCTCGGCAACAGCCGCGACCCGGCTGCCGTCGGTAAGCGATCCAGTGCCGCGGGCACCGAGCAGCGTGGCCAGGTTGCCGCCCGCCGAACCGCCGAAGGCACCGATTCGAGCGGGGTCGATGCCGTAGTGCTCGGCATTTGCGCGCATCCACTCGACGGCGCGGCCCAGGTCTTCAATGGCAGCCGGAAAACTCACCGCCGGCACCAGCCTGTAGTTCACCGAGTACGCCACGAACCCCTCGGAGGCGAGCCATTCGCAGACATTGCGCCAGTCGCTGTTGCCTTTGTCGCCGCGAGCCCAGCTGCCGCCGTGGATGGAGAGCACCGCCGGCCGGAGGGTGGCTTGAGAGGGCGTCTCGGTGTCCGTGCCCGGTTCCATCGCGCCAGCGGTGGCCGGATCCGCGGATGCGTCGTCGGCGGGAGCCGCCGTCGGCTCGGGCTCAGGGGACGGATCGGGCGCGGCCGTTTGGCCGGCCGCCGCGTCCCCGGTGTCGCCGTCCACGTCAGCGGTTGACCCGGCATCCGCTTCTGGCGGCGAGCAGACGTCGAGGGTGAGCTGGGTGCCGTCCGGCTGGGTGGCGTAGACGACGTCCTCATCGATCACGGCGTCCCCGGGCGCGGTGAAGGTGCGGATGCCCACGATCGCCGTGGTGTCGACCTCGCTCGCGGTTCCGCCGGCCTGTGCGGGCGCCACCGGGCGCAGGTTCCAATGCAGGCCGCCGAGCAAGGCGGTGGCCACGACGGCCATGCCGCCGGCATAGGCGACGAAGAGAACGAGAAAGCGTCGGGAGCCGAGTCCGATGATGCGGCGACCGTTACTCACGGATGCTCCTGAAATGTGCTGGGTGCGGGTGCTTTCGAGAATAGATCGGTCGGGCCCGGCCCGCTAATCGGCGGGCGTCAAAACGCCGGCCGGGCGCGTCGCAGAGCGGCCCGACGGCGGCCTCAGCGGGGCGTCAGGCCTTCGCGGGGACGTCGCGGGTAATCCCCGGGCTCAGAGCGGCGAGCATCCGGGTGACGTCGAGGGCCGCCGCGCTGGCCGCGACGATGGCTTCCGCACCCAGTTCACGGTGCTCATGGATCGCCTCGGTCATGGCGGCTGCGGCATCCTCGGCCGCCCGCAGGGCGTCGAGACTCGGTTCCCCGGTGTCCCATTCATTGACCAGGGCGGCCGTCGCCCGCACCGCCGCACTCAGCGCCGGTCGCAGCGCGGCCGGCAGCTCCACGGGCACCGGTGTACCCCAGGCCGCCCCAGCGAGCACGTCGGTGAGGTCGCGCACATAGAAGGTCGCGTTCTCGAGCGCCGCCAGGTCGTCATAGTCGGTGCTGAGATCGTGCGGCCGGATGCGCGCCCGCGGGTTGATCCGGCGGCTCTCGTCGGCCTCCGCCAACGCGCGACGCACGGCAGTGCTGGTGCTCGCCAACGTGGCGCCCTGCTTGGACCATTCGCCCTCCTCGGGCGGCCAGCTCGCCTCGAGGGCGTCGGCAACCGAACCCAGGTGCAATCCGAGCGCACGCCGCAACCTGGACAATTCCTTCACCGCGGCAGTCACCCGCAGCGGGGGTGCGACGAGGAGGTTCACCGCCAGCCCGACAACGATGCCCAGGGTCATCTGCGAGACGTATCCGATCGAATAGCCGTCGGCGTTCGGACCGCCGACGATCAGCACGAACAGACCCGCGATCGGCACGTACTCCCGTCCGGCGCCCAGCTGGCGGATGCCGCCGAACAGCATGCCGATCCCCACCACGAGCGACACCGTCAGCACGCTGGGTTCGCTGAAGATGATCACCGCGGCCGCCAGAGCAATGCCGATCACCAGCCCGGCAAGGGTCTGCATAGCGTTCTTGATCGACCCCATCAGGGTCGGAAAGCTGGCCACGATGACACCGAGCGGCGCGTAGTAGGGGTAATCGTTGGCGACGCCGGGCATCAGGGGGGCGAGCTTCCAGGCGATCGCCACCGCAACGGCCGTCTTCACGGCCTGCAGCAGGCGGGGATGTGCCACGGCGGTCTTCACCAGGCCACCGGCGGCACGTGGGGAGAGATCGGGAGTGCGCATCGAACGAGTCTGCACGATTCCCGGCTTCCCGCCCAATCGCGGCTGGCCCCGCGGGCCCAGAGGTTTCGGCGCCATCGGCATAGAATCGCGGCATCACCTGGGCCTGTCCCCGCGGGGAGAGCTCGAAAAGGAGGCGTCGTGAAGATCGCGATAGCGGGAGGAACCGGCACCGTCGGGCGTCACGTCACCGACCTGGTCAGCCGTCTTGGGCACCAGCCTGTCGTCCTCGCCCGGTCGACCGGAATCGACCTCGTGACCGGAGACAGGCTCTCCTCGGTGCTCGACGGTGTTGACGGGGTCATCGATGTGGTCAACACCTCCACGCTGTCCGCTAAAGCGTCCACCCGCTTCTTCGGCACGGCCACGGCCACGCTGCTCAGGGCAGAGGCCGCCGCCGGGGTGCGGCACCACGTCACCCTCTCGATCGTGAATGCCGACACGGTCTCCGCCGGGTACTACGCGGGCAAGGTCGTCCAGGAGGAGGCGGTGAAACGCGGCGCCGTGCCGTGGACCATGCTCAGGGCCACGCAGTTCCACGAGTTCGCGGCCCAGACCCTCGGGCGAGGCTCGCGCGGCATCCTCACCCTGGTGCCCGTCATGCGGACCCAGCCCGTCGCGGCGCGGGAGGTTGCCCAGCGGCTCGTCGAGCTTGTGGTGGGCCCGCCGCGCGGGCAGGTGCCCGATCTCGGCGGCCCACGGGAGGAACGCCTTGTCGACATGGTGCGCGACTACGCCCGAGTCACGCGCACTCACGCCCGCATCGTGCAATTCAAGCTCCCGGGCCGAATGGGCACCGCGATGCGAGACGGCACCCTGTTGCCGGCCCCCAACACCGAACGAGGTGCCGAGTCCTTCGCACAGTGGCTCGACGGCATCGCGCACCCAAAGCCCGCCGGCTAGCAACCGTGACTTTTGGGACTCGATAAGGTAACGTGGACAAGTCGGCTCTTGACACCGCGTGTTTGATTGTGTGCGCGGATGGGTTTGTAAGTCAGGATGGGCCGGTTTCCCAGTAATCCGCTGGTGAAAAATCACTGTATGTGAACGGCCCCGGCCATAGACTGCCCGGGTTCTCAGGTTGCGTCGCCGTGCGACGCACTACTGCCATGTACTCAACACAACCCAGAAATACTTCTATGCCTTCTAGCAAGAAGCCGGCCGTCGGCCGCGCAGCCAAGAACTTCGACCCGAGCCACTCCAAGGGCGGCCCCAAGGGCGCACCCAAGGGCGGCAGCAAGAGCCCCGGACACCGCGGCTACCGCGCAGACGATGGCGCTCCCAAGAAGCAGCGCTGGAACGCCGACGAGCGCGCAGCGCGTTCCGGTGAGCGCTCCTCCTCCGACCGTCCCGCCTACGGTGACCGTCCCGCCTACGGTGCCCGCACCGAGCGTCCGGCCTCCAACGACCGTGCCCCGCGCACCGACCGTCCCTCGTACAACAACGACCGTCCCGCTCGCGGCGACCGTCCCTCGTACAACAACGACCGTCCCGCTCGCGGCGACCGTCCCTCCTACGGCGACCGTGCCCCGCGCACCGATCGCCCGTCGTACAACAACGACCGTCCGTCGTACGGCGACCGTGCCCCGCGCACCGATCGCCCGTCGTACAACAACGACCGTCCGGCTCGCACAGAGCGTCCGTCCTACGGTGACCGTGCCCCGCGCACTGACCGTCCGTCGTACAACAACGACCGCCCGTCGTACGGTGACCGTGCCCCGCGCACCGATCGCCCCGCCTATAATGACCGCAACAGCGACCGTCCGGCTCGCACCGAGCGTCCGTCCTACGGTGACCGTGCCCCGCGCACTGACCGTCCGTCGTACAACAACGACCGCCCGTCGTACGGTGACCGTGCCCCGCGCACCGATCGCCCCGCCTACAACGACCGCAACAGCGACCGTCCGGCTCGCACCGAGCGTCCGTCCTACAACAGCGACCGTCCGGCCCGCACGGAGCGTCCGTCCTACGGCGATCGCCCCGCCCGCACCGACCGCCCGTCGTACAGCAACGACCGTCCGGCCCGTGGCGAACGTCCCGCGTACGGCAATGACCGCGCGGCCCGCAACGACCGTTCCAACGACGGCGGCCACTCCAGCAACTTCTACCCCGACCGCGACTCCAAGCCCAAGTTCGCCGCCGGCGACGACGTGGTGCTCGAGCGCCTCGAGGCCATCGCCACGACCGCAGAAGATGTTGTCGGCGTGACGTTCGGCGACCTCGGGCTCGGTGGCAACATCGTGCGCGAGCTCGCTCTCCTCGGCGCTCCGTCCCCGTTCCCGATCCAGGCCGCGACCATCCCCGATGTGCTCGCCGGCCGTGACGTGCTCGGCCGCGGCAAGACCGGCTCCGGCAAGACCATCGCGTTCGCCGCTCCCATGATCGAGAAGCTCATGGAGAACAACGGCGCCAAGGACCGCAAGATGGCCCGCAAGCCCCGCGCGCTGATCCTGGCCCCCACCCGCGAGCTGGCCCTGCAGATCGACCGCACCGTGCAGCCCATCGCGCGCAGCGTCGGCCTCTTCACCACCCAGATCTACGGCGGCGTTCCGCAGTACCGCCAGGTCAGCGCCCTCCAGCGCGGCGTGGACATCATCATCGGCACCGCCGGCCGCATCGAGGACCTCGTCGAGCAGGGTCGTCTCGACCTGTCCGAGGTTGTCATCACAGTCCTCGACGAGGCCGACTACATGTGCGACCTGGGCTTCCTCGAGCCGGTTCAGCGCATCCTGCGCCTCACCAAGAAGGGCGGCCAGCGTCTGCTGTTCTCGGCCACCCTCGACAAGGGCGTCGCCTCGCTTGTCAAGGAATTCCTGACCAACCCGGCCGTGCACGAGGTCGCCGGAGAAGACCAGGCCTCCAGCACGATCGACCACAAGGTCCTCCTCATCGAGCACCGCGACAAGGCCTCCATCATCGGCCAGCTTGTCGACCGCCAGGGCAAGACGCTCATCTTCAGCCGCACCCGCGCCTACGCCGAGCAGCTCGCCGACCAGCTCGAGGACGCCGGCGTCAAGGCCACCAGCCTGCACGGCGACCTCAACCAGGCCCGCCGTACCCGCAACCTGCAGATGCTCACCAGCGGTCGCGTCAATGTTCTCGTCGCCACGGACGTCGCCGCCCGCGGCATCCACGTCGACGACATCGACCTGGTCATCCAGGCCGACATGCCCGACGAGTACAAGACCTACCTGCACCGCGCCGGCCGCACCGGCCGCGCCGGCAAGTCCGGTACCGTCGTCACGCTGATCCCCAAGCAGCGTCGTCGTCGCATGGAAGACCTGCTCGACCGGGCCGAGATCGACTCCAGCTTCACCTCGGCCACGCCGGGCGACGCCTCGATCACCGCTCTGGCGAACCTGTAACACCAGCGCACAACCGGCAGGGCATCCGTTTCGGCGGGTGCCCTGCCGGCGGTTAACCGGCGCGCGAATCCGTCGCGCACGATCGGGGATGCGGTACGGTTTTGTCGTTCGCGTGCTCCCTCACAATTCGGGTTTGTGACAGCGCGCGCGAGCACAGGATGTCTGTGGGGCATCCGCGCGGTGCTCCACAGATATCCGCCCGGCCTGGTCAGCGGGGGCGGATGCGCGGCTCAGCGGATGCTTGCGACGGCCTCGAGCACCCGGTCAGAAAAGTCAGCGGACAGCGGCGCCGAACCCGCGCTCTCTGCGGCGGCGGCCTGACCCTCCGGGCTGGCCATGTACGCCAGGTAGGCCGCGACGAGCTCGGCCTGGTCGGCGTCGGGATAGTCTTCGCAGGCGATCAGGTAGCTCACGAGCACCAGCGGGTACACGCCGGGGGCCGTGGAGGTGCGGTCGACATCCACCACCAGGTCGTAGGGGTTGTCCCGCGCCACCAGGGGCGAGGCGTCGATGACGGCCGCGGCGGCCTCGGTGGAGAAATCGACGAACTCGTCGCCCACCTGCAACGCCGCGACAGAGAGGTCACCGACCCTGGACGCATCCGCGTAGCCGATGGTGTTGTTGCCGTTGGCGACGGCGCTCACGACGCCGGAGTTGCCTTGGGTGCCCTCACTTCGTCGTGCCCGAATCGTCCGAGCGATGCACCGCGGAGATCTGTTCGGCGGGCAGGGTGGCGTCGGGGTTCAGGTCGACGAGGGCGGGGTCGTTCCACCGCGTGATCGCACCGGAGAAAATGTTCGCGATCGCCGACGGATCCAGGCGCAGGGTGTCCACGCCATCGACGTTGTAGACCAACACCGACGGTGACACGTAGACGGGCAGGTCGATGGCGGCGGACCCCGGCGCGCTCGACCCGGCACCGTCCAGCGTGCCGGCCAGAGTGCTCGTCTCGTCACCGGATTCGTTGGCGGCGCAACCCGACAGGAGCAGGGCGGCCACCGCGATCGACGTGCCGAGGGAAAATGCCGGGTGCCTGTCTGGTGCCAGCACTGTTCCCATTCTGCCCGACCGGAGCCGCGTGTTCTCCGAGAGGCAGCTGAACGGCGCGGTCCTGATAGATTCGAGGAACCGTGACAAAGGGAGAATCATGACCACACGCTGGGCGCGCTTCGCCCGTGGGTGGATCGTCGCGGCCGTCTCCACGTTTGTTGCCGCGTTGTCGCACACCGTGGGTGGCGGAGCCGTGCCCGGCCTGTTGGCCGTGGTCGTGTCCCTGGCTTTCGCCGGGATCGTCTCCATCGCCCTGTCCGGCCGCACCCTGTCCACCTGGCGACTCACCGCGGCGGTGCTGCTGAGTCAACTCGTCTTCCACGGGCTGTTCTCCTTCGGCAGCGCGGGCGGCGCCCTGGTGACCACGGATGCGGCAACCGCGCACGCCCACAGCGCGGGCAGCGTCGCCGTGCTGGTGCCATCATCGATGCAGGCCGGCACCATGTCCGGCGCCGACCACGGGCTGATGATGACCGGGGCCCACGTCCTCGCCGCCGTGGTGACCGTCCTGGCGCTCCGCTTCGGCGAGCGGGCCTTCTGGGGTCTGTTCAGCACCGCGACGGTGGCCCTGAAGGCCCTCGTGCGGATCCTCGTGCTCACCCCGATCCCGAACATCCCCCAGACGATCTCGGCGTCCTCGGCCGCTCTGCCGCCCCGCGACCTTCTCGTCCTGCTGAGTCCGATGCGGCATCGTGGGCCGCCGGTGCACCTGTTCGCCTGAGCGTCACGCTCGGCCACCTTCAGTCTTCGCACCTCTTATATATATGTCGACCCATCCGTCGGCCGCCCCGTCGAATTTTCGTACCGAGCCCCGCCATGCCTGTCGGCCCCGCGCGGGCCGCGGCCACGATTCGACCACTCGCGTGTCGACCGGCCACCAACCCAAGGACCCATCATGAAGCTCTCCACGCCCGTCTTCTCCGCCACCGCCCTTCTCGGAGCCGGCCTGCTCGCCCTGTCAGCGCCGCTGGCCGCCAGCGCCCACGTCGATGTCGAACCGTCGTCGACCGCCGCCGGCTCCTACAGCCTGCTCACCTTCTCGCTCGGCCACGGCTGCGACGGGTCGGCCACCACCGGCATCACCATCGACATCCCCGACACCATCACCAGCGTCACCCCCACCATCAACCCGGGCTGGGACATCACGCCGCTCACCGACGGCCAGGTCACCTACACGGCTCTCACCCCGCTCGCCGACGGCCTCCGCACCACCTTCGTACTCAGCCTGCAGATCCCCGAGGACGCCGCCGTCGGCGACACGCTGGCGTTCCCCGTGCTTCAGTCTTGCGAGGTCGGGGAGACCGACTGGTCAGAGACGGTCGTCGAGGGCGAGGCCGAACCGGCCCACCCGGCC
Organism: Cryobacterium sp. TMB3-10; assembly: GCF_004402305.1. Classification (NCBI taxonomy): domain Bacteria; kingdom Bacillati; phylum Actinomycetota; class Actinomycetes; order Micrococcales; family Microbacteriaceae; genus Cryobacterium; species Cryobacterium sp. TMB3-10. Next base: position 18,913 of record NZ_SOGH01000006.1, on the reverse strand, counting down.
CCGTCGCTCACCGTCACCGAGGCCGGCGCAGAGTCCGGCCACGGTCACAATGCCGCTGCCGCAGCGGATGGCGCCCCCGCGACCGAGCCGATCGCCACCGACGATGTGCTGGCCCGGTTGCTCGGCATCGGCGGTCTCATCGTCGGCGCCGTCGGCCTCGTGGTCGCCGTCGCCGCCCGCCGCAAGAACGCCGCATAGAGCTCCCCATGGCACCCATCCGAAACAGCCGCCGGCACGCCCGCATGCTGAAGCGGTCGGCGCTGGCCGGGGCCGTGCTGGCCGTCGCCAGTCTCGGCGCCACGGCCGCCCCGGCGTTTGCGCACAACTACCTGGTCGGCTCGACACCGGCGGCGGGTTCGATCGTCACCGAGCAGCCCGGGACCGTATCGATCACCACCAACGACAACCTGCTCGACCTCTCGGGCCAGGGCGAGGGCAGTGTCATCCAGGTCACCGGCCCGGCCGACGCGCCGAGATACTACGGCGACGGCTGTTCGACGATCGCCGGGCCCACCCTCGAAACCGCGGTGCAGCTCGGCCAGCCGGGGGAGTACACGGTGACCTGGCAGGTCGTGTCGACCGATGGGCATCCGATCTCGGACACCTTCACCTTCACCTGGCAGCCCGACGCGGCCCAGGTGCTGAACGAGGGTTCCGCGACCGCGCCCGAGTGCGCCACCGCTGGTTCAGGCCAGACCGGACCGGCCAATTCCGAAGCGGCCGGCGCCGACGCCGCGGAGTCCGGCTCGGCGGTCGACGTCACCGACCTGCTTTGGATCGGCGGAGCGCTCGTGGCAATCCTCGCCGCGATCGGTGTGACGCTCCTGCTGCTGCGCCGTCCCACCCCGAAATAGCCATCACCCCATCCCGCAGTAGGTCAGGCAATTTCGCGAGAGCGGTGGAACGGTCACCTCGGGTGCTCCGAAGCAACCACACCACCGCTTTCGCGAGAGCTGCGGGTGGGCCGTGGCATCCATCCACATGCCGCCGCCCCGGCCAGTGGCGTCGGTGGGCGCGGGTAGAGTTGGCGGGTGAGTTGGAACGCCGAGATACCGTGGGATCCTGACGAGTTCGAGCCGCCGGACGACTTCGATGCCCCACCGCCCCCAGACCCCTACGGTCAGGGTGGCTTCGCCACGCCCGCGTCGGCCGCCGCCGGCCCGGCCGGCTCCGGTCCCGTCGATTTCGGCCCGCCCGCCGGCGGCGCAACGCTGCTCGCCCCGCCGCCGCCCAAGCGGGCCACCGCCAAGTTCGGCACCGCCGCCGAGGCGCTGCACACGGTCTTCGGCTACGACTCGTTCCGTGGTGAGCAGGCCCAGATCATCGACCAGCTCATCGGTGGCGGCGACGCCGTCGTGCTGATGCCCACCGGTGGCGGCAAAAGCCTCTGCTACCAGATCCCGTCGCTCGTGCGCGAGGGCACCGGCATCGTCATCTCCCCGCTGATCGCACTCATGCAAGACCAGGTGGATGCGCTCACCCTCGTCGGCGTGCGCGCCGCGTTCCTCAACTCCAGCCAGGACTCCGCCGCCCGCAACCAGGTCGAACGTGACTACCTCGCCGGCAACCTCGACCTGCTCTACGTCGCCCCCGAGCGATTGAGCAACGAGGCCACCAAGCGGTTCCTCGATCGCGGCACCATCGCCCTGTTCGCCATCGACGAGGCGCACTGTGTCTCCCAGTGGGGCCACGACTTCCGCCCGGACTATCTCGCGCTTTCCGAGCTCGCCGACCGCTGGCCCGATGTGCCCCGCATCGCGCTCACCGCCACGGCCACCGACGCCACCCACAAGGAGCTCACCGAGCGCCTGCAGATGGGCGAGGCGCAGCACTTCGTCGCCAGCTTCGACCGGCCCAATATCCAGTACCGCATCGTCGGCAAGAACGAGCCGCGCAAGCAGCTGCTCAACTTCATCAAGACCGAGCACCCCACCGACGCCGGCATCGTCTACGCGCTCAGCCGCAAGACCGTCGAGCAGACCGCCGAGTTCCTGCGCGCCAACGGCCTGAACGCCTATCCGTACCATGCCGGCCTCGACCAGGGCCTGCGCGCCCGCACCCAGTCCAGGTTCCTCCGCGAAGAGGGCGTCATCATCGTGGCGACCATCGCGTTCGGCATGGGCATCGACAAACCGGATGTGCGCTTCGTCGCGCACATCGACCTGCCCAAGTCCGTCGAGGGCTACTACCAGGAAACCGGCCGTGCTGGCCGCGACGGCCTGCCATCCACCGGCTGGCTCGCCTACGGCCTGCAGGACGTCGTGCAGCAGCGCCGCATGATCGACGAGTCGCCGGGGGACCTCTCGCACCGCCGCAAGATGAGCGCGCACCTGGACGCCATGCTCGCGCTCTGCGAGACCGTGCACTGCCGGCGGGTCAACCTGCTGCGCTACTTCGGCCAGGCCAGTGAACCGTGCGGCAACTGCGACACCTGCCTCACGCCGCCGGAGGCCTGGGACGGCACCGTTCCCGCCCAGAAACTGCTCTCCACGATCGTGCGCCTGCTGCGCGAACGCAACCAGCGCTTCGGCGCCGGCCAGCTCATCGACATCCTGCGCGGCAAGACCACCCCGCGCACCACCCAGCACAACCACGACCAGCTGGCCACCTGGGGCATCGGCGCCGACCTCACCGACCAGCAGTGGCGGGGAGTCGTGCGGCAGCTGCTCGCGCAGGGGTTCATCGCCACCTCCGGCGAATACGGCACCCTGATCCTCACCGAGGCCGCCGCAGAGGTGCTCGCCGGCAACCGCCCCGTGCAGCTGCGCAGCGAACCCGACAAGCCCGTGAAGCGCACCCCCGCTGCCCGCGCCGCCACCGCCAAGGCCGGCCTCGCCGAGCTCAGCAGCGAGCAGGAGGCGCTGTTCCAGGCCCTGCGTGCCTGGCGCAGCACCACCTCACGCCAGCAGGGCGTTCCCGCCTACGTGGTTTTCGGCGATGCCACCCTGGTGGCCGTCGCGGCGGCGAAACCGCGCACGCTGGCGGACCTCGACGGCATCACCGGCGTCGGTGCGAAGAAGCTCGAGTCTTACGGCGAGGCCCTGCTCGAGGTCGTCGCAGCGAACGCTTGACCCACCCGGATCGACGGGGGTGGCGGAGCTCATCCGCCGCCCCTTTTGTGGGCCTTGGTAGGTTGAGTCGCCCCCTTGTTGTAGAAGAGCTACAGTCCGAGTGCGCCGCGCCGCGCCCTTCTTTGTAGCCCCGTCACGCACTATTTCCGCACTCGGCGCCCCCGATCTAACGTGGTCGAACACTCGACTTCCGCGCCGACGTTAGGACCAATGATGGTTGACACTGCCCAGCGCCCCACTCCCGCCCGGCCCGACGCGGTCGGCACCGACACCCGCACCGACACCGGGCCCGTCCGGGTCGCCGGCGACCCGCTCGCCCCGCGCATCGACCTGCCCGCCCTGTCGCGAACCCTGCTCGGCACCTGGGCCGATGTGCGGCTGAAGGCCCGCGAGCTCACCGCCCGCCCTGACCTGCAGCGCATCGAGGGGCAGTCCATGGCGGACCACCGCCTGCGGGTGCTCGGTCAGCTCAAGATCCTCGCCGACAACGGCCACGTGCACCGGGCCTTCCCGAGTTCGCTCGGCGGTTCGGATGACCACGGCGGCAACATCGCCGGATTCGAGGAGCTCGTCACGGCCGACCCGAGCCTGCAGATCAAGGCCGGTGTGCAGTGGGGGCTGTTCGGCGCCGCGGTGCTACACCTGGGAACCACCGTGCATCACGAAACCTGGCTGCCCGACATCATGTCCCTCGCAGTGCCCGGCGTCTTCGCGATGACCGAGACCGGCCACGGGTCGGATGTCGCCGCCATCGGCACTACCGCCACCTTCGACGTGGCCACCGGCGAGTTCGTTGTGCACACCCCGTTCCGGGCGGCCTGGAAGGACTACCTCGGCAACGCCGCCATCGACGGCACCGCCGCCGTGGTCTTCGCTCAACTGATCAGCCTGGGCGTCAACCACGGCGTGCACGCCTTCTACGTGCCGCTCCGCGACTCCACCGGGGCGTTCCTGCCCGGCATCGGCGGCGAGGACGATGGCCTCAAGGGCGGCCTGAACGGTATCGACAACGGCCGGCTGCACTTCGACCAGGTGCGCATCCCGCGCACCAACCTGCTCAACCGGTACGGCGATGTCGCCGTCGACGGCAGCTACTCCAGCCCGATCGGCAGCCCCGGCCGGCGCTTCTTCACCATGCTCGGCACCCTCGTGCAGGGCCGGGTGTCCCTCGACGGCGCCGCCACCCAGGCCTCCGCCCTGGCGCTCACCATCGCCATCCGCTACGGCAGCGAACGCCGCCAGTTCACCGCCGGCAGCGAGACCGATGAAGAGGTCATCCTCGACTACCAGCGCCACCAGCGCCGCCTCATCCCGCGCCTGGCCACCGCCTACGCGCAGACCTTCGCGCACGACGAGTTCCTGGTCAAGTTCGACCAGGTGTTCAGCGGCGCCGCGGCGACGGATATCGACAGGCAGGACCTGGAAACCCTCGCAGCGGCCCTCAAGCCGCTGTCCACCTGGAACGCCCTGGACACTCTGCAGGAGTCCAGGGAGGCCTGCGGCGGCGCCGGTTTCCTCGCCGAGAACCGCTTCGTCGGGCTGCGCGCCGACCTCGATGTCTACGCCACCTTCGAAGGCGACAACAACGTTTTGCTGCAGCTGGTGGCCAAGCGTCTGCTCACCGACTACAACCGCAAGTTCGCCGGCGCGGATGCCGGAGCGATGGCCAGGTACGTGGTGCAACAGACCGCGGGGCGCGCCTACCATGGCACCGGCCTGCGCACACTCGGCCAGTCCGTCGCCGACTTCGGCTCCACGGCGCGCAGCGTCGGAGCGCTGCGGGAGACCGGAACCCAACGAGCCCTGCTCACCGACAGGGTCGAGACCATGATCGCCGCCATCGCCCAGTCGTTGCGGAACGCCAGCAAGCTGCCCAAGAAGGAGGCGGCCGCTCTCTTCAATTCCCACCAGAACGAGCTGATCGAGGCGGCCCGCGCCCACGCGGAGCTTCTCCAGTGGGAGGCGTTCACCCGCGCTGTCGAGACGACCACCCACGCGGGCACCCGGCAGGTGCTCACCTGGCTGCGCGACCTGTTCGGCCTGCGCCTGATCGAGGAACATGCGGCCTGGTACCTCATCAACGGACGGCTCTCCGGCAAACGGGCGTTGGCGGTCACGGCGTACATCGACCGCATCATCTCCAGGCTGCGGCCGCACGCTCTCGACCTCGTCGACGCGTTCGGTTACGCCCCCGAACACCTGCGGGCACCGATCGCCACCGGGGCCGAACGCGAACGCCAGGTCGAGGCCCGCGCCTACTACCGCGCACAGCGGGCCGCCGGCACCGCCCCCGTCCCCGAAAAACCGGTCCGCCGCCCCTGACCCGCCGGCCCTGCCCGGTCCGGTCCGGTCCGGCCAGAGGATGAGGGGCGGCGCCCCGTAACCATCCGCTCGACGGATGCGGGCGCCCGGTCCGGCGTCATACTCTCGTCTGTGGGGTCGACGCGGCATGCGTTCCGTCCCCGCCGACGGGAAGAGGAACCGGATGATTCAGGCACAGTCCCTGACCAAACGCTACGGAAGCAAGACCGCGGTCGACGCCGTCGACTTCACAGTGCAGCCCGGCCGGGTGACGGGGTTCCTGGGCCCGAACGGGGCCGGCAAGTCCACCACCATGCGTATGATCGTGGGCCTGGACCGGCCCAGCCACGGCTCGGTCACCGTCAACGGCAAGCAATACCGCGAGCACAAGGCGCCCCTGCGTGAAGTGGGGGTGCTGCTTGACGCCAAGGCCATCCACACCGGCCGCAGCGCCTACAACCACCTGCTCGCCATGGCTGCGACACACTCCATTCCGGCCAGCCGGGTCAAGCAGGTCATCGAACTCACCGGACTCGACTCCGTCGCCCGCAAGCGCGTCGGCGGTTTCTCGCTCGGCATGGGCCAGCGTCTCGGCATCGCCGCGGCGCTGCTCGGCGACCCGGCCACGCTGATCCTCGATGAACCCGTCAACGGGCTCGACCCCGAGGGCGTGCAGTGGGTGCGCCATCTGGTGCGCCACCTCGCCGCCGAGGGCCGCACAGTCCTGCTCTCCTCCCACCTGATGAGCGAGATGGCCGTCACCGCGGACCACCTCATCGTGCTCGGCCGCGGCAAGGTCATCGCGGATGCCCCGGTGGCCGAACTGATCGGCGCCGCCACGCGCAAGGTCGTGCGGGTACGCACCCCGTACGCGCCGGAGCTCGCCGCCCTGTTCCAGAGCGCCGACATCACCGTCACCCGCACCGAGGCAGACCTGCTCGAGATCGTCGGCATCACCGCCGCCGACATCGGCAACCAGGCCGCCCGTGCCGGCATTGCCCTGCACGAGCTGACGCCGATCAGCGCGTCCCTCGAGGAGGCCTACATGTCCCTCACCCAGAACGACGTGGAGTACCGCACCGGCGGCACCTCCGATGACCCCGCCGCCGAACACTCGGCTGCAGACCTTACGGAGAGTGTCCGATGACCACGATCGCCCCGGCCCCCGTCCGTGCCTTCGTCCCTTCCGGACCCGGCCTCAGTTTCGGTGGTGAACTGCGCTCGGAGTGGATCAAGCTCCGCACGGTGCGCTCCACCATCTGGTCGTACGCCACCGTCATCGTCATCTCCCTCGGCATGGCTGCACTCATGTCGGCCGCGTTGCCCACCGAGGGCGGTTCTCTGCCCGCGGCCGTGCAGACGAGCATGCTCGCCCAGGCCGCCACCTTCGGCGTCTTCTTCGGCCAGCTCGTCGTGGCGGTCCTCGGCGTGCTCGCGATCAGCGGCGAGTACAGCACGGGCATGATCCGGTCCAGCATCACCGCCGTTCCTCGGCGGCTGCCGATGTTGGCGGCCAAGGCCGTTGTGCTCTTCGTCTGTACCTTCGTGGTCGGCCTGATCAGCACCCTCGGGTCCTATCTCGTGGCCGCCCCGATCCTGGCCGGCAAGGAAATCACGGCCAGCCCGACCGACCCCGACCTGTTGCTCCCGTTGCTCGGCGGTGCGCTGTACCTCGCGCTGGTCGCCGTCTTCGCCCTGGGCGTCGGCGCCATGTTACGCAGCAGCGCCGGCGGCATTTCCGCAGCCCTCGGCATCCTGCTGCTGCTGCCGATCGTGTTGTCGATGATCCCTGCCCAGTGGTTGGCGGACCTGCTCCCGTACCTGATCTCCAACGCCGGCCTGGCCATCTTCGGGCTCAACGGCTTCACCAGTGCCACTTTTGAGACCTGGCAGAATGTCCTCATCGTGCTCGGCTGGGTGGCCGTCTCGCTGGTCGGCGCCGCGGTGCTGCTCAAGCGTCGGGACGCCTGAGGTACGACGGTTTCCTGCGGCGCACCCCGGCGCGGGGTGCGCCGCGAGCCCCCGGCCCGGGCCGTAGGCTCGACATATGAGAGAGTTCTACCCCGAGATCGAACCGTACGACACCGGCATGCTCGAGGTCGGCGACGGCCACACCCTGTATTACGAGGTGTCCGGAAACCCGAACGGCAAGCCGGCCGTCTACTTGCACGGCGGGCCGGGCGGCGCGTCCAGCGCCACCCAGCGGCGGGTGTTTGACCCTGAGAAGTACCGCATCGTGCTGTTCGACCAGCGCGGCTGCGGCCGCAGCACCCCGCATGCCAGTGCGCCGGATGCCGACCTGACAGCCAACACAACCTGGCACCTGGTCGCCGACATCGAGCGTCTCCGCGAGCACCTCGACATCGACCGGTGGTTGGTCTGCGGCGGTTCCTGGGGCAGTTCCCTGGGGCTCGCCTACGCTGAAACACACCCAGAGAAGGTCACCGAACTCGTTCTGCGCGGCATCTTCACCCTGCGCCCGATCGAGCTGGACTGGTTCTACGAGGGGGGAGCCGCGGCCATTTACCCCGATCTGTGGGAGGGTTTCATCGCGCCGGTGCCCGTCGACGAACGGGGACGGCTCATCGAGGCGTACAGCCGCCTGCTGCACGACCCCGATCAGTCAACCCGTGAACGCGCCGGTGTGGCCTGGTCCACTTGGGAGTCCTCCACCATCACCCTGCTGCAACAGCCGGAGACCATCGAGCGGTTCACCGAGCCGGCCTTCGCCGTGGCGTTTGCCCGCATCGAGAACCACTACTTCATGAACAAGGGCTGGTTCGAACCCGAGCAGCTGCTCCGTGACGCCGCCAAGCTCAAGGACATTCCCGGAGTCATCGTGCAGGGCCGCTACGACATGTGCACGCCGGCGTTCACCGCCTGGGCGTTGCATCAGGCCTGGCCGGAGGCCGACTTCCAGATGATCCCGGATGCCGGCCATTCCTTCGAGGAGCCCGGCATCCGCGCCGCTTTGCTCGACGCCACCGACCGCTTCGCGAACTAGCCTGCGGGGTCAAGATCGGCATCACCCGGCGGCCGTCTGTTCTGCGTGCACACGGTGACCGCCGGTACCGTGCGTGTCAGCGCCGATAGTCCGGAGCGCCGTCCCGGCACCGGCGGCGGTGCCACGCACGGCGGCGACCAGTAGCGCGCCCGGCCGACCCGCCCGGGAGCGGTGCCTCCCGTTGCGCAGCACGCTGACGGCGTACCCCGGGCTGGCTAGGAGCCACTGCACGATGTGACGCCGGCCGAGGTGACGTGCGGCGAATGTCAGCCGGCTGCGGCAGGCGGAGTAGACGTCTAGCGGCGACACCACTCCGGCGACCGGGAACGAACGGGTGCTCCGCACCGCGGTGACGTCGCTGTGCACCGCGAGGCAGCCGCCGGCGGCCACGCAACGCCAGGACAGATCGACGTCCTCCCACGAGCGGAAATGGCCCTCGTCGCATCCGTCCAGCCAATCCCAGAGGGAGGCGTGGATCATCAGGCACGCCCCGCTGAGCCAGCCTCCTGGCGCGGAACTATCCGCATCATCGGCCATCAGCGCGCGGCCACGACGGATGTCCACGGTGCCGCCGCCGAACCACAAGGAGCCATCCGTGCCGACGATGCGAGGGCTCAGGATGCGCTGGGGTTCTGCTGAGCAGCCCTGGGCCAGCGTGAGCATCCCCGGTTCGTCGATGCGCACGTCGGGGCTCAGTATCAACAGGCGATCACAGCCGTGCGATCGAAGCAGCCGCACCCCGGCGTTGACCGCGGCTCCGAAGCCGAGGTCGATTCCCGGCGCGATCAGCGTCCAGCCTTCGCGAGCGCACAACACCGTCGTCGCTTCGCGGTTGGCGAGCCCGCTGAAATTGTCGACGACGACGACCCGTCCGGTGCGCGCGCGCCGCCCGATTCCGACCAGATTGAGCTCGAGAAGATCGGGTTCGCCGTGGTTGACGACAACGATCCCCAGCTCAGCGGGCAGCGGCACCCGAACTCCGGTCCGCCGACATGGTCACAGAGCGCCTCGCGCCACGGTGGACGGCGGCCGCGCACCGGTGCGTCCTCTTCGGGGAGAGCGACCGGTGCGTCCCGGGCTTTTGCCCTGGGTGCTGTATCCGGAGACAAGGCGACGGGCGAGATCTTCGTAGCTGTCGGTGACGTGGCCCCAGTTGTACAGGGCGGCGGCGCGACGCTGCAGAGCCTCACTGACCTCCTGGGTGTGGTGGGGATTCAGCTCGGCGTCCTCGATCAGGGCCGCGAGAGTCCCGGCGTCCCGAAAATACGCTCCATACACGCCGAGCACGTCGCGGTTGAACCTGACATCCCAGGCGATTGCGGCTGTCCTGGCTCCCATCGCGCGCAGGAGCGACGGGTTCGTTCCCCCGACGGAATGGCCGTGCAGATAGCTGACCGAGTGGGCGTACAGCTGGTCGAGCTGGTCCTGGTCCCACAGCCTGCCGAGCAATCGCACCCGCGGGTCGTGGGCCAGGGCGGTGATTTTGCGCGCGTATGCGCCTGGATGCGGGGCGGAACCCACGACTACCAAGGGGAGAGCGGCACTGCTGCGCCGGTAGCCGTCGATGATCACGTCGACATGGTTCTCGGGCTCGAAGCGGGCCACAACGAGGTGATAACCATGGGGCCGCAGGCCCAATTCGGCCAGCCGCGTCGCCGGGGAATTCTGTAGGAGATGTGTCCCGTAGCCGATGAGCTCCGTGGGGATGGCGAACTCCGCGTGGTAATAGTCGACGATGCCCGGCGCGTCGGCGATGAGGGCGTCTGCCCATCGCACCGCCTGTTGCTCGGCCCAGCGGTAGTAGCGGCGGGCAGTCCCGCCCCACTTGTCCCGCTTCCACTCGAGGCCGTCGACATGCACGGTTGTCGGGATGCCGCGTCTGCGCAGGAACGGCACGAATGGTGCGTTCGCCGAGTTGAAGACGAACGCGGCATCCGGGCGCGACCCGGTGGCGGCGTGTGCCACCGAGAAAGCGGTGTGGCTGAGCGGTCCGAATGCGCCCAGACGCAGTGCCGGCAGATGCACGAGACGCATTCCCAGGTAGACGGTGGCCGGGGGGAGGTGGCCAGGCGCCGAGTTGCGGGAGCGGCAGTAGACCGTCACGGCGTGCCCACGATCGACCAGTCGACGGCCGACCTCCTCCACCGCTGTTTCGAATCCACCGAACGCGGCCGGGATGCCTCGGGTGCCGATCATCGCGATCCGGAGCGCCCCCACGTTCGAGGGGGTGACCGGATCGGTGTGGCCGGGGGCCGCCATGTCAGTAGGCCCCCAGGGGGCGGATGACGATCTTCACGGTTCGCCAGATGATCATCAGGTCGCCGGCCAGTGACCAGTTCTCGACGTAATAGAGGTCGAGGCGAACGCTTTCCTCCCAGCTGAGGTTGGAGCGCCCGTTGACCTGCCACATGCCGGTGAGACCGGGCTTGATGTACAAACGCCGGTGCATGTGCGACTCGTAGTTCTCGACCTCGGCGGGCAACGGTGGGCGCGGCCCGACGAGGCTCATCTGGCCGACCACGATGTTCCAGAGCTGCGGCAATTCGTCGAGGGAGTACTTGCGCAGGACCCGGCCCACCCGGGTGATCCGCGGGTCGCTGCGGATCTTGAAAAGCACCCCGGCGCCCTCGTTCTTGTCGAGCAACCCGGCCAGATCGTCTTCGGCCGTTCGCACCATCGAACGAATTTTGATCATGTGGAAGGTGCGGCCGTTGCGACCGACCCGCTCCTGCCGGAACAAGACGGGTCCTGGGCTGTCCAGCTTGACCAGGACCCCGATCACGAGGAGCAGTGGGCTGATCACCAGGAGCGCGGTGGCGCCGAGGGTGATGTCCAGAGCGCGCTTGAGCACGTGCTTGGCGCCGTCGTACTGGGGGATCTCGACGTGGATGAGGGGAAGGCCCTCGACCGGGCGGAAGTGGATGCGGGGACCGGCGACGTCGGTCAAGCGGCTCGACAGCACGAGCTCTGCCGAGGTCTTCTCGAGGTCCCAGCCCAGGTTGCGGATGAAGGTGTTTCCCAGGCTCGGATGCCCGGCCACGATCACGGCATCGACCCCCAACGACTGCGCCGCGGCGGCGACGTGAGCGAAATCGGACACCACGGGAACCCGGTGCCCGGCCGACGTGACGCTGGTCGTGTTCTCGTCCTCCAGCGCCGCCCCCACCACGTGATAGGCGGCGCCCGACTTGTCGTTGATCTGCCGCACGACGTATTCGATGTCGTCCCGGCCGCCGACGACGATGGCCCGGGCGAGGTAGTGACCGAACTTGCGTTGGTGGATGAGCCACTTGCGCCAGAGCCACCGCTCCAGGACCAGGGCCGCGACCCCGAGTGGCAGGGCGAAGACGAAGTACGCACGGGCGGTGTTGACCTGCAACAGCAGGAAGGCGATGGCGAGAAGACCGAAGGCCAGCGCACTGGCGTTGATGACGAGCTTGTACTCGGTGGCTCCCACCGCGACGACCCGCGGCGCCCTGGTACGGAAGGTGGACAGCGTGACGATCCAGGTTCCGATCACCAGTCCGATGACCGCCCAGGCCGACAGCGGGATCGGGGTCGTGTTCGCGATAGGGGTGCCCAACGCGAACCGAGCCAGGAAGGCGGCGGTGACGGCGGCGACGATCACCGCGGCGTCCGTGAGCTGGAGCTTGGTGCGGTACTGGCGTGCCCACGCCGCACCGGACAGGCCGCTGGCGGCGGCGGCCGTGGCCGTGTCCTGAACGTCAGGGACCGGGACCGTCGCGGGCCTGACCAGGCGTAACGGAGCGCGGTATCCGCGGGGGATCGCTTCGGTCAGCGGAGAACCCGGCTTGGGCGCGCTCATGTGTGACCGAAGCTTCCGGCCGCAGACCAGGCGTGCCCGGGGCCGGCTCGCCGGGCCGGGTTCGGGGGTTGAGATTTTCGGGGTCGACGGATCGGTCGACACGTCAAGGACGTATTCACGGAGATTCCCCTGCAGTTCGGGTTTACAGGTTCGTGCGGGAAGTGAAACGGGTACTGGGTGACGGAAATGTCGGATGGCGCGGGTGTGACGTTGTGGCGGGTGTCGCAGATGATCTCGTGAGTGAGCTGATATATCCTCAGCAACTCACGAGCTGACCATACCCTGCAATCAGATTTCGGCGCTGTGACCTGAAAGGGGGGTCAGGTTGCAACGGCTACGCGGCTTCGACCGGCCGAGGCGGGGCATCGGCAGCCGGCGCAGCCAACTCCTCGGAGAGGTGCCGCGCCAGTCTCACCGCCAGGCACACCGCAAGGAACGTCGGGTTGGCTTCGCCGGCGGTTCTGAAAACGCTGCTGGATGCGATGAAAAGATCGTCCATGCCGTGCACCTTGCAGTCGCTGTCGACCACACCGTCGCCTGGATCGGCGCTCATGCGGGTCGTGCCGATGTGATGGAATCCATCCGTTGCCTGAGCGAGCACCGAGGACACCCTCTGGTCCTCGGCGTCGAGGTAGACCACCCGACCGCGTCCGGATGCCCGCAACTGCTCGTCCAGGTACTGGTGCGCCGCGAGCACCGAGTCGAGGTCCTGCACCGCGTACCTGAAATCGATGTCCAGGCCCGGCTGGCCGTCGGCGCCCGTCGTCCCGTTGAGCCGGATCCTGGAATCCGGATTGGGCGTCTGCTCGGCGTGGAAGTGCAGCGCGTAGCTGCCCCCGGCGTTCCGCAGCAGGAAGCCGGGTTTTCGAACCGGTGAGAGGTAGCGCTTGCGGAGGATCGTTATCACGTCGGCCGCGGCGCGAAACGGCCGCTTCGCGATGTTCAGCAGATGAGGTGCGTACCGGCGCGGGCGCGGCCCGATGTGGCGCAGACGGATGCCCTCAGCCAGGATCCGCCGGCCCACCGGGGCCAGGGAGAGGGCGAGGAAGACCAGCGAGAGCGTCGCGTTGCGGTGCCCTTCCTCGTAGAACGGCGGGTTGTCGGCGTAGAAGCTGGTGTTCAACAGGTGTCTCTCGCGCTGGGTGCGCTCGGAGAACGTGAAGCGCCTACGGACGTAGGCATTGTGGTCGTCGAGGCTGAAATCGAGGTCGCGGATGTCCGCCGCGTCGGTGAGCTGGATGTTCGCGATGCTTCCCGTGAGATGACCCATGTAGTAGCGGCCCAGCGGTCCGTCGGCGCCACCGAAGTGGGAGGGCAGCCGGCGCTGCACGGTCAAGAGCAGTCGGGTGGTTTCCAGTCCTCCGCAGGCCAGGACGTACGTCGCGGCGCGTATCGCGAAGGTCTGGCTCTGGTGGAGCACCTGGAGGTGGGTGACGCCGGCGCCGTCAGGGTTGATGATGATGTCGGTGACGGTCGCTTCGCACAGCACCGAGATGCCGGGATGCGCGGCAACCCTGGAGCCGAGCCGGGCCGCCAGTTTGGGCTGTCGTGCCCAGCGTTCCAATTGCGAAAGGCTGACCTCTCCCAGGCCGGCCCAGTCCGCGGCGGCGCTCCGGAAGGTCGGTGCTCCGCAATCCAGGTACGCTGCGGCGGCCGCTTCCGAAGGCAGCACGTCGGCTTGGCTCAGGGGCCAGCCGCTCCCGTCGACGTAGTCGCGGGTTTCGAAGTCGATCGCCTCGAAGCGCACACACCGGCCGCCCCACAACCAGGACGATCCGCCGAGCCCGCGTCGGGTTGCCTGTTCGATGGGTGCGTGCGTGGCGGGATCGAGCACATGCACCGGAGGACGTGCCGCCCGGGCCGCGGCATCCTCTTTGGCGGCTTGGGTCCCGGCGTCCAGGACGAGAACCCGGAGCCCGGCGTTCGCGGCCTCAAGGGCGAGGGAGAGGCCGACGGGTCCCGCTCCGACGACGCAGCAGTCATAGATTTCGGTGGGGGTGGGCGGTTCTGTGGTTATCGACATCGATACCCGCCTTCGGGACGGTTGGGGCGAGGCCCTCAGACAGGGGTCGGCCGTAGCGACAGAGCCCGAGTGCGGGCGCAGGCGAGTGAGCGATGCTCTCAGGCGGGTGAGATCGTTGCACCGATCCCGACGGTGCGCATCCCCGGCGAGCGGATTCGAACACCCCCCTTCGGGGGCGAGCGGGCCTATGGCCCCCGTGGCACTCTGTGCGGTGTGAGCGATACTCAGCTGTCACGCTGACTGCCGCCCGATCTCCCGTTCTTTCGCACAGGTAATCAGAGGAGCACCGTGTCTGAACGTTTGCCCGTCGTCGACGGCCGAGCCGGAACCTCCACGTTCCTCCCGAGGTTCGGTTCCCTCGCCGCCAAGGCTCTGGCGACGGTCATCGTTGTCGTGAGCGGACTGTTGATCCCGCTCGGGGCGCTGCCGGCGAATGCGGCCGGATGCGGAACGGCACCCAACCCCATCGTGTGCGAGAACGCCCTTCCGGGGACCGCCGCGTCGGTGTGGGACATCAGCGGAGCCGGTGATCCGTCCATCCAAGGGTTCTCCACAGACATCAGCACCAACGTCGGCGGCACCGTAGGGTTCAAGATCGACACCAACGCCCGGGCGTACACGATTGCGATCTACCGCACCGGCTGGTATCAGGGCAACGGCGCCCGGAAGATCGCCGACGTCACACCGGCCGCGGCGCTCCCACAGAACCAACCCCAGTGCATCACCGAGGCCGCGACCGAGTTCTACGACTGCGGCAACTGGGCCCTGTCGGCATCCTGGCCGGTGCCCGCCGACGCGGTCTCCGGTGTGTACATCGCGCTGCTGACCCGTACCGACACCGGTGGCCAAAGCCACATCACCTTCGTCGTGAGGGACCAGGCCAGCACGTCGCAGGTCTTGTTCCAGACCTCCGACCCCACCTGGCAGGCCTACAACACCTATGGCGGCTCCGACTTCTACCAGGGCGCCGATAACGGCCGCGCCTACAAGGTCAGCTACAACCGGCCCGTCGCGACCCGTGGGGGGATCGACGGTCGCGACTTCTATTTCAGCAATGAGTATCCGGCAGTCAGGTTCCTGGAGAAGAACGGTTATGACGTCTCCTACTTCAGCGGCGTCGACACCGATCGTTTCGGGGCCAGCCTGAAGAACCACGAAGTCTTCCTCTCCGTCGGCCACGACGAGTACTGGTCAGGAGCCCAGCGCAAGAACGTGGAGGCCGCACGAGACGCCGGTGTGAACCTGCAGTTCCTGTCCGGCAACGAGGTGTACTGGCGGACCCGGTACGAGCCGTCCGCCGACAGCAGCGCAACGGCCTACCGCACCCTGGTGTCCTACAAGGAGACCTGGAGCCAGCGGAAGATCGACCCCTCCGCCGAGTGGACCGGTACCTGGCGTGACCCCCGGTTTGCGTCCTCGGTCAACGGGGGGGGCCTCCCCGAGAACGGGCTGACCGGCACGCAATACCAGTCCAATTACTCTGACCTCCCTGTCACGGTCTCGGCCGCTGAGGGCAAGACACGCCTGTGGCGGAACACCGGTTTGTCCAGCCTCGCGGCGGGAACCTCCGCGGCCTTGGCGCCGCACACCGTCGGCTACGAATCAAACGAAGACATCGACAACGGCTTCCGACCGGCCGGTCTGATCAGGCTGTCGACGACCACGGGATCGGTGCCGGAATACCTCACTGACTTCGGCAACACCGTCAGGCAAGGCAGCACGACGCACCATGTCACCCTCTACAAGGCACCGAGCGGGGCCCTCGTGTTCTCGGCCGGCAGCGTGCAGTGGACGTGGGGGCTCGACCGGGAGCACGACGGCCCCGGCGCACCGGCAGACGTGCGGATGCAACAGGCACAGGTGAACCTGCTGGCCGATATGGGTGCCACCCCCGCCACGTTGGCGGCCGGCCTGGTAGCCACGACAGCGAGCACCGATACCACCGCACCCTCTGTCACCGTCACCTCTCCCGCGGCAGGAACCGCCGTGCCCAACGGCGCCAGCACCACGATCAGTGGAACGGCCACCGACTCCGGCGGGGTCGTCGCCGGCGTCGAGGTCTCCACTGACGGCGGAACCAGCTGGAGCGCGGCGACAGGCACCTCGAACTGGTCGCACACCTACGTTCAACACGGCGTCGCCACCCAGAGCATCCGAATCCGGGCGATCGACGACAGCGCCAACTATCCGACCACGCCCACCACACTCGCCGTGACCGTCACCGGGCCGCACTCTGTATTCGGAGTCCAGGCTCCGGCCAAGCCCGACTCGCAGGACCCCAGCGCGGTCGAGCTGGGCCTTCGGGTGACACCGACGGAGAACGGAACGATCGACGGCATCCGGTTCTACAAGAGCACAGCCAACACCGGAACCCACACCGGATCGCTGTGGAGCTCCACCGGCACCCGCCTGGCGACCGCGACCTTCACGAACGAAACCGCGTCCGGATGGCAGACCGCCACTTTCGCCACCCCGGTAACCGTCACCGCTGGAACGACCTACGTTGCCTCATACTGGGCGCCGAGGGGCCGGTATTCAGCTGATGACGACCCCTGGGCCTACCGGGGAGTCACCCGTGCGCCCCTTGCCGTCGCGGGCGGCTTCGGCGCCCAACCGGCCAGCGTCTACAACACCAACGGCGACTTCCCGACCGACATCTACGGTCAGAGCAACTACTACGTCGATGCTGTGTTCACCCGGTCGGGCAACACCGCCCCCTCGGCGACGGCCCAGTCCCCTGGACCGGGTTCCTCCAGCGTCGCCCTCAACACGGCCATCAGCGCCACGATTTCCACAGAGGTCGTCGCCTCCTCCGTCGCCTTCACTGTGCGTAACGCGCAGGGCACGGCCGTCGCAGGCAGCACGAGCTACACGGCCGCCACCCGCGTCGCCACCTTCACGCCGAGCAGTGCGCTCGCCGAGGCCACCACGTATACCGTGACCCTGGCGGCCAGGGACGCCGCGGGGGCCGCGCTCAGCTCGGGCGGCACGTGGTCGTTCACCACTGTGCAGGCTGCCCCGGGCAGCGGATGCCCGTGCAGCCTGTACGACGACAGCACCACGCCCAGCGTGGTGACCGTCGCGGACAACCAGGCGGTGACCCTGGGCGTGCGCTTCTCCGCCCAGACCGCCGGACAGATCACCGGGATCAAGTTCTACAAGGGGCCCGGCAACACGGGCAGCCACACCGGCACACTGTGGGCCGCCGACGGAACCGTCCTCGCCTCGGGAACGTTCACCGCCGAGAGCACCTCCGGTTGGCAGACCCTGGTCTTCGGGTCGCCGGTGAGCATCCAGGCTGCCACGGAGTATGTCGCCGGCTATCGCACCACGGTCGGCCAATACTCCGCGACACCGGGCGGGTACTCCGCCGCGTACACGCGGGGTCCGCTCAGCGCGGGCGTCAACGCGGGCACCTTCAGCTACGCGGCCGGTTTCCCCACCAACCAAACCTCCACCGACTACCTCGTCGACGTGGTGTTCACCGGAGGAGGCGCGGCGGCCGTCGCGGTGTCCTCGACGACCCCCGCCGCCGGCGCAACCGGTGTCGCGGCGACCGCGACGGTGTCCGCGACCCTGACGGCCGCGCCCGCGTCCGGCACACCCTCCCTCTCCGTATCCGACGAGGCGGGCGCGGTTGCCGGTGCGTCGACTTACAACGCCTCCACTCGGGTCGTCACGTTCACCCCGGTGGCGGCGCTTCCGGCGGGCACGGCGCATTCCGCGGTCGTCTCCCTCGCCGGCGCCGCCCTCCCCGGTGGGTCCTGGTCGTTCACCACGGCCGCAGCACCCGGCACCGGCACCTCGTACAGCCTGCTCGGCAACCTCACCCCGGCGCAGGCCGCGTCACCCGACGACACCTCGCCGGTGGAACTGGGCATGTCCTTCAGTTCGGCCGAATCGGGCTCTGTCACGGCGATCCGGTTCTACAAGGGTTCGACGAACACCGGCACCCACACCGGGTCGCTCTGGTCGTCCACCGGCCAACGGCTGGCGACGGTGACCTTCACCAACGAGACGGCGTCAGGCTGGCAGACCGCGCAGCTGGCGACACCCGTGGTCTTGACCGCCGGCCAGACCTACGTGGTGTCCTACTTCGCACCCAACGGCCGCTACGCCTCCACGACAAACTTCTTCTCCACCCCGCGCACCGTCGGTCCCCTCACGGCCGGCACGGCAAACAACGGTCGATACCTCTATGCCTCGGCCGGAGGCTTCCCGACCAACACCTGGCAAGCCGCGAACTACTTCGTCGACGTGGTCTTCTCCACCTCCACGACCACTCCTCCGGC
Source organism: Cryobacterium sp. TMB3-10 (assembly GCF_004402305.1). NCBI lineage: Bacteria > Bacillati > Actinomycetota > Actinomycetes > Micrococcales > Microbacteriaceae > Cryobacterium > Cryobacterium sp. TMB3-10. The sequence goes on along the minus strand of NZ_SOGH01000006.1, from coordinate 396 downwards.
GGCGGTGACGGTGTCGTCGACCACGCCGGCGGCGGGTGCGACGAATGTCGCGGTGTCTGGTGCGGTGTCGGCGACCCTGTCGGCTGCTCCGGCTTCGGGCACTCCGACGTTGGCCCTGTCCAGCGCCGCGGGTCCGGTGGCGGGCACATCCGCTTACAACGCGACGACGAGGGTGGTGACGTTCACCCCGGCTGCAGCGCTGGCGGCGTCGACGTCGTACTCCGCGGCGGTGACGCTGGCAGGGGCCGCGGTGTCCGGCGGGGCGTGGTCGTTCACCACGGCGGCCGCTCCGGCGGCGGTGACGGTGTCGTCGACCACGCCGGCGGCGGGTGCGACGAATGTCGCGGTGTCTGGTGCGGTGTCGGCGACCCTGTCGGCTGCTCCGGCTTCGGGCAC
>NZ_SOGH01000002.1:0-247798 GCF_004402305.1 Cryobacterium sp. TMB3-10 | reverse complement strand
TGACCAGCTGGCCCTGCTCCACGCTGATGGCGCCGGCCCGGTTCGACACCGGGGCCAGGTTCTCCCCCAACGGACGCATGGTCACGTTCACCTGCGCCTCGGCGACGGCGCCGCGACCATCGGCCACCGTGTACCGGAACGACACCGTGCCGGCCGCATCCTCGGCGGGAGTGAACTGCACGGCCCGGCCACCGTCGATGTAATCCAGGCTGCCCTGCGACGGGGAGAACCCGCTGATGTTGGTGACCGTGAGCACGTCACCGTCGGGGTCGGTGTCGTTCTCCAACACCGGCAACACCGTGGTCTTGCCCGGCCGCACCCCGTATGCATCGTCGCGCGCCAACGGGGCTCGGTTCACATCGGTGCGCTCAGCGATGGTGTCTTCGAAGGACTGTTGGGCGGCTTTTTCGGTGCCGTCCTCAGCGTCCGATTCCTCGGGCGGGGTGACCTCTTCCCAGTTCTCGACCAGGCGCATGTTCGAATCCACCAGCCACACGTTGCCATTGGAGAGGTTGTTCAACGCGATCACATCACGGTTGACCCTGAATTCAAGCACCGACCCCTGGGTGGGCTGCTGGATCGTCTCCCGCATTACCTCGGAGCCGTCGCAGTCGGCGAGGTAACGCTGGGCACCCGACCAGGCCGCGTGCGCGCACCCGTTCAACCACACCGGCGCCGACACCGATTTCGGATCGGTCACCGCGGCATCCAGCTTCGCGTCGACCGTGACGATGTCGCCGCCGTTCAGAGGCACCCTCAGCAGCGCCTTCGTGGTCGCCACCAGTACCACGTCGTTCTCGGCCCCGGTCTGCTGCAACTTCAGAGCAGTCTGGGGAACCTCAATGCTCTCACCGTCGACAACGAGCCGATGGTTCTCCGTGTCCAGCAGAACGGCGGTGTCCCCCACTGCCGCAATCTGGAACTCGCCCAGCTTCGGCAGGCCACTCGCTACCGGTTGGGCCGTGTCTTCGGAGGACGGGTCGTAGCTGAAAAGGCTCTTTTCGGTCGATGATGCTCCGAAGACCACGCCGTCCTGCGAAACGGCGATGTGACCGCCCGCGCCGAGCTCCATCACCGGGTCGGTGGTTTTGGGGTCGAAGCTCAGTTCGCCGGCGGCGTTGAGTACCCACACGTCACCGGAGGGGGCCATCACGGCGATCGAGTCGCCGCCGTGGAGCACCTCGGAGCCGGGCGTCACGTCGACACGTTCGCCAAGGGTGGTGAAGGCGGGGTCGATACGTTCGATCGAGCCCACACTGCTATCGATGAGGAAGACGTCATCGCCGTTCTGCAACACGTCGAAGGCGCTGGACGCGGCGTTGACCGAGGCGTTGAGCTCTTCGATCTGCCGGTTCAACCGGCCGGCCAGCAGCTGCTTGCCGTTGGTGACCCACACATCACGGGCCGAGAGGTCGACATCCGTCACCGGGAAACCCTCGTGCAGCACCGCGAACGACAGCGGCACGCCGGCCATCACCGACAGGGCCACTACCGAAGCCGACATCTTGCGGCCGCGCAACCACGAACTCAGGGTCCCCACCGGTCACTCCCCCTCGGCCGCCCGGTCGAGCAGGACAACATCGTCCAGACTCACCAGCCGGGTGGCGACGGCGTACTCCACCAGTCGAGCCCGCCGATTGGTGGCCAGATGGCCGGTACCGCCGCGAAGCCCGGCGACGCCGAGCTTGTCGAGTTTGCTGCAGACATTGTCGAGCTTGCGGTTGAACGTGGTCATACTCCAGCCCAGCCGTGCCGCGGCCTCCGCCGAGCTGGGAATGGCGCCCCGCCCGGGCACAGCCTGGGTGAGGATGCTCTCGGACAGGGCCACGATCAGCAGGCGCTGACTCGTCGTGAGGGTCACGGGCAGGATGGTGGTGGTACCGCCCTCGTGCGAGGCCGACAGCGAGGTGTTGTAGAAGTCGGACTCGGCGTGGATGGTGAAGTCGTAGGTGGACGAGCCGGCGCTGAACATCACGTGCATGGTCTGGAAGACGATGGGCAGTTTGGCACCGGGCGCCAGCCAGGCCTGCACCGTGCCGGTGGTGTCCGACACCGTCGCAGACAAGAGGTTGCCCACGTTCGCGATCCACCACATTCCGTAGTCCTCGTAGAGCCGCAGGAAGGTGCGGTGCAGATACGGATTGTCGTCGATGGTGAGGTCGGACTCGCGCCCGATCGAGAAGTCCGCTCCGGGCTCCACCCCGTACCACTCGCCGCAGAATTCAATCCGCAGCGGCTGCACCGGCGTGATTTCAGCGGTTGCAGGCACGGTTGGCCTCCGAAATCTTGCCGTCGGTGCGTTGCAGGTAGATGTCCACGCAGACCGTGCTGCCGGGCACGACGCCGTCAACGGTGATGTCGGCGACAGTGCTGAGCTTGGGCTGGTTGGGGGTTTCGGCGCGAGCCCACCTGTAAACGTCGCCGTCCAACGGGGACGGGTTGCTGACCGTGAAGGTGACCTGACTGCCGTCTTCGGAGGTCGCGGTGCCCTCGAGGACCGGCGCCGGCACTCCGGCGGCCGAATTCACGCTGTCCGGTTTGGCCGGTACCGGAGAGGCGCTGGGGGTGAGGGCGGAGTTGTCGATGCCGGTGAGGGTGACCGCGGCGACCACGGCGCCGATCAGGAGCACGGCCGCGGCCATGGACCCGATCATCACCAGGCGGCGACGGCCGGATGCGTTCTCTATCGGGGCATCGTCGGCGGCGGCGGGCGCTGAGGCGGGTTCCTGTGCTCGTACCGAGTCGCGGGGGCGTACGACGGTGGCTTCCTTGGCCGGGCTGGGGGTGCCGGGGGCGGGCGTGCCGGCGTCGGCGCTCCTGGCGGGAGCGCTGCCGGATGGGGCGCTGCCCGGTTCGATCACCCGGGCGCCGCGCACGCGTGTCGCGTCCGCCTGATCCGGTTCGGCGTGCGGCGCTGCGGGCGTCGCCGGGGCGGCCCGGGCCGGAGCCGGGGCCTGCGCGGCGATTGACACCACGGAACGCGCCCGGGTCTCGTCGTCGCCGGCCGGCGCATCCGGTTTGCCGTGCTCGGTGCCCGCGATGGTGGGGATGTCGATACCCGTTGGCGCGTAACCGAGTTCGAGCTCCACCCGCTGGAGGGCGCGAGCGAAGTCCACGGCGGTGGCGAACCTGTCGTCGCGCCGGGTGGCCATGGCCTTGGCCAGTACGGCCACGAGCGAGCGCGGCACATCGTCACGGCCGATGGGGGTGATGGCACCGCGTTCGATGCGACCGATCAGATCGAGGGTGCCGTTGGACCGCCCGTGGATCTCGAACGGCGTCTGTCCGGCCAGGAGGGTGTGGATGGTGGCGGCCAGCGAGAAGACGTCGCTGCGCACGTCGGGCCGCGGGTCGTCCTCGAACATCTCCGGCGGCGACCAGGGCACACTCATGCCGACCGACTGGCTTTCTCCGGCGCCGGTGGACTCCGACCCGGCCGGGCGGTGGTTACCGGTGCTGGTTTGCACGGGCAGTTCCTCGTCGAGGCTCGACGAGATGCCGAAGTCGGTGAGGGCGGGCCAGCCGAAGTCGTTGGTGAGAACGTTGGCCGGTTTGATGTCGCGGTGCAGGATGCCGGCCGAATGGGCGGTCGCGATCGCGCCGGCCAGGCGCACTCCGGTGCGCAGGGCGTCCTCGACCCCGAATTTCTGGCGCTTGTAACGTTCGGCCAAGCTCGGGCCCGAGCAATGCTCCATCACGAAGTACGGCCGGCCATCGCCCGCGACATCGGCGTGGTAAATCGTGACGATGTACGGATGGGTCGACAGTTGCGCCATCAGGTTGGCTTCGTCGACGAACTGCGCCTGGGTGGAGGGGTTCAGCTGTTCGGTGAGCAGGACCTTCACTGCGACCCGGCGCCGGGGCAGGCGCTGCTGGTAGAGGAACACGTCGGAGAAGCCGCCGGAGCCGAGGACGGAGACATATTCGTAGCCGGGCAGTTCCGGGGCGACGGAAGGTGCGCGGCGCATCACTCCTGGCCGACCGTGAGGGTGATGCCGCTACCGAGGTCGATGACGGTGCCCACGATGACCGCGGTGGGTTCGCCCTGGCGCAACTTCTGGGCCGGCTTGCCCGGCAGCACGACCAGGGTGCCGTTGCGGGAATGCAGGTCGGTGACGACGACGGTGTCGCCCTCGACGGTGAAGTGCACGTGGTTGCGCGACACATCCTGGTCGGCACCGCCCAGGCTCACCAGTTTGGGCACGAGGCCACCGGAGATCTTGCTGACGCTCGGCGCCCGACCCACCCGGATCGGCTGGCTGAGCGGTTCCCGCACCCCGCTGGGCAGCAGCAGGTAGAGCCGAGGAGCGACGGCGGCTGGTTCGGCGGCGATACGGCGACGCGAAGCGCGCATCCTCTGGATGTCACCGCTCATCACGGTGTGGCCGTCGTGGTCGCCTGGCAGGTCGCCGTCGAGCTCGTCGCCGTCGAGCTCGTCGTCGTCCGGGTCGTCGTCGTCCGGGTCGGTGTCGTCCGGGTCGGTGTCGGAGGGCGCGACAACTGCCGGCGCGACGGGCTCGTCGTCATCGGCCTCGGCCTCGGCTTCAGGCCGCACGGCCGCCTGCTCGACACCGCGCATCACGGTCGCACCGAACAAATGGTCGTAGCCGCCGGCGGGGTCGGCGTCGGGCTCTGGGGCGGGCTCGGCGGGCGGTGCGTTGGCAGGCTCCGCCGCCGGGATGTCGGAGATGGTCTGCTCGCTGGCCGGTTCGGCGATCGGGCGGGCCGGCGGCAGCGGTGCAGGTGCGGTCTTCGGCGCTGCCGGCGGCGGCACGATCTGCGCGGTCGGTTGCACTCGAACGGGCTCGACTCGAGTCGGCTCGGCCCGAGTCGGCGACGCCGCACTGGCGCCGTCGACGGCCAGGCGCAGGCGACGGGTGCGCACCATGCCCGCCCGGAGGGGAAGGCCGGCCCCGAGTGGCAGGGCGGCGAGGTCATCCGTGCCGATCGGGTCGGCATCCGCAACAACGGGCACAGCGGTCACCGAGAGAGCGGTGACGTCCGCTACGGAGCGCTCCACCCAGGTTGAGATGCCCAGGCCGCCGATCGACAGGTCACCGTCGGCCGTGGTCAGAACGACCTCGACTTCTCCTCGCACGAAGACCCGTACCGTCGCCGGCACGGAGTCATCCCAGGTGAGAAGAGCGAACGGCGGGGTCTTGGACAGGCCACCGGCGGTGAGTTCGTCGAGCACGGCGCGGGCACCCTGCTCGCTCGACCCGGCACCGACCAGGCTCGCCCAGACGCGGGCGCCGGCGGCGGAATCGGCGGCGGGCAGGAGCACCAGACGGTCCCCCGTCGCTGCCGCCAGCCATCCGCCCCGGTTGTCGTCGTCGTACGAAAGCACAGATCCCCCCATTGCCGTTCTTCAGTCCGGATTCGTGTTGCGTGGCCGCGTATCTTCAAGATTCTGGTGCAACCCCGCCGGGCTTTCGCGGGTCACATCGTTGTCCGGGCCGGGATCACCCCATGTCGACTCGACGATGACGACGGTGACGTTGTCCCGGCCGCCCTTGGCCAGCGCAGCGGCGACGAGCACGTCGGCCAGTGATCCGAGGTCCTCGGGAACGGCGTGCGAGGCCAGCAGCTCCGCGATCTCGACGACCGACAGTTCCTTGGTGAGACCGTCGGAGCAGAGCAGGAAGGTGTGGCGTCCGGTCGCGGGCAACAGCCAGACATCCGCGTCGACGAATTCGTCGGCCCCGATGGCGCGGGTGATGACGTTGCGGTCCGGGTGTCTCTCGGCATCCATCGCCTTGATCAAGCCTGCGTCCACCATCTCCTGAACCGCGGAGTGGTCGACGCTGAGCTGCTCGAGGGTACGACCATCCCAGGTGTAGATACGGGAGTCACCGATATTGAACGCCATCCAGTGAAAGCCGACGTCGTCGCCGGCATCGACGAACGCGACGCCGGTGAGGGTCGTGCCGGACACTGCGGTACCGAAGTCGTCAGCAGCGCTGAGGTCGCGCACCGCGTCGTTCGACGAGTGGATCGCGTCGAGGATCCGCTCGGGGGTCGAGGGCACGCCCTGTTCGATGTGGTCGTCGAAGACCCGGATGACGGTCTGGCTGGCGGCGTCACCGTGCGCGTGACCACCCATGCCGTCGGCGACAAAGAACACCGGTGACTGGGCCAGATAGCTGTCCTCGTTGACCTTGCGCACCCGTCCGACGTCGCTGCCGGCACTGAAGCTGAAGTGCACGCTCGAGTCGCCGAGGGTGATCGCACTCTCGCCGTTGACTGCCATGTGCACTCCGAAAAAATCCGTCCGGCTCCGATTCGGAGCGCTTCCGCCCTGTTCGGGGGAAGTCGAGGTACCACCGTACCAATACCCTGGGCTTGTTCAGACGCACTCTGACCGGGAAATACGGGCGTCGCACTCCCCTCCGGCCACCTCGGCCGGTCGGGGGATGGTCGCGGCACCGTACCGGCGATACCCTCGCGGTATGAACAACGAAGAACTCCGCAAACTCGCGACGAAGCGGCTCAAGGCGCGCCGTGACTTCTGGAACTATTGCGGCGTCTGGCTCGGGGTTTCTCTCATCGTCATCGCCGTGTGGTTGTTGACGGATCCGGGCGGGTATTTCTGGCCGATCTGGCCGATCGGCGGCATGGGCATCGCCGCCTTCTTCATCGGCCTCGACGCCTTCGGACCCAACCGGGGCATCATCACCGAAGACGCCATTGACGACGAAGTCGCCCGAATCACCCGCGGCAACCAGCGCGGCGCCGCCAAGTAGCCTGCGGCCGGCTGCGGGCAGAACAGAACCGGCCACCCCGAGGGGCGGCCGGCCAGGTACTTCTGCGTGTTGACTGGCTAGATCAGCCAGGTGTACTTCTTCACGATCGGCAGTGCCTTCCAGGTCTTGCCGAAGCCCCAGGTGTCGCCGGCCGCGAAGACGGCGACGACGATCAGAGCCAGCGCGTAGATGATGTGGTAGTCCACCAGCGGGTTGGTCGAGGCCGCGCCGGCGGCGAAGGGCCACTCGGCCAGGAACATGAAGACCATGATGAGGCTGCCGGCAACGGCGCTGACCCGCAGACCCACACCGAGCATGACGGCGAGTCCCACGGCGATCATGCCGAGCATGAAGAGGAAGTCCACCAGCGGGCTGGCGATTCCGACGAAGAAGGGCTGCAGCGGCCCGGTGACGCCGGGGCTGTTCAGGAAGCCCTGCGCCGGGGTTCCACCGTTGAACAAAAAATGCCCGGCCTCCTTCGTGAGAAGGAGGCCGGGCGTTGGTGACCCCAACCGGATTCGAACCGGTGTTACCGCCGTGAGAGGGCGGTGTCCTAGGCCGCTAAACGATGGGGCCGTTTTTGCAACTTCACGAGTATGCCACAGCCTGGTTACCGAGTTCAAATCGAGCGCGTCGTCCGCGCGTCGTGCGGGGTGCGGGTGCGGGTGCGGGTGCGGGTGCGGGTGCTCGCAGGATGCGCGTGTCGCGCGTTGCCCGCGGTCTGGTTTGGGTATTAGCTCGAGACATGAAGTTGACCAAACTCGAACACGCCGCACTCGTCCTCGAAGCCTCAGGGCAGAAGCTGTTCATCGATCCCGGCTCGTTCACCACCGCGCTGACCGAGACCGCCAATGCGGCCGCGATCGTGATCACCCACGAGCACGCCGACCACTGGACACCCGAGCAGTTGAACCGGGTGTTGGCCATGAACCCCGGCGTTCCCATCTACGGGCCGACCGGTGTCGCCGCGGCGGCCGGTGACATCGCCGTGACAGTGGTCGCCGAGGGAGACACCGTTGAGGCGGGCCCGTTCACGCTGCGGTTCTTCGGCCAGAAGCACGCCGTGATCCACTCGTCCATCCCGGTGATCGACAACGTGGGGGTGCTCGTGAACGACGAGCTGTTCTACCCCGGTGATGCGTTCACCATCCCCGAGGGAGTCACGGTGAAGACCCTGGCCGTCCCGGCAGGGGCGCCGTGGCTGAAGATCAGCGAGGTCATCGACTACGTTCTCGCGATCAAGCCGGTGCGCAGCTTTCCGACCCACGAGATGGGTTTGTCGCGGAGCGGCAAGGACCTCGCCGGCTCCCGCATCAAGTCCGCCACGGAACAGAACGGCGGCACCTTCTTCCCGCTCGAACCCCACGAATCGCTCGACCTGTAACCGCATATCGAAGGAGATCTCATGCGCTTCTCGTTGCTCATCATCAAGGCTGAGACCAGGGAGGGCGATATCTCCGAGGAGGAGCTGCCGCCGTTTCGGGAGCTGTTCGACGCGTACGCGGCGTCGTTACAGGAATCGGGCGCGTTGGTCGCAGCGGATATCTTCAGGCCCGCCGCGGAGTCAACCACGGTGACGCTCCGCGGCGGCAGCAGGGAGGTGCGCGACGGTCCATTCATCGACGCCGTCGAATCCCTGTCCGGCTGCTTCGTGATCGACGTGCCGAACCGGGCCGCCGCGCTGGAATGGGCGGAGAAGTGCCCTGCCGCACTTTACGGAGTCGTCGAGGTGCGCCCGGCGGCCCTGGCCTTCCACGACGGTCGCTGGCGCGGCGAGAACCGACGCTAGGGACTGTCGACGAGTTCAGGGGCCTTGACCAGGGTTTCGGCCGATTCGCGCCGGTTCACGAGAACCGACGAGAGGAAGGCTGCGCAGATCAGGAACACCCCGATGAGACCCGTGACGATCTCCGGGATCTCAAAACCGATACTCAGAAGCAGGATGCCCGCGAGCGCACCGATGGCCCAGTGGGCGCCATGGTCGAGGTAGATGTAGTCGTTGAGGGTGCCCTGGCGCACCAGGAAGATGGTGAGCGATCGGACGAACATCGCGCCGATCAGACCGAGACCGAGCAGGATGATAATCGGGTCCGCGGTGATTGCGAACGCGCCGATGACGCCATCGAACGAGAAAGAGGCGTCGAGGACTTCGAGGTAGAGGAAAGAAAAGAACGCTGCCCGGCCGGTGAGCACGGCAAGCGTGGACGCGCCGCCGCGTGTGGTGTTCGACACTGCCTCGGCCGCGTCGCTGCCCTCGAACAATGACCCGAGTCCGTTCACCAGAACGTACGTGATGAGGCCGAGCACGCCGGCAACAAGGACCACAGAGGCATCGTCGGCAATGGCAGCTCCGCCCAGCAGGGCTGCGAGCGCGACAACGTAGGACAAGGAATCGAGCTTTCCAACCCGTGCGAGCGGCTTCTCCAACCAGCTGAGCCAGGTGATGTCCCGCTCTTCGAAAATGAAGTCCAGAAACAGCATGAGCAGGAACATTCCGCCGAAGGCCGCAATCTGCGGGTGGGCATCGTGCAGATAGTGGCCGTAGGTGCCGACGGTGGCCGGGTCACCCTTCTGCAGGGCCAGGGTGATGACCTCGCCGAAAGACAGACCCGTGGTTGCGGACACCAGGATGAGCGGCATGATCAGGCGCATCCCCACGACGGCGATGAGGATGCCGATCGTGAGGAAGATCTTCTGCCAGAATTCCGACATTTTCTCCAGCACCCTGGCATTGACAACCGCGTTGTCGAATGACAGCGAGATCTCCATCAGCCCAAGGATCACGCAGAGGGCAACCGCAGCCCAGCCGCCGTAAACCAGCGCGATGACGAGCGCTATCAAGGACACGATGAGCGACCACGAGAAGTGGTGGAAGAAGGTTTTCATGCTGACTTGGTTGGGATCACCCGTTCGGGCTCTCCGCATCCTTTCTGACAAATTTTGCGCGACGATGCAGTTTTTTGACCTGTCTCACCGGGTCTCGACAGGCTCGACTAACGCCGCAGGCTCGACCAACGGTACAGGCTCGACGAGCCCGCGCGCGCTCGCGGCGAGGACAGCACTGTCGGCGACGCCCGAGATCCGGGCCCGCGCGGCAAGCTCGTCGGCGGCGTCCAGGACGGCTCCGGTGATCTCCTCCCGAACTCGTTGCAGTAAAGACCGGGTGCGGTCTCGGCGAAGGCCGCGATGGGAGCGCCGGCAACTGCTCCTGCAACGAGTGCTCCATTGAGCAAGGTGAGGAGGAGCAGACGTCTGTTGTTTAGCAAGCTTCACCTGTGTCCTCCAACGACCTCACAAACCAGGCACCCGCGGCGGGGCTATATACGACAGTTATTGTCGACAAACCACGCGGGTTCGGTGGCTGGGGTGCAGCCTCCCCGCTGGGCAGGGTGACCGTTCGGGTGGAGCTGTCGTAGCAGGTGGTGACCATCACAGATCCGAAGGGGACGGTCGTCCCATCCGCTTCCAGGCCCCCAGAATACGAGTCCTCTACGGTGCTGGTGATTCCCCCGGTGACCACGTAGCCCTGATCGGCGATGGCTTGAGCCGTGGTGATGACAGAGGTATTTGCTGGAGGGACTGCAACCGCGTTGATTCGCTCGGGTGAAACTCCCTTCTCCGCAATAACAGCGTTCATGATCTGGACGAACTGAGCGAGGGTCGCCTCGGCCGCGACCACAGCCTCAGACTCGCTCGTGGGAGCAGCCGCTGAGGTGGGTGTCGGCGCGGGAGCCGCCGAGCTCTGTGGAGTAGCTGTCGCGGCGGTGGCTTCAGGGGTCGGCGCAGCCTGTGGCGCCGGGCTCGAACAACCTGCCAGAATCACTGCGGCCACCAGGGACGAGCCCAAAAGGCCAAACGTGCGCTTCTGACTGATTGACATCGGGGTGATCAGCGTGGTCATGGTGCTCCTTTGAAGGACTGGAAGTACATCAGATGCGATGAGTCGGCGAGAAGTCATGGTCGTTCCCGGAAGGCGTCCACGGGCGAGCTCGCCGTGGTGGTGATGGCGCTCACGGTGCCTACCTCCCCCAGGGGAACATTGAGCCCACTGTCGTCAACGAACACGCTGAGGTCCGCGCAGGCGAGGCCGGACTGCGCCACCGAGGTCTGCGCGGCCAGCTGTGCGCTGGCCTGGGCGCCGGCGGTCGTGCGGGACAGCGACGCGTCCCGGGCCGCGGCGACAGCGGCGGATTCGACGGCGTTGCCGGCCAGGGCCACCCGGGCGCCGGCCACCAGCAGCAGGATGACCAGTACCAGCGCCGGCGCGATCAGCACCAGCTCGACGGACATCGAGCCGCGCTCGCCGGAGCCGTGCAGCCGCCCGCGCAGCCATCGACGTAGCCTCATGGTGTGATCCACCGTTCTACCGGTCCGGACACTGTGCGTTCCACTCGGGTGTCCCAGCCGGGAACCAGCGTGGGTGCGTTGCCGCTGACGGTGACGGTCACGGTGGTGATCGTTCTATCCACCACCACCACCACGGCACCGTCGAGCACAGTGCCGGTCTGCTGGGCAGAAGCAGTGCCGGCGGCCACGCCATCCGCCGCCACGGCGTCATACAGCCGGGCCGCGTTGTAGGCGCTGGACGCTGCGGCCTGGGCGATGTTGCCGGCGTGCAACCACACCGCACCCTGCACAATGACGAAGAAGACGCCGAACAGGATCGGCAGCACGATGAGGGCTTCCACCGTCTGTGAACCGCGCTCTGACGCCCCCTCACGACGAAGCGCCGTGAGGGTGGTGCGGAAACGCGGTCGTCTGGCCATGGTCTGCGGCTTAGCCCGGCAGCTTGCCGACCTGGGCCTGTACGAACGCCGTCACCGCGGCGATGACGATACCGGCGATCACGAGGATGCCGACGACGAGGAAGATCCACTCTACGGTCTTCAGGCCGGCGTCTCCGGTGGAGCGCACCAGACGGGCGCGGCGGCGGACTTCGGTGACGAGGCCAGGGTATTCCGCTCGCAGGGTGAGGTCCGGGGCCAGCCCAGGGGGCTGGGCGCCGGCCATGTCTGCCGAGAGCCCCGGTGTTCCACGAACCGTTCGGCTGGAGAGGTGTCTGGCGATGTCGCTCACCGTGGCGGTGACATCCGCCGTCACGACGACCTCACCCACCACCCCGGACACATCTTTCACGGCAAGTCGAAGCTTCATTGTTGTTCCCCCAGGGGCGACCATACGGCATGGGGCCCTCGGATGGCGCTTTTTTGCTTCTGATCGGGAAACTTCTTGGTTCCTAGGCGGGCTCCGCGGTGTTCGGCGGCACCAGGTGGCGGGCGAACCAGTCGGCGGCCAACTCGGCGGCGGCGCCCAGGGCGCCCGGTTCCTCGAACAGGTGGGTGGCGCCGGGTATGACGGCCAGCCGGTTCTCGCAGCGCAGGTGTTTCTGTGCCTCGCGGTTGCCCTCCAGCACGGTGATATCGGCACCGCCGACGATGAGCAGGGTGGGAGCGGTCACCAGCGGTAGTCTCGTTCCGGCCAGGTCGGGCCGGCCCCCGCGAGACACGACAGCGGCAGTATGCGTCTCGGCATCGCCGGCCGCCCACAGGGCTGCGGCGGCTCCGGTGCTGGCACCGAAGTAGCCGATCCGGCATCCGGCGGTGTCGGACCGGTCGGTCAGCCAGCCGGTGACGGCGACCAATCGCCGGCCCAGCAGCTCGATGTCGAAGACGTTCTCCCGGTCCAGCTCCTCCTCCGGCGTGAGCAGGTCGAACAGGAGGATGCCCAGCCCGGCCTCGAACAGCACATCGGCCACGTACTGGTTGCGGGGGCTGTGCCGGCTGCTGCCGCTCCCGTGGGCGAAGAGCACCACGCCGGTCGGCGACGCGGGCAGGTGCAGATGCCCGTTCAGGGGCACGGTGTCGACGGGGATCTCGACCTCGTCGTCGACCCCCGCCTCGAGGTCCGAGTCGCCAGCACCCGACGGCCCGGTGAGCCGCCGTGCCGCCTCGTCGAGCAGCCGAGCGACCTCGTCGTCGGTAGTGGCCGAGAAGTCGGTGTAGAACTGGCCGACCGCCCAGAAGGTCTCCGGCGCCGCCAGGTAGACGATGTCGTCAGCGCCGGTCATCTCCGCCAGGGTCGAGGCGGCGATCACGGGCACCGCGAGGATCACGGTCGCGGCGCCGAACCTGCGGGCCACGTCGCACGCCACTCGTGCTGTCGCCCCCGTAGCCACCCCGTCATCCACGATCACGACGGTTTTGCCATCGAGTGGGATCCGGTCGCGGCCCGGCCGAAGTCGCTCGACCCGCGCGTCGAGGTTCACCCGCTCGCGAGCTTCGACCGCGCTCACCTCGGCGTCGGTCACCCCGGTCAAGGCCACGGTCGATTCGTCGATGAGTTGCTCCCCGCCCTCGCCGATGGCGCCCATCGCGAATTCGGGCTGGAAGGGCACGCCGAGCTTGCGCACGACGATGACGTCGAGAGGGACGTCGAGTGACGCGGCGACCTCGTACGCCACCGGCACTCCCCCGCGGGGAATGCCGAGTACCACAATGTCCTGCCCACGCAGGTAGTCGAGCTGCAGGGCCAGTCGACGACCAGCTTCCACGCGATCAGTGAAGAGCACCATCGGCCCATGATCGTCCCGCACGCCCTCTGCCGCTAGACATCACATCCAGAGTGCGACCATCACGGACTACACGGGCCCGACTCTCCCGGCTTCGGGTCGGCCCAGCTCGGCTTACCAGTCCGACCGCTCAGCAGGGCGACGGATCGCACGGCGATGCTCCCGATCAGCATCGTGGCGACCCCAGTGGCGAGCCACGCCCACACCGCGTGGCCTGGACCGCCCCAGAGCGCCAGCCAGTGTGCCGTATAGGTTCCGCTGGAGGCCGCGGTGAACGTGAATGCCCAGAACCCCAGGGTGAAAGGCAGCCGCCAGTAGGTGCCCAGCATCATCAGTTGCACGAGGATCAGCACGACGAAGGCACCGAGCAACATCGTCTCGACCAGGTCGACGCGGCCGCCGTTGACCGCGAACCACGCGTTTCCGGCGACCGCCGGCGGTGCGGACCAGATCGCGAAGGTCGGCAGGAGAGCGTCGGGCGGCGCCGGGCGGAACGCCATCCGCGCCAGGATGATCGTGCCCAGCATCAGCCAAAACAAGATACCGACAGCGATGGCCGCTTCGCCCAACAACGTCCAGCCGAACGTGCCTGCCCCCTGCCCGATGATGAACGCTGCGGCGACTGTGGGCAACAGGTAGCCGCCGTGGATGCTGTCGATGCTGCGCTCGCGGAGAGCGAACTGAGCAAGAAACCAGGTGCCGAAGAGCAGGCCGATCACCATGAATACACCCGTGGCGATGCGGCCGGCGAGCGGGAAATACTGCGCGTAGTGGGTGCAGACCAACAACGCCGACGTCGGTGCGAGCGACGCGAAAGGGCCCTGCACGGGGTCGCGGAGATCCTCGCCGATGCTGCCGCCGTGATAACCGGATCGCCGGAGGTAGTTCGTGACGACGACGATCCAGGCGGCTGCCGCGAGCATCCACATTCCCTCGGCGATGATGTTCGGCGTGAGCGAGGTGTGTGCGGCCATGGTCCAGGTGCCGGCCAGGCCGGACAGCCCGAACGGGATGCCAAGGCTGCTCAGCGGAGCCCGACCGGTGCGGGTGCTGCGGACGCGCGACCTCGGCGCAGGTGTCATGGCGTTGTCTCCTCGCGGACGGACGTGGCTGGTGAGCGTCGTGCCCACATCGTCAGGCATCTCGATCCCGCCCGGTCAACGCTACGCGGGGTGAAGCGGGACTTTCGTCACAGTGAGGCTCGACCGAACCGATGGTTTCGAGTCTCGGAGTTTGAAGCACTCGGTGCAACACCCGGAGACTCAAAAGCCGCCGCCAAGGTCGGCAATGGGCTGTCTGTCGTCCCTGATCTTGTCGCAGAAGCGGCAGCCGTGGTACCTCGGCGCGTCCGGCGAGTCCTGCTAGATGACCCATTTGTTCAACCCGAGCCGGCATCGAAGTCGTCGTTTCATCTTCAGCTCCCTCAGGTCAAGGTGACGCCGTTTGCCCCCCAAGCTACGCCGGACGACGCGGTCGCGCTCGTGATCAGGCGACCAGATTGAAGGTGCTCGCGAAACGGTCGAGCAGGTCGGCACGTCCATGTAGCACCTTGATCACCCCCGTTGTGATCGCACGAGCCGGTGCGAGCTCACCCAGAATGAGCAGGTGGATGTCCGGACCGGCCACAAAGGCGAGGTCTGCAGGTCCGTCCCCGCGGGTCACGTCCAGGGTTCTGCCCTTTACCCTGATGAGCAGCTCGGCGCCACCGAATTGCGCCGCGTAGGCGGTGGGGGGCAGATTCGCAGCCACCTGGGCGCGGAACGTCGTTCGCAGATCCATCGTCAGCGAGTCGGGAGTGATGACTTGCTCATCCCGCGGCTCACCCATCGCCTTGAAGCCCCAGGCGCCGAACGCCAGCACAACGGGCTCGAGCTCGCGGCCGTACGGCGTCAGCTCGTAGACGATCACGCGCGAGCGCGGTGCCCGGCGGATCACACCGGCCGACTGCAGTTCCTTGAGTCGCGCCGCCAGGATGTTGCTCGGGATGCGGGGCAGTCCCTCGGCGAGTTCTCCATAGCGGCGCGGCCCAACGAGCAGGTCGCGAACAATGAGCAGGGCCCAGCGCTCGCCCACGAGTTCCATGGCGCGGGAGACACCGGAGTACTGCCCATAGTCGCGTGCAGCCATCGCTGGCTAGGCCTGCTGGTTCAGGACGGCGCCCGGCCCCTGCTCGGCGGCGACCGGCTCCATGTAGCCGAACTCGACAATGTTGCCGTCGGGGTCAGTGAGTTGACGCTGATACATGAAGCCGTAGTCGGAAGGCTCCTGCGCCTCCGTGCCTCCGGCTGCGACGCCCCCGGCGACGCTGGCGTCTACCGCTTCCCGGCTGTCCAGGAAGATTGCGGTCGACACCGACGGGTTCACGGCCGGGTCACCGAGGGGAAGCTCGGTGAAGGTTTGGAAATACGCGCGGACCAGCAGCATGATCGCGCTGTGATCCTCCTCTACGACGACGCAGGCCGCGTTGTGATCAGTGAAAAGCGGGTTGATGGTGAATCCGATCGCCGTGTAGAAGGCCTTCGCGCGATCCAGATCGGTCACCGGCAGATTGACGAACATCGAAGTCATGGTGCTCTTCCTTTCGTGAGTTCGGTATCACTGAGGGGTCCGGAGATGGACACCATCCACACTTGCAAAAAACAAGTAGCGTGTCAAGGGTTGGGCGCCCGGCCTGGTCTTACCTGCCGTCGATGATGGACATCAGCCCGGCAAACGCGAAGATCCCGGGCACGACGTAGAGCAACGTGCAAAAAAGGAACCGGGGCGACCTCCTGCCCGGGTACCCGTTCATCCCGATATCGACGAGCGCTGGCAGCAGGTAGAGCGCGTCCGACCGGTACGTGACCGGCCTATACAGGTGGAACCACCGGACGAAACCTCCCTCAAGAGACAACCGCTGGGCGCGATCGACTCCGGTGGGCAGGTCGCTGCCGAGCCTGTTGTTCGAGGTCGCGTCGAGGATGAGGTGCGGCAGCGGCGCAGGCAGCCTGACGGCCAGATAGTGCCATCGGCTCGACCGGCCCGCTCGGCGCACCAGATTGCCGAGAGACTATGAAGAGATACCACAGGTCATTGATCCCCCGACACTCACGCTGGTGGGCACGCGGACACCGGTCGACCGGATCAGCTCGCGGCGTCTGGTCAGCCTGGCGGCGGGCCCGGCTCCGCGGGCCGCACGTACTCGTAAACATCGACATGGTCACTCTTGAGCACGAACCGGGTGAGACTGCGCGTCGTCTGCGCTAGGTCAGCGATGGTCTCGTCACCGTCGGGGGAACACGCTTCGGCACCGATCCCCTCGTTGAGCCCTTGAACGGGATGGGCCACGAGCAGGCAGGTAGAACCGTAGCGAGATTTCCCGCTCCAGACGGTGAGGTACCCGTAGGTTTCGTAGCGCCGCATCGCATCGGCATTCAGCCCCAGCCGGTTGAGAGTGCCGTGCGGGTCGTTCGGCTCATCGGCCTCCGTGCCCTCCGACACCAGCCCGAGAATGGCGTCCGGGGGAAATGCGTAGTTCGGCGTGCGCACGTAGTCCGGCGCAGATGGCTGCATCCACGCGACGATGGCCGCGGTTAGGGCGAGGGTCGTGATGGTCCCGCCGAGGATCGTCAGCCAGCTGCGGCGCCACCACGGCGCCGCGGGGGCTTCGCCGATGGGAGCGGAATCAGCGATCGGACCCTCGGCGGGGTCGCTCTCGGTGACCGCCCGTGAGTCAGGGTCGGGGTCGGTGACCGCGGCCTCCAGTTCGGTGAGCCGAGCCCGAGCCGCCGCATCCCCCGCGATGTCGGCATTCCGTCCGTACGCGCGTCGCCGCAGGCGCTCCAACTCGGTGGATTCGTCGAACTCGCCGGGCGCCGGCGGCACATCCATGTCCTCATTATCCGCGCGGGCGGGACAGGAGGAAAGGGGCTACCTGTTAGGGGCCGTCATCTGACAGGACAAAAGCCCGGAGCACCGACCGGAGCGGCTTCATGCTGGGAGCCGTGGTGTCCGGTGCTCTGCACGTCGTCTACATGCTCGTTCCTCGAGCCTGGCCGTCACACCGGTCCGCCTGTGCGAGGTGCTGCCTACCGGAAGGGCACAGGGACGTGGGCGGCCTTGGCCCAATCAAACCGGATGCGTTGACCGCCGGTTTCGTTCAGTATGTAGGCCTCAAGCTTCATGACGCGATGGTCGGCGATTGCCTGATCGGTTCCCACGATGTCGAATCGATACCTGCTGGAGTGCTCGGTCACGAGGACCGCACCGATGCCGGGAAAGATGACGAACATTTGATCCGTAAACAACAGTGTGTGTTCGTAGTGCCGACGAAGATTCTGGCCCAGTTGCGGGAAACTACGGAGCGATTCGACCGGGCGCACGATGGCTGTCATGGTGATCATGATGTAATCCTCAGCCCGCAAGGTAAGCACCAGGTTAACTACCGGTGGGCGTCTGCTGGGAATTCACGCGTCGCGACTTCGTGCTGGGCGGGTGCGATGAGGAAGGTGATGATCGACGCTACGACCAGGGTCACGGCCCCGGCGAGCATCGCCGCGCTGAACCCGACCGCGAACGCTTCCCGGGCAGCACGTGCGAGGGCCTCGCCTTCCGGGCCGAACGAATCGGCGATGCCGATCGCGGCACCGGCGCCGGCGTCGACGACCTGGCGCACCTGGTCGGGAATCCCGTCAAGCGCCGGCTTGATGTCGCTCCGGTAGAAGCTGATCAGGACACTCGAGAGCACGGCGATTCCGAGCACGCCGCCGACCTCGCGGGTGATGTCGTTGACGGCGCTCGCGACGGAGCGCCGCTCCGCGGGGAGACCCTCAATGATGAGTTGGGTTCCGGGGGTGATCCCCATGCCAAACCCGATGCCGAACACCAGGACGCCGGCTCCCAACACCCAGATCGAAGCATCCACCCCGCCGGCCAGGCCCGCTGCGCAGACGAAGAGCCCGACCCCCATGAGCAGCAGGCCCAATGAGCCGGGTACGCGTGCACCAAACCTCCTTTCGAGTGCGGCCGAAATCCCGATGCCTGCGCCGACGCCGACGGGAACGATGAGCAGGGCCAGAGCCGCTCCGAGCGGCGTGTACTCCAACACGATTTGCAGATACTGCGGCGAAAGCACGAAGAACCCGAGCGAGGCGAAAAACTGAACGGTGACGATGAGGGATCCCGCGGCCAGTCCACGATTGGCGAACAGCCTCACGTCGAGCGACGGATCTTTCGCACGCAACTGGTGCACGACGAACGCCACGAAACCCAGAGCGCCGACGGCGAGCGCCAGCAGGGTGACGAGGTCGAGCCATCCGCGCTGAGGGCCCTCAACCACGCCGAAGACGAGCCCAGCCAAAGCGATGATCGACCAGAGTGCGCCCAACGGGTCGAGAGAAAGCCGCGGGTTGCGATTCTGCGCAACGAGCATCAGTACCGGGATGATCAGGGCAACGGCGACGCCGCCGAACACCAGTTGCACGCTTCCCCACCAATACGCTTCGAGGAGAGCACCGGCGATGATCGTGCCAGCCACCGCGCCGGCAGAGCTGACCCCCGACCACACTCCGATGGCAAAGGTTCGTCGCTCGGGCGGATACGCATCAACGAGCGCGGAGAGGGTTACGGGAAAGACCGCGGCGGCGCCCACCCCGGCAATGGCCCGCAGGGCGATGAACCAGCCGGGGTCGGGCGCGAACGCTGACGCGACGTTGGCCGCCCCGAAGATCAGCAAGCCCATCACGAGAATCGTGCGCCGCCCGACTCGGTCAGCGGCGATGCCCGCAGTGAGAAGGAGGGCGGCGAAGGTCAGGGCGTACGCATCGATGATCCAGGTCAGCTCGGACTGGTCAGCCTCAAGGTCGATCGCGATGTCGGGCAAGGCGATCGCCAGTGCCGAGTTGCCCGCAACGACCAGCGCGAGGGCGGCACAGAGCACAACAAGCAGCCCACGAAGCTGAGTCGGGTTGAGCGGCATGTGCGGTGCGGCAGTGGTGGGTGGGAGTGCGGTCATGACTATTCCCTTCCTTTAGCTCCTTCACCGAGTGTCTCCGTTACGGAAGGAAATGTCAACTATGATGTGGCCATGGCGAAAAACAGCGACATCCCGGGAGCGGAGCAGGTCGAGCGCAGCAGAATGTCGGCTGCAGAACTGTCGTGGGCGCTGCGCTCGGTGAATCGCGCCGCGTCCCAGCTCGAGCACGCCCTGGCCGCCAAGGTGGGACTGCGCGCCCTCGACTTCGAGGCGATGGGTCACATCATGGATCTGGAAGGAACCCAGCTCGGGCCGGCCGAACTTGGCCACCGTTTGGGCATCAGTACCGGCTCGGCGACCGAACTGGCGGACCGCCTCGAAGCTGCGGGCCACATCGCGCGCGCCCGGGATGCGACTGACCGGCGTCGAGTCAACCTAGTGCCGCAGGCTTCCGCCGTGGGTCGCATCCTCGGAGAGCTCGCCCCGCTCTTCACCGCGCTGGACAGCCTCGCACTCGAATTCTCGCCCGAGGAGCAGGCCGCGATCAGCCGATACTTGCGTGCCGCAGCAGACGAGCTCCAGACGCACTCTGCGACACTCACCTCGTCTTCGTCTGACGAGTGATGGTCAGCCGGCGCCGACCGGCAGTTGAGTCATGAGGTCCAGGGTGTCAGCGTTGAGCCAATATTCGATGACCCGATCGTTCGCGATTCGCAGGATGTCGGTGCCGTGGAAGGTCATTACCCTGCCCACCGGCGCTCCGACCCCCGGGCATGCCGCCGCCGTAGTGTCCGGTTGCCACCCCACGGACCACGACGTGGTCGCCGTCGACGAGGGGACCGACGTCGATCGAGAAGACGAGGTCGGACATGAGGGTTCCCATCTGCACGACGAGGTCCTTCATTCCGGAGACGCCGCCCACGGCGCTGTCGCCCCCATCGAACATGGCGGCGTGAACACGGTTGTCGTCGGAGATGATCTCCTCGGCGATCGCTTCGTCGCCGTTCCACATGGCGACCCAGTCGGCGACGAGCATGTTCGCCCCATCCCGGTCAGAAACGGCGAGGGTGTTGTCCATGTTTCCCGTGTTCTTCTCCGATGCGATCGTCGTTCTCGGTGAGGGCCAACTGGTCTTGCCGATTGACGTCCGCGCCCCACCGGAACGCTCCAGCCCCACGATCGACATCGCGGCCACACCCGAAGAGGTTTGGGACGTCCTTTCCGACTTCCCTGCTTACGGCGACTGGAGCAACTTCTCTCGTGTGGACGGGGTCCCGGAAGTCGGGAACAGACCCAAAATGCGCATGCCTGGATTTTGGTTCACATCGACGGTCACCGCTGTCACCGAGAGCCAGGAACTGCAATGGTCGGCGACGATTATCAGGGCGGCTCTGTTCCTCGGCGAGCACAACTTCACCCTCGTCCGCAAGACCGACGGCAGCACTCAGGTAACCAACACCGAGACCTTTTCCGGCGTCCTCACCAGGCCCTTCGAAGGCCTCTTCGCGAAGAGTCACAATGCGGGAGGGTATGTCGCGTTCAATCAATCGTTGAAGAGCCGGGTGGAGAGCCGGGCATCAATCCATCGCTAGGCCGGCGTCGCGGGCGTGCTGGTGACGTCACTCTCCCGAGGGGGTCACAGTTCTCTCTGGCCGAACGTTCGGGGGTCGACCGGCCGCTGGGCATGGGGCAGGTTCCCAATGACGAGCCGATAGGACTCGGTGACGAGGTCGTCGACAAGATCCTTCTCCAGGGTTCCGTCGGGATGCAAGGTGATCCAGTGCTGCTTGTTCATGTGGTAGCCGGGGGTGATATCCGCGTACTGCTCGCGCAGAGCTCTTGCGTCCTCCGGGTCGGCCTTGAGGATAACGATCGGCTCACCGGTGATCTCGGTCATCAGCATGAAGACCTTCTCGCGCACCTTGAAGACGTCCCAATCCGGCCCGAACGGATGCTCCAACGTGGCCCCCGGGAGCTCCCAGACGCGGTTACGCGCATGCTGCCGCAGCGTGTCGCCCTTCATGGTCACCCTCCTGAGGTCTCTCTCGCTCCGCACGGTGCCGCGGCTGCGCTCCCATTCCAGCAGACGGCTCGGCCGATAGAAATTCCCGCGGGGATACTCCCGGTCGGACGCGACAACGGGTGAGGTGAATCGATCGAGCCATCCACCGGCGGATGATCGAGTCATGAGTCCACACCGCACGATGATGCACGCGCTGCGAAATACAACGCACGGCGGACCACGACTGCTGCAGATGCAGCAAATCCCCATCCCGAGCCGCGGCCCGGGAGAGGTACTCGTAGAAGTACATGCCGCCGGTGTCGCTTACCCTGACGTGCTGCAGTCGCGCGGCGAGTATCAGCTGAAAGTTCCGCTTCCATTCACTGTGGGATGTGAGTTCTCCGGCATCATCGCTGACGCTGATCCCGATTCCGGATTCGTCGCCGGCGACCGGGTCCTTGGCGTAGCTGGTTCCGGCGCGTTTGCCGAGTACGTCGTCACCCCTGCCGATCGGGTGTTGCCCTTGCCCGATAGCGTCGACTTCATCCAGGGTGCGGCGATGCCGATAAATGTGCTCAGCGCTGAATTCGCCTTGGGAGAGCGCGGCAATCTTCGTGCCGGTGAGACGGTGTTAATCCACGGCGCCGCGGGCGGGCTCGGAGTGGCGCTCACCCAACAGGCGAAGCTACGGGGCGCATCCGTCATCGCTGTGGTCTCCACGCCTGAGAAGGCCGAACTGTCACGAAGCATCGGTGCGGATGACGTCATCTCCCCCTTCGACTTCCTCACCGAGGTCCGCCGCATCACGGATGGGCGTGGGGTGGATATGGTGTTGGATCCGGTGGGCGGTGAGCGCTTCACTGATTCGCTGCGGGCGCTAACTACCCGCGGCCGCTTGCTCGTTCTCGGTTTCACCGGAGGGAGCATCCCGACCGTTCGGGTGAACCGCCTTCTGCTGACCAACACGACGATCGTTGGTGTCGCCTGGGAAGGCCTCATGCCCTCACCGTCGGTGTCTCTCCAAGACCAGTGGGCGCGGCTTGTTCCTGATGTCGCCCGGGGTGCGCTCGCGCCGGTCATCGGCGAGGTCGTCCCGTTCACCCAGGCACCGGAAGCAATCGCCGCGCTGGATGAGCGCCGCGCGCTCGGAAAGACAGTTCTTCGTGTCAGTGGCGACGGATGGGCGGCTACGAGTTAGACCACTCCCTCAGGTTGGCGCGCATCAGCGTTCGTTGGCGCCGGTGCCTCCCAGTAGATCGCCAAGCAGGGGCCCACGATGTTTCTCACGACTTGCGCGCTCGACTTCTATCGGGTCCAGGGCCTGGTCACCGTCCGGCACCGGACCCAGCGCTTCGAGCTGTTCGACCACAACGCTCGACTCCTTCGCTTCCTTCTTCAGCCGCTTCTTCGCGGCCTTCTCAACAAGGACCGGAACGAAGTCACGAACCCGACCCCCATCCAACTTCCCATGCTCCTCGTCGACGACGTCCGCGATATGGCCGCGCTCCAGACTCGGGAACCGTTCCGCCAACCGATCAATCACCTGATCGATGGCTTGAGTTTCATCTAGCTCGCTCATGTGGACATTCTCTATTGGTGACCCTCCCCCGACAACAGCTGGCAGTGCCAAATGTGGGCGAAAGGCGAAGCCGAAAGGGCGAAATGGTTGCGTCCCTGATGACGGCGAAAATTGACTCACAGTCCGCTCCGCCGTAGGGTCTGAGTGTTGCCCCAGACCCCGGCAGCGGTTTTATCCGCAACGATCGGGGGAGCATAAATGCTTGACAGCCCGCCTCGCCCCGGCATCGGTGGCGCATCCAGGAACACCAGTTCTGTCGAGACAACCGAAGACGCGGCGAATTCTGTAACTGATGCCGCTAACCTCGCCTACACGCTGTCCTCAGAATTGGAATCGGTGGTGCGAGCCGTTCCTGGAGTGGACTCTCTGTATCCGACCGAGCCCGTCGTCGCGACGATTGTCGGTGCCATTGTCGACGCGCTGACGCACCGAGAACGCACGTCCAACCTGGTTGCCGTCACCATGGGAGACGCGGGGATAAACGTGTCCGTGGCTTTTCGGGCCGTCAGCTCTGAGCCGGCCACCGAAGTGTGCCGGCTCGTATTTGACTCGATCGCCATGGTCCTCGATGCCAGTTCGATCACGCGCATCGATGGCATCCACGTGACAGTTGCCAGCATCGGCTGATGTATCGCCATATTCTGGCCGCCCGTCAGGAACCGATGCGGGTGTCCGTTTCTTTCACACCGAGGTTTGTCGACGTGTAGACACCGAGATTCGCCCCTGAATATTGGTGACCTGAGCTCGACCTCTGTAACCGGTTGGCCTTAGTGATTCTGGCTGAGCAACGGCAATTCAACGGTGAAGGTCGCTCCTCGGCCGACACCCGCGCTTTCTGCTCGAACGCTTCCACCGTGGGCCTCGGTGATGGATTTAGCGATCGCCAGGCCTACGCCGGAGCCACCGTGTGCGCGGTCCCTGCTGGCGTCCACTCGGTAGAACCGCTCGAAAACATGCAAAATGTGGTCGGCCGGAATTCCATCGCCCTCGTCGGAGACGGCGACCACCGCCCTGCCGCCGACTACCGCGGCGGAGATCACGACCTCGCCCCCGGACGGGGTGTGTCGAACCGCGTTGTCGAGGAGATTTGTCAGGACCTGACCGATGCGATCGCTGTCCCCATCGACAGCCGCGTCCCGGGCGCCTCCGGACATAGTGACCGTCAGCGTCACGTTCTGGGCAGCGTATTGCGCTGTCGCCTGGGCCACTGCATCCGCGACGACCTGAGAAACGAGCAGGCGTCGTCGGTGCATTGTCAGTCGGCCTTCTTCGGCGGTCGTCACGATGGCGACGTCCTGGCTAAGCCGTGCCAGACGGGTGACCTGGTCACCCAGCATCGTGAGGGTTGCCGGATCCGCTTGCTGGACGCCATCGGCGATGGCCTCCAGGTAGGCACCGATCGTGGTGATGGGGGTGCGCATTTCGTGTGCCAGGTCGCCCAGCATCCTCGTTCTGGTCGCTTCGATCCGACCGAGATCGGTGGCCATCGAGTTGAAGGCCGCAGTGAGGTCGTCGAACTCACTGCCTAGTCCCACAGCGGGGATACGCGCGGTGTAGTCCCCGTCAGCCACCCGGCCAGCTGCTTCAGTGACGGGTGCCAGGGACCGGGTGATCCGGCGGGAGAGAAACAGGCTCACCCCGACTGACGCTGCCAGAGCAGCGATGAGGGCCACGGCTAGGGAGAGCGTTGATGCCGTCCGGAATGCCTCCTCGGCATGCACCGTCGAGTTAGCCCCAGAACCACCCGTGCCCATCATGTGAACGTGGAAAATGGCTGGGCCGATCCGTGCGACGACGACCCAGGCAGTTGCGACTCCGACGAGAACTACGACGAGGATGGCGCCAAGTAGGCGGGCGCTGAGGTCCCTAGGGCCAGGGACCCGTGTGCGTGTTCTGCTCACGCTCCCACGCCCATCTGGTAGCCGACGCCACGCACCGTCCTAATAAAAACCGGTGTAGCCGGATCATCACCGATCTTGCGTCGTACGTGCCCGATATGCACATCCACAAGGTGCGGATCGCTCATCCAGCCGTCTCCCCATACGGCATCAATGAGTTGCTGCCGAGAGAAGACGATTCGAGGTTGACCGGCCAATGCCGCCAACACCTCGAACTCGGTGCGGGTCAGGTCCACCGCTTCACCGCTTCGGCGGACTTCGCGGCTGCCGACGTCGATTTGGAGGGAGCCAAAGACAAGGGGCGGTGTGCCGAGCGCGGCGGCTTGTTCGCTGGGGCGGGGCCGGCGGAGCATAGCGCGCACTCGAGCCACGAGCTCTCGCGGGCTGAAAGGCTTGGTCAGGTAGTCGTCTGCTCCGACAGAGAGGCCGACCAGCTTGTCGATTTCGTCAACCCGGGCGGTCAGCATGATGATGTAGCAATCGGTGAAGGTGCGCACGGTACGACAAACCTCAATGCCGTCCATCCCTGGCAGGCCCAAGTCGAGAACGATGATGGCGGGGGCCCAGTTTCGTGCCGTCGTCACCGCAGACTGGCCGTCAGCTGACGTCTGCACGTCGAACCCATCTCGCTCCAAGTAGCCGGCGACCAACTCGAGCAGCGGCACCTCATCGTCGACCACCAGTACTCGCGGCCGCGGCTCCGCAGCGGTTTGTGGCCTGAAGGTCGTTGACATCATGGTCTCATTGTCCCTCCGGGTTCATCCCGGACCGCTCTGATGAGCGGCTGCCGCCCATATCCCCAGTCAATCTTTGTCAAAAGACCTATCAATGGATTTCAGCTGAGCTGCACCGCGCCATTCCCAGCTGAACTTTGTCAAGTGTCGATACGGTTTTGGGTACCCGCGATTTCAACCTGGTTTGTCGACACTGGAGGTGACATGAACCCGCACGGCAATTCCGTAGCTGACCGTCACCAAAGGCCTGTAGTCGCCTATGCGTTCACGGCGGTTCTTGTCATGGCAGCCATGTTGCTGGGCATGCACTCCATGATCGGCGAGCACGGCGTAGGTTCGGGGGCAGCCGAGTCCACTGCACATTCCGACACCGTCCCGAGGGCCGCTGACTTCGGAACTGACGTGGCGGTCGCGGCGACGGCGCCGATGCTCCCAGTAGTCGTGCATGCAGAAGTCGGCCTTTTCGGTAGCGCCGACGGCATGCTCGATTGCGCCGTGTGGGCGATAACCTGCGCCCTGGTACTGGTCTTAGCGGCTCTCATCATTCTTGCCAGCTCGCCGGCCACGTATCGGCGTCTGCTCGAGGCGGGCGGGCGGGTCGTCTCTCGCTATCAGGGCCCCGCGCTTCATCTCTTCAGGCCTAGCTTGGTCGTTCTCTCCATCAGTCGCACCTAAAACCAGCAATGGCCTTAGCGTCACTCGACGCCTACCTTCACCACGCCGTATGGCGACCCGATTCTTCACGTCTGACTCCGAATGGATTGACAATGCCCAAGCCACATACTTATCTTCTTGCTGCCGCAGCCGTCGCGACTGCACTCACTCTCAGCGCCTGCGCTGGTGGAACAACCGACACCGGCTCATCCGCCGCCCCCAGCTCCCCCGAGTCCTCCGCCTCATCGGTTGATCTCGCCGACGCGGACGTCGAGTTCACCCAGATGATGATCCCCCATCACGAACAGGCCGTCGAAATGAGCGATGACCTTCTCGCGAAAGACGAGATCGACCAGCGCATCGTGGACCTGGCCACCGAGATCAAAGACGCTCAAGAGCCCGAAATCCAGCAGCTCGAATCCTGGCTGTCCGCATGGGGCATGGATGACACCAGCTCCAGCGAAATGGATATGTCCGATATGGATCACGGCACGGACGGCATGATGTCTGACGACGATATGAACGCCCTCGAGTCCGCGCCCTCAGAAGACGCTGGAAAACTCTTTCTCGAACAGATGATCGTTCATCACCAGGGCGCAATCGCGATGGCTCAGACCGAGATCGACGAGGGACAATTCCCGGACGCTGTGGACATGGCCACGAACATCGTGAACAGCCAGACCGCCGAGATTGATGTCATGAACGGCATCCTCGCCACACTGTAGCCCCAGGTTCAGGAGCGACCGTGACACGCGAGCGGTCGGACCCCGGATTCCGCGAGCGAAGCAGGTAAAGATGACTGTCATCGGGTACGCGCGTGGTGCAACGCGCAAGCAGAGAGTCGATGAGCGAGAAATCGCGTTGACCGCGGCCGGCGCGGAGCGCGTGTATGTGGACCACGGCGAGTCGAAGAATAGGGCGTCGTTGCCATAGTTTTCAGCCTGCTTGGCTTGCTTGCGGGCCGGTGACGTCTTGTTGGTTTGCCAACTCAGCCAGTTGGATCGGTTGGCTCGTGACGATCGTCTGATTTCACTCCTTCACGAGCTCGGCGAACGCGGCATCGGACTTCGTTCGTTAGCGGAACCGGCGATCGATACGACCGGCCCCTCAGGCCGGATCCTTCTCGCTTGCCCAGGTTGAAGGCTCCATAGGCGCTACCGTCCTTGCCTGCGGGGAGAGCTGGAACTGGGTGTAACCGTCAACTTCGATGACGAGCTCGCCAGTGCGTTCGCCTATGCCTCCGTCAGCTGGGGCCCGCGGGTGGGCGTGTGGTGGGCCACTCCACTGAGGAGAGATGGCGGCGCAATTTCTTTTCGGACAAGCGACCGTAGCTGAACAGCTCGCCGTCGATCAAGATGCCCGGGGCGAAAACGATGCCGAGCCGGTTCGCAAGATCTCGGCCTTCGGCTGATGCCAACGGAATCTCCACGATGTTGAAGGGATACTCGTCGGCGAGCTGCGCCAAGGTGTTTTTCGCGTCCACGCAGGAGGGGCAGGCCTCTTGGGTCAGGACGGTGACCATCATCATCCGTTCACCCCGGCAGCCGTCATGTCGGCGAGAAGGTCGGTCATGGACACGTACATGGTGTAATCCGGGGCGCCACCGTAGTCGGCTCGCCACTGAATGGTGCCGTCAGGCCCGACAAGGATGAAGCTGTGTCCGGCGCGGGAGTCGCCCATCATGCCGTAGTCGTTCGCCCCGTACTCTTTTATGACGTCCATCTTCGTGTCCGCCAGGGCGATGGAGGCGAGTTTGTCATCTTCCATCTTTTGCGCAATCAGGTCTACCGGCCCGCTGGTGATTGTGAGCACGGCGTCGACTCCGACGGCAGTGAGCTGATCGGATTCGGCGTCCAGGTCACGCATCTGGTCCCAACAGGGCTGGCAGCCCAGTCCCTCATGGAAGTACAAGAGCACCGATTTGCCCGCGTAGTCAGTCAAATCCACGGTGTCCCCCGATGTGGACTCCATTGCGAATCCCGGGGCCATCTCTCCCACCCCCGGAGATCCCACCGCGTAGTCAGCCGCATCGTCGCTCCTGACCATAGGAGCGGACTGGGCCGGCTGGGCGGGTCCGGAGGGCTCCTGGGCGAGAATAAGGAAAAAGGCGCCGAAAATGGCCACGACCACGCCGGCACCGATCAGCACGGCAAGGCGGTTGGTGTTCATTTTCAGAGGCCGCATCGCTGCGGCGCGCTTCTTGTTGCGTGATGCCATTACTGTGATTCCTTTGCGGTGTCGTGACAGGCCGGAGCGGTCGAACCGGCCGCTACCTGCACTGCCGTATCTGGCTCTGTCGCGGAAGAGGTGTGACCTCCCTGTGGGCGTCGGGCGAGCAGCGCCTTCCACACCAGGGTGGCGAGGGCGATGAAGACCACGAGGGCCGAGAGCCAGCCGGGGATGAAGCCGACGGACTGCTGAATATCCACAGCTGTGTGGTTGAGCCAGGCGGTGACCCGAACCTGCCAGCCGTCGGGTGCCATGCCGATGCCGCGAACCGCGATGATCATGGTGACGATACCCATCCCGAGCATCAAGCCACCGGACAACAGGCTCGACAGCGGCAGCCGTCGTCCGCCGGGCCACAGGGCGACAGTGCGCGCCGTGAGCAGCCGGCTATTGCTCCAGTCCTTCCGATCCCACACCAGCGCAAGGACACAGAGCGGAGCGACCATGCCGAAGACGTAGGCAATACCGACCAGCGCTGCCGTAGAAATCGACGACGCCGCCCCGGACATCGCGGCAACTCCGGCCAGGACTGGTGCACAACAGGCACTCGCCGCGCCAGAAAACACGCCCAACCCGTACACGGAACCGATTCCTGACCCTGAACTCTTCCCCGACGGCATCGGGAGCATCAACTTCCACCCCACCAACGTGGCGACACCTACGACGACCATGGCAATTCCCACCGCGCTGAAAATCCAGAAGTGGTACTGCGCCAGGGCGCGGCTAACGATCGCGGCGCCCAACGCAATGGGCAGGATGATCGTGCCGACACCGGCAGCGAAAACAAGTGTCATTCCCAGGATCTGGCCGCGACGGCGGAAGCTCGACGCGAAAAACGCCGGCAGCATGACCGACACACAACAGGGGGCCAGCAGGGCGACGATGCCGCCTAAGAACGAGGCGAGGATTGTGGTGGAGAGCAGGACCTGCTCCATGTATTGCTCCTTCAAAAGTGCACGGACTCACCGCCGTGCCGATGCCGTGGGGACGGGCGGACGGGCGGACGCCCGAGGGTCAAGCCTGGGTCGTAGTCTTCGCGGCTTCGTTGGAGCCGGTGTCGCTGTGGACGGGTGATTCCCGCGGGGCGGCAGCGTCCTTGTTTTTGCTGCGCATCATCATGAACGTCATCCCGATCATCGTCACGGGGCAGGCCAGAACCGCTGCGAGGGGAAGTGCCTCGCCGATCGATCTTCCGGCCACGAGCAGGCCGCCGAGAATAACGACACCGATCAGAATCATGCCGATGAGATGCGACTTGCCACCGTGGTTGTGCCCGTTCATGGACCTTCTCTTCTCTGGGGTTCGGTTGGGTGGACTGCGTCCCCTGGTGGTGGGTTTTTGCCTCGGCCGTTTATGGGGAAGATCCGAGCAATCGCCCACACCCCGAGAACGACGAACACCACACAAATTCCGGCGAGAATCGGCCACTCGCTCATGACCATTACTTCCTCCTGCTGGAATGTCCTGTCATGACTCTGGTTCCTCCACCCGCGGTTCTCGATGCAGGTTTGACGAAGAAACGATAAAGAAGGAGCGTCCGGTCCGAGGGTTTGTGGGCCCGGAGACTTCGTTTACGCATCGCTGAACGGCGACAACGCTGTGGCGCCGCAAACCAGGGCCTCGTGAGATCGACCGTCGCAGCGGCGCCGACCGACCTCAGGACGCCCGAGAAGGGGAAAATGAGTTATTGCCAACTTTTGCGACTTGTGATTGCATTTTTCTAAAGCGTGTTTGCGGCGAGAGCTTCAACGACCGGCCACGGAGGATGACGTTGCGAGCTCCGCAGAGTCATCTCCCCCAGTCCGACTCGGAGAGGGCTATTTGCGCGTCTTGAAATCGATCGCCTCACCGCCGACACAGTTCCGGCTGCTCCTTCCAGTCCTGGAGTCGCTATCATGACGCGTGATGGCACAATTGACCTCCCCGGTACTTCAGGCGCTTGGCCGATTCAACGACCGGCATCCTTGGTCGCACAACGATGCCTACTCAGGCTGGATCGTCTATCAGGCCCGACGCGTTCACAACCGCGGAGGGTCACGCGCACTCGACGTCGGTTGTGGCACCGGGCATCTGGTCGAACGCCTGTCCCGCGAGCTCTCCGACGTGCGTGGCATCGAACCAGACCCGGCCAGCGTAGAAGCGGCGCGTTACAACACGCGGGAGCTCCGCAACGTGGTGATCAGCCGATCGACGTGGGCCGAAGTCCGCGACACCCCGTATGACCTGATCACGTTCGTGGCGGTACTCCACCACCTCCCCCTTCAGGAAACTCTGCGCAGAGCGAGCCTGCTCGTCGCTCCAGGAGGCCGTCTGGTCATCGTGGGCGTCGCCCGTGAAACCGCTCGCGACATCCCGTTGTCGCTGATCTCGACACTGCTCAATCCGCTGGTCGGCTTGGCATTGCACCCGCGCCCGGCCGACCGCTTGCCCGCTTACATGCGCTCCCCCATCCAGCCGCCCACGGAAACATACGCCGAGGTCAAGGCCGTTGCCCGACGGGTGCTGCCCGGTATCACCCTGCGGCGCAGCCTGTTCTGGCGGTACACGGCCGTTTGGACGGCACCACCGTCGTCCTCCCAAGTCCGCCGGCCAGTATTTCGCAGCAGACTACGCCGGGCTACCGGTTGAATCACTCAAGTCGTGAAATCGATCGTACCGACGGATAGCAGTCTTCAAGAGCCCGCTCCGCCGAAGGAGTCCGTCCGACGCTGCCGAACGGAATCGATCAGACACGCAGATGCGAAATGCAGCCCGCAATTTTGGTGGCGGGCGTGACACATTCGCCTCGAGCTACGTCTTAGAAGTGGATACTCCGGACCGCCTGTGGTGGAGGCGCCACGAAACAAGGGTTCACTATGGACGCAATCACATTGGCCGGGCGCTCACCTGAGGTCACCGCAGCCGGACCACCGCGACTACGCGGACGTTACCGGTTGCTGGAACTGATCGGTCGAGGCGGCGAGGGCTCTGTCTACCGCGCCAGGGACGAAACGCTGGGTCGTGATGTCGCGGTGAAGGTCTTCGAGGCGTCCGCGACAACCGAGAAGGACATCCGTCGTCAGGAAGACGAAGTGAACCTCTTGGCGAGCCTGAGCCACCACAGCCTCGTCACCCTGCTCGATGCGGGTGTCGACCGCACGGATGTGGGCCGGCCACGTGTCTTTTTCGTCATGGAGCTCGTCACCGGCGCGGATCTCAAGGTCCAGCTCGAGCGGGGCACTCTCTCGGCTCGTCAGATAGCGCACATCGGCTACGACCTGGCTGAAGGCCTGCAGTACATCCATCATCGGGGTGTTGTGCATCGGGACGTCAAGCCGGCCAACGTCCTGCTTGTCGACTACAACCACGGCGGCGCTCGATACCGCGCGAAGCTGACCGATTTCGGCATCGCCCTGGTAGGCGCCATCGACCGCCGAGACCCGGACGCCGTGACGACGGGCACGGCCGCCTACCTCAGCCCCGAACAGACGCGGGGTCAGACGCTCGGCTCGGCCAGCGATGTCTACTCGCTGGGGCTCGTTCTTCTCGAGTGCTTCACTCGCACCATCGCGTTTCCCGGCGACCCGATCCCGTCGGCACTGGCCCGGCTCAGAAAAGACCCCTCCATTCCGCCCGGCATCGCCCCGGAATGGCGGGCGCTGCTGGCTGCAATGACCGCCCGCGACCCGAAGGACCGCCCCTCCATCCACGATCTGGTCGTGGCGCTTCGCCAGATGGTCGCTGCCGAGACCGGCCGGCACCGAGATGTGGCGGCGATTTCCGCGCCTTCGACCGAGGAAGCCCGGATGCTCGCGGTCGCGCGCTATCGACTGCCGGAAGCACCGGCCGACGGGTCCTTCGACCGCGTCACGGCCATTGCCGCCCGAGTGTTCTCCGTTCCGGTCGCGCTCGTCACGATCGTCGACCAGGACCGGATCTGGTTCACGTCCCACCACGGCCTGGAGATCGACCACATTGAGAGGCACCCGGGGCTCTGCGCCTCGGCGATCCTGGACGACGTGCCCTGGGTCGTCGAGGATGCCCGGTTCGACCCCCGGACGCTGGCTAATCCCCTCGTCGCCAGCGATTTCGGCCTCCAGTTCTACGCCGGGGTGCCGTTGCGCACCCGCGACGGACACAACCTCGGCACTCTGTGCGTTCTCGACTTCGAACCGCGCCAGGCCTCGGAAGAGGAACTCGCCACCCTCGGCGACCTCGCTGCGGTGGTCATGAGCGAAATGGAACTGCGCCTGGAAGGTCGGCGATCTGCTTTGGCGCTCAAAAGCGCTACTTCGACGCCGAGCTGACCCGCCGAACCCGCCGGGTCACCGTGAACTCGCCTGACGCCCTGCGAGCCGCGGGGCACCCTGCGCGAAGCATGAGACCTCCCTATTTCTTCTTCAGAGTGTTGGCGTGATCAGTGACCAGGCTCGCCTCATCCTTCGGGGGCCGCTCGTAGTCATTTGCTTCCGGGCGATCGGGAATAGTCACTTCGTCCGGCACCCGGTGCTCATAGGGGATGTTGGACAGAAGGTGCTTGATTGAGTTGATTCGTGCCGCACGCTTGTCATCGCTCTCAACCGTCCACCACCGTGCAAACGGAAGGTCCGTGACAGCGAACAAGTCATCCTTGGCTCGCGAGTAGTCCTCCCAGCGGGTAATCGAAAAGAGGTCCGTCTCGGAGAGTTTCCACCGGCGCATCGGATCTTCCAGTCGAGAACGGAACCGGTCTTCCTGGACCTTGTCAGACACAGAGAACCAGAACTTCACCAGAATGATCCCCTCGTCAACGAGCATCTTTTCCACCAAGGGCACCTGCTCGAGAAACAGACGGTATTGCTCATCGGTGCAATATCCCATCACCCGTTCGACGCCACCACGGTTGTACCAAGAGCGGTCCATCAAGACGATCTCCCCGGCGGTGGGAAGCCGTTCAATGTAGCGCTGGAAATACCACTGGCCCTTCTCTCGCTCGCTCGGAGTGGGAAGTGCGACGACCCGGGCGGAGCGCGGATTCAAATATTGGACGATCCGCTTGATCGCGCCGCCCTTGCCCGCGGCGTCTCGACCCTCGAAGATGACCAGCACCCGCGCTCCGGTCTCAATGACCCATTGCTGCATGCCTACGAGCTCGGCTTGCAACCGTTCCAGCTCATCCTCGTATAGAGGTTTCGGAACGCGCTTGACCGCACCTGTTTTCTTCGACTTCGACACGGCTGTCCCTTCATCGACCTACGGCGGCAGCCCGAAACACGCGGCCGGGACGATCATAAATCCTGTGCGGCGACAAGCGCGAGGTTAGAGCGCAGATTCGTTCCCTGCGAGCATGCTCATCTCTGTACTGCCTGGTTTACAGTGGCTCAATGAGTGATGTCACGCTTCGGAACGCCGCTGTCGTTTACAACCCCGTCAAGGTCGATCTCGATGCCCTCCGAAACGCTGTGAATGCGGAGGCAGCGGCCGGGGGGTGGTCTGAGAGCGTCTGGTTTGAAACGTCCGTCGACGATGTCGGCCAGGGCGTGACCGCGAAAGCGTTGGAACTCGGCGTTGATCTGATCATCGTCGCCGGCGGTGACGGTACCGTGCGCGCTGTCATCGAGGCCGTTCGCGGGCACGACGTGCCGGTTGGGCTTATACCCTCCGGAACGGGCAACCTCCTCGCGCGCAATCTCGACCTCACCCTCAGTGACATGCACGAGAGCGTGCGCGCAGCATTCACCGGTGAGGATCGCGCCATTGATCTGGGCATGATTCGTATCGAGCGAGACGACAAGTCGCGCGACGAGCACGCGTTCGTGGTGATGGCAGGTCTGGGCCTTGACGCAAAGATGATCACGAACACTGACGATGATCTCAAGGCAAAAGCCGGCTGGGCAGCCTATGTGAAAGCAATCGTCAAGTCTCTGCGTGACCCGGATGAGCTGCACATGCGATTCCAGATCAACGACGGCGCTGCCAAGCGAGCAACGGTGCACACCCTGATCCTCGGCAACTGCGGATCGTTGCCGGCCAATATCTTGCTGATGCCCGAAGCAGTGCTGGATGACGGTTTGTTCGATGTCATGATGACCCGGCCAGGCGGTGCACTGGGCTGGATCAGGGTATGGGTGAAAGTGGCCTGGACCAACGGCATCGTTCGTCGAACCAAAGCGGGCAAGGCCCTCGCCGGGGAACAGAAGAACGACGGCGACCTGCGCTATGAAACCGGCTCTGAGTTCACCGCACGCTTCTCTCGACCCGAGGAAATAGAACTCGACGGTGACGCGTTCGGCAAAGCCGTTGCCTTCAAAGCCTGGATCGAGCCCAGCAAGCTCCGCATCCGCATTCCAGTCACAACCGCATAAGAATCCTCGCACCAACCACACCACCCAGAACTTGCAGGCGGAGTATCTGCATCACGCGGAGAACCGCAACGAGTGGCCTGCCTATTCGAAGTCACCCGTCGCGGCCTTGGCGCCGATGTCGACGCGCTTGCTGACAAAGCCACGCCCAGCAAGATCGTGGACCGCCAGAAAGTCAGACGCGCGCAGGCGCCTCATCGCGGGAGCGCTCAATACCGGCGAATGTGGGGTCGTCGTCGAATGACTTAATGCGTGCCACCTGGAAGATGATCAGCGCATAGACGGCCTTTGCCAGAATGTCGGCGATCGAATAGCCGACCTGTTTGTAGACCCAGGCATCAGGACCGGCGATGTCCAGCAACGGCAACAGATAGGCAATCGGGTAGACACCCCAGCTCAGCAACAGCAAGAAACGCAGCTGGCTCAGGATGCGGCGCACGCCCACGGGTTGTTTGTTCAGCGACTTACCCAGCTGGACGAACAGCACATAGAGAATGTAGGCGAACGGGATGGTGGACAGCAGCCCGAACAGGCCACGGATGCCGTTGTCGCCACTGATCTCTCCGGGGTATCCGAGGATGATCATGAGCGCGGCGGCCGGAACGAGCCGCACTAGCAGCCCACGTTGCACGGACCGGGCCAATGCGAGCACGGCAATGAGTTCCACCAGCAGCAGCGGTACCGTGAGGAGCCAGTCCACGTAGCGGTAGCCCTCGTTGAATCCTTCGCCGACCGCCTGGCTGTAGTCGGCCTGGCCGCCGACGCCTTCCGTCACGAAGGCCGCCTTGAACGAGTCGAAGATGCGGAAGTAATGGTAGGCCGCGATGCCGCAGACGACGATGGCCACCGTGATGGCCTGGCGATACCGCGGCAGGATGCGTGGCAGCGAGATCAGCAGAAAGACCGCCGTGAACAGCTGGGCGGCGATGACCAGGGACAAGGAGTTGTAGACCGTGTCGTACTGGCCGGGCGAGAGAATATCGGGAATCATGATCTACTCCATCGGTTTTGACGGTGCCTGATTTGCCTTAGCCACTAAGTGACTTACTCAGTAAACTACATTTTCACCTTGTTTGGGGTGAATTAGGTACGATTACTTCACAACGCCGCGTGGGCGGGGCTTGGCCCCACGTAGGCCGGAGGAGACATGACCCAACCCGAAGCACTCGCGCATACCCTCACCGGTTTTCCGGCGGCGGCCACTGCATTCGTGAGCGCCCTCGACGCCAACCGCCAGCGCATCGCGCAGGATGTCGGCGTGAGCGCGACCGAGCTGCGCGCCCTGTTCCGGGTGGGGCGGTCGGTGAGCATCACCCCCAAGGAGCTGGCCGCACACCTAGGCATGACCACGGGCGCGATCACCGCGATCGCCCGCCGGTTGGTCGACGCGGACCTGCTGCACCGGGTGGATCACCCCGGCGACCGGCGCAGCCTCTACCTGGAGTTGACCCCGCTCGGGCACGAGGTGATGGGCGGCATCCACCGGGACTTCTCGGAGATGCTCGCCGCCTCGACCAGTAGTTTGAATGCCGATCAGCTCGCCGCCTTCACCGAGGCCCTCACCTCGGTCGCAGCCGAGGTGCGCAGCCGGTCTGCGCGCCCCTGATGCTCAGAGCAGTGACGTGCTCGTTGCCGGAAACGGCACGCTGAAACTCACGCCCCATTGTGCCTGCCGGGTGCTTTACACCGCCTCCTCCCCCACCGCCGCACCGTTGATTTCCGTGAACTTCCCGTATGTCTTCCGTTAGGGGACCGGTGTTGCGCCCGGGTGTCCGTTAGGACTGAAGAATGACTACTCCTGACAGCCCCACATTGGAGCCCCTTAGACCCAGCGATCTGGGAATGAGGTCTGGCTCATGACTCTCACCGCGATGATGCCGTCCCTCCGGCGTACGCTCGCCGATCCTCTCAACATCGATGCGTGGCCCGAATCTTCACACGCCACCACCACTGATGTCATCGTCTCCGGCGTGTCCATGCTGCGGCTCGTCGACGTGTGCCAAACCCCGTGCGTGCATACTGCTACCGCCGTCATCCCCGGCACTCACGGGCGGAGATCGCCGTACCGGGACGCCGCCGTCGTCGTCGTGCAGGTCACTGCGGTTCTGAGGAACTTCGACGCCGCACGTGTGGTCCTCATCGACGCGCGCCTGGACAATGTGGACGCGACGTGGCGGGAAACCCGACTCATCGGGCGAGCCTCGACGGTCAAGAGCAGCACCGCGATTCTGCTCTCCGGCGAATCTCACGAAACCCCCGGTCTCGGTCGCGGCATGGTGGAGCTGCCCGACGATCTCCGTGAAGGTGACTTACTCGCCATCCCCTGTATGGGTGTTGTCGCACTCCGCGATATCCGGGCGCGGCCGCAGTTCGAAGACGACACAGTGGCACCCCCCGAGCGTGACGCCGTTGCCTTGACCTGGCTGGCACAACTCGCATAAACCGTGAGACCGGGTCAGCCGGCCTATTTTCGGTGTGAGACTGGGCATACCGACGCTGTCATCGGGGAAGAATCCCACGTGTGAAGGTCTCGGAGACGGCGATGGGGCGCAATGCAGGCACGAGAGTGGAAGAATCCGGTGTTGGTCACCGGCGCGACCGGGAATGTGGGTCGGGTGGTTGTGCAGGAGCTTTTGGATGGTGGCGCCCGAGTGAGGGCGACCGGTCGTAGCGTCGAGTCGGTTCGGCGGGTATTCGGCGACCGGGTGGAAGCCGTTGCTCTTGACTTCACCGACCCAACTACCTGGGAAGCCGCCTTTGCGGGGGTGCAGCAGATGTTCCTCATGCGCCCGCCGCACTTGGGGAAACCAAAACGTCAGATGATCCCGGCGTTGGAGTACGCCCGCGACCACGGGATCTCGCAAATCGTGTTCCTGTCGCTGCAGGGAGCAGGGAAGAACACCATCGTGCCGCACGCGGCGATCGAGGCGTGGCTTCGTGACTCAGGCGTGGCATGGACTTTCGTTAGAGCATCCTTCTTCCACCAAAATCTGTCCACCACCCATCTGACCGATATTCGCGACCGGGACGAGATCATGGTCCCCGCACGCAACGGAGCGACGGCATTCGTGGATGTTGAAGACGTCGGAGCCGTTGCGGCCGCGGCGCTTCTGGATCCGTCAGCGCATGTGAACACCGCGTGGACGGTGACCGGGAATGAAGCGCTGACCTATGCACAGATTGCCGAGATCCTCACCCACGAACTGGGCCGGCCGATCCGCTACGCGCGGCCCGGCATCCTGCGGTACATCGTGCATGCCCGCAGGAAGTTAGGAATGCCATGGGGCATGGTCCTCGTCACTGCGGCGATTTACACCACCGCCCGGCTGGGCCTGGCCGCGGGCCTGACCGACGATGTCCGTCAGGTCCTCGGTCGCGACCCAGTCGGGTTCGCAGTGTTCGCCCACCGCGACCGCTCGGTGTGGACTCCGCGATAGTTCGGAGCGAGCGCGCGCCGCGGTAGAGCATTCAGCGGTGCTGACGATCCTGTTTCAGGACGAGGTCGCGCTCGTGTCCGTTGGATGCTCGTGAGAAGTATCCATGTCGGTGTATTCGCCCTCCACCTCCGCCCCCTCGCCGTTTGCTTCCGACGGCCCTGCTGCTGGCTCAGAATCGGTGTATTCGCCATCAGGAGCATTCTCGTTTTTCATGAGCTTCTCTCTCGAAGGGAGTACTGAGTTTATCTCTTGTAGCTGGCCCGTGTTCGGGTCCATCATTCTCGGGTGCCGCTCCCCAGTGGATTGGTGAACGTTAGGAGACGATCAAGTTCTTGCCGGGAGATCTCGAACCTAGAGCTATAACGCAGAAGATTAGGGTGGGCTGAATCGATCCTTGTATCTCCTAATGGGACCCGAACCCATGAAATGCGAGACGTAGGAGATCCCTCCTGTTCCCCCAACGAGCGGCAGATGACTTGTCTCGCATCTGTAGGATTCCGAGATGAGATTGCCCCTTGTCTGAGTTGCTCACGTTCGCCTGTTCGCGTTCTGGTAATTGAGGTTCCAGTAGCGAGCCACGAGGCACCTCCACCTCAGAAGCGCGCGGTATCACTGCGGTGAATCCGGCTAGTCTTAACGGATCAGACAGGGCGTCGCGGGTCACCGGGACCACCCCTCGTACCCTTGTGTGCCTCTTCGATGATCCGGACGTTCTTTACAACGGCGCTTTCGGTCATGAGCAGATCGAGCGAAGTGACGAACAGTCGGGCGATTTCTTCACTGCTCACATCAGGGCCGGGCACGTCGACCCGGAACCTCTGGGCCTGAAGTCCACCCTCGTTCGAAAACACGATCTCTGCATCGAAAACAGCGCGATATTCGGTCATCTGGCAACACTAACGAGATGGTCGTTGACGAACACGCTGCCCCGCGGTACCAACTCAGCGATCACGCGACGCAACAGATAACCATCGCGCGCACGAACCCATCATTTGATCAGCCTTCGACCGGTTGGACTAGACGCCTCGCAACCCATGGGATAGGAGACGCAAAAGATCCCTCCTGTTCACCCGACGAGCGGCAGGTGACTTATCTCGTATCTGGACCCGTCTCGCATCTGTAGTGTTTCGAGTCAAAGGAACTTGCTGGACGGCTGTCCCCGTGGCCTAGGTGCCCGCATTCGATATGTCTATTGAATGGTGCCAGAAATCGTCTGCATCAGTTTCAGGACTCTTCAACACAGCTGTAGTCGGGCTTGTCCGAGAAGCCCGTGGCGGAGCATTTGGTCGACCGAATGGTGGGGCATCGTCGCGGTGGCGAACACAGCGTTGCGGCCGGGAGTCGCCGTGAATCTGGAATTTCGGAACGGTGGCATTCAGGCATTCGGGAGAGCGACTTCCGGACCATCAATGGCCTCCATCCTGGTGGCAGGTGGTCGAAAAGGCGAACAATGCAATGGCAACAGCGGGTAATCCTGCAACGCGAAGGCGACGAAGAAGCCAAGAGCCGAGTGGTTGGATTGCGTAGTTTTCCTTCTTATGGTTGTGGCTGTTGGGGGGGGATTCGTTAACCAGTTGTACTCGATTGCAGTTGAAAGCGTGCGGTGTGTGGTGTTGTCGGCGCAGGCGGACACGGCGTCAGGCAGATCGGGGGGGGCGGTGTCAACGCCCTAGGTTGTCATAGAGACGGCGAACTGCGGTCCACTGGATATCTCGACGGGAGTGACTTTCGACGGGCTGCAAGAGTTGGTGGGACGAGTCCATCGGTAGAGTTTTGCGATGAAGAGTTTTCACATCAAGGTGCCAGAGTCGGATCTTGTTGATCTACGGGATCGGCTTCTTCGTACACGCTTGCCGGAGCCAACGCCTGGGGCGGAGTGGGCTGCTGGAGTTCCGAAGTCCTACTTGCAGAATCTCGTCACCTACTGGGAAGCCGAGTTTGACTGGCGTGCTCAGGAACGTTGGTTGAACTCATTCCCGCAATTTACTGCTGACATCGACTCACAGTCAGTCCATTTTGTTCACGTGAAGTCATCCCATCCTCATGCCGTACCTCTTGTCTTGAGCCATGGATGGCCGTACTCGTTTGCCGAGATGCTCCCGCTCGTCACTCTCTTGTCCGACTTTGACCTCGTCATTCCCTCATTACCCGGGTTCGTGTTCTCCGACGCCCCCACCGGATTCTTCACCGACACAAGCACGGCGCGCACGATACACAAGCTGATGACAGATGTCCTCGGCTATGCCCGGTACGGCACCTATGGTGAGGACATTGGCGCCTCCGTCAGTCATAGCCTGGCGTCACTCTTCCCGGACTCGGTGCTCGGTATCTTCGTCACACACCCCGCAGTGCCCCAGGTTGACGACCGGAAAGACCTCTCCGCGGCAGAAGACGCCTTCATTGCATGGCTCGACGCCGAATGGGAGGACGAGACCGCGTATGCGCATCTGCAAAGCACCCGCCCCGACACGGTCGCCGCCGCCTTGAACGACTCGCCCGCTGGGCTTGCCGCCTGGATTCTCGAAAAGTTTCGTTCCTGGAGCGACAGACGAAGCGGCCCGACGGAACTCACTCTTGATGAAAAGTTCTCTCGCGACGACCTTCTGCGAACGATTTCGCTGTACTGGTTCACCCAATCCATTGGGTCATCATTCCGCTCCTACTACCACCTGCGGCACCGCGAGAAGCGTGGTGCCGTTCACGTCCCGACGGGCATCGCCGTCGGGACAGGAGACCTCGGATACCCCCGTGAACTTGCCCAGCGCACGTACACCGACATTCGAAGCTTCGCCGTGCTCCCTCATGGTGGTCACTTCACGGCTAAAGAGGAACCCGAACTCGTCAGCGCCAACATCCGGGCCTTCTTCCAAGGGCTCCTAACCGAACCGGACCCGACGCGACCTCCCGATGGCGCCCGGGGCGTCTATTCGGAGGTCGGAGAGGTGTCGGAGGTCGAAAGTTCTCGGCCGTCAGATGGCGATTGATCAGCTGCTGTAGCGTCAGCCCACTCCTCCGCCCAGGAAACAAGCGGCCCGAACGCCGCAGGTAGAGCGGCTCCAAGCGAGGACAACTCGTATGAACCGTCGTGCTGACGGGCGACCAGCTTCGCTTCAGTGAGTTCACGAAGTCGGAGAGTCAGCGTCGAAGATGACATCCCGTCGCACTCTCGTTGAAGTTCCAAAAACGTGAGCGCGTGGCCCTGCAATTCCCAAACAATTCTCATGCTCCATCGCCGCGTCATGAGGTCGAGCAGTGCGAACAGCGGCCGCCCTGTTCGCGAACCCTTGGCAGGTCTTCCTGGAAGAGGGGTGGTTGACATAAAGCCACACTATCGCTTGCGCTTCGATATTCGAAGTGGTAGCTTCGGCTTCACTTCGATAGTCGAAGTGATCAGGGTTGGGAGCGGAAATGAAGATCGGAATTGTAGGCGCGGGCAACGTAGGCAAGCTGTACGGCGAGCAGTGGGTGAAGCGAGGCCACGAGGTCGCGTTCAGCTATGTGCGCGATTTGGGCCGTCTCGAAGATTTTGTCGGCCGGCTAGGTTCGTTGGCGTGCGTGCTTGAGGTAGAGAAGGTGGCAGCATTTTCGGACGTGGTCGTTTTCGCGCCGCCATTCGAGCTGATTGCGCACGCGGCAGCGCTCGTCGGTCCAGCATCAGGAAAGGTGGTCGTCGACACCACTAATCCTTTCAACCCAGAGCGCACTGGGTTGGTCGATCTCGGCACCAACACTTCGTCGGCGAAGGTCGCAGACTTGTTCCCGGACGCCTTTGTGGTCAAGGCCCTCCATAATTTGTCGGTAGATCAGGCCGCCGCTGCCATCAACCAGACTCCCCCCGTCATATTCATAGCCGGGGACAACAACGAGGCCAAGGACACGGTGGCGCGCTTAGTCGTCGACGCTGGGCTCAGTCCCTTTGACACGGGTGAACTAACTACCGCCGATCTGAGCGAAGCACCTGGCCCCTTGTTCATGAACGTGTACAGCATGTCGGCGGTCGCCGAAGCGGTCGCGATCGCCCGCGGCTGACTGTCCCCTAACAAACTCGAGCCACCCCGACTTCGCGGTAAGTTGGCGCACGATCGAACGGAGCTCTCGTTCGACATCCCGGCCACAAGCGAAAGCAGCCCCTTGGACGTCGTGGAGTTGCTGCTCCAGGACGACGCCTTTACCCTGGCGTTGAGCAGCCTTCCCATCAATCAAAAACGTGCCTGGCTCATGCGCGAGTTCGCCGGCTGCACCTACTCGGTCATCGCGCTTGAACTCGTAGTTCCGGAGTCCACCGTGCGCGGGCTCCTGGCCCGATCGCGTCACACCCTTGCCCGGGAATTGGCCTCCTGGCGCTAAATCGCGAGACCGCTCTTCCCGGGGAGAGCGGTCTCGCCGCCGACAGGTGCCGGCCCGGGTCGAATCGACCCGGGCCGGGGATGGGGCGGTTAGCGCCTGATAGCGCGTTGGAGCCAGCTGGCTTTGGCCGACGGCACCGGCCGCTGCTGTTCGCCCTGCTGGGCGCCGAGCACGATCAGGATAAGCGTGACGACCGGAGTGACCCACTGCAGGATGCGTTGCTGGTTCTGGGCGGACGCCAACTCATCTGAGGTGACCTCGCTGGGTTCGGTGGTGCCCTCGACCGCTTCGCCTGCGTTCGCGCCCATCTTCATTCCCAGCACGCCGGAATACACGCTGGTGCCGATGCCGACCAGCGTGAGTGCCAGCTTGACGCCGGTGTTCACCCGCCCTTCCTTCTGGGCGGCGAGCCGCTCGGTGTTGCCCAGGATCAGGCCGACCCCGCCGAGGCCATGCGCGGCCATGGCCGCCCACTGCACCGGCGCCCAGTGCTTCCAGCCCACGCTGGACACCGCCAGCCGTTCCCGGGGGTTACTGACGGAAGCGGCAGCGCTGTTCAGCCCCACCGCGCCCATCAGCGAACCACCGAACCAGGCGGCCAGGCCCACATCATGAAGGCTTCGAACGAGAGTGTTGCGTTGTGACATACGTCTGCTCCTCTTAGTTGTTTCAGGTCGCGAAAACTCTTGGCCGTTTAGGCTTCGAAGGCTTCCGCGCGAAACGTCATGACCAACTGAATAGCACTGGGCCGCACGGTCGCGCCTCCCACGGCACCCGGACCCGGGGACCGAAGCCTCCCGGGCCTGGCGGTTCTTCAGGTGCTAAATGGTGTCGTCGCGGGCACGGCGGCCCTTGCGCTCGATGTCTGACTCGTCGTAGTCGATCTCTTCTTTGCGCACGTCTTCGGAGACCCGCTGGTCTTCGGTCACCGTTTCGGTGCCCAGGCGGACCCGCTCCACCGGAACGGTTTCTTTATCCACCACGACGCGCTCCTCGGTGAGCTGGACTTCGTGCTCCTCGTCACTGAGGTCGGGACCGGAGTTGGCGTTGCCGCGGTTGGCGTCGGTGATGGGTTC
Source organism: Cryobacterium sp. TMB3-10 (assembly GCF_004402305.1). Taxonomy (NCBI): domain Bacteria; kingdom Bacillati; phylum Actinomycetota; class Actinomycetes; order Micrococcales; family Microbacteriaceae; genus Cryobacterium; species Cryobacterium sp. TMB3-10. The sequence continues at coordinate 204,258 of NZ_SOGH01000002.1, read as the reverse complement.
ACGTTCGAGGGTGACCTCTTCGTGGCTCACCGGTACCGTGACGGTCTGGTTCTCCGTCACCACGTGCTTGCGCAGTCGGGCGCGGCCAGCGGACACCTGCTCCTTGCCGACGCGCAGCTGCTCCTCGGAGCGGGTCATCGCTTCGTCGGTGGTGGGCCCGGAGGTGTCGTATCCCTCGGTGCGACGGTCACCGGCAGCGGCATCCGTGCGGGTGTCGTCGGAGTTTCCGGTGTTGCCGGTGCTCTGGCCGACGGTGGATCCGCTGAGGCCGTAGTATCTGTAGAGGGCGTCTTCGTCGGCGCTCTCCAGCGCGCCGTCGGTGTCGATGCGGGGGGCATCCTTTACGACATCCTTCGCGAAGCCGATGTGGAGCTCGTCGCCGGTCCAATCGGCAGTTTCAAGGGGCGCGAAGGATTCGCTGGTTCCGAACAGTCCGGTCTTCACCGTGACCCAGCTGGGCTGGTTGGTGGACGAGTCCAGGTACACCTGGCCGACGGTACCGACCTTGCGGCCCTCGGTGTCGACGACGTTGGCACCGATAAGGGAATCGATGTTGTTGGTGTTGATCATTGTCATTTCTCTCTTCCTACTTCGCACGCCGGACCAGTTGCCCGGCGGTGGTGGGGCGGTGGATCGAATTGAGGATCAGGGTTGATGCAAGGGTGCTGTTGAGTGGTGCGGACTAGCGGCCGAGGCCGGCCTTGTCGACCTTGCGGTGGTAGCGCATTCCGGCGAGACCGCCGAGGATGGCGCCGCCGAGGCTGACGACGGCGATAGCGATGGCCGTGATGATGCTGCCGAGGGCAAGGTCGCCCTCGTTGATGGGGATGCGCGGGAAGCTGTTCAGGTTGGCGAGGACGTTGAACTGACTGCCTGCTATGGCTCCCACGACAGCCAGCACCACAGCCACGATCAATGCCCAAAGCCAGACGGCGATGCCCTGCTTCGCGCCGCTGAACCGCGCCATCCGCCCGGCGACATAGCCGCCGCAGAAGTATGCGACGAACACGACGACCCCGAGCGCGATTGCCCCGATTAGGCCCACCGTTGCGGCGTTCTCGGTTGCTGCCCCCGCTGCCTGCTCTGGGTCGGCCTGCGTGCCTAGCCCGACGGCAGCGCCGGCGCCGACGACCAACGCGGTAAGCAGCACCGCCGCCCCTGTAGCGGTGAGCCAGCCGAAGAAAGCGGTGCCGAACCGCATGCCGCCGAACTGTTCCTTCTGCTTCGCCACAACATCCTCGCGGATGGTGTTACCGCTGGTGGCTGCGTGAGCGGCCGGCTGGGTGTCGCCGGATGTTTGTGCTGGCGGCACCTGGCGGGGTTCGTTCTGCGCTGAGGTCATGAGGTTCTCCTTCGAACGAGGCTGCCGAGTGGAACGAATGCGTCTCGATGGCCGGTGCGGCACATCCGCCGAATCATCGGCTACCTATCTCAGACGGTCAGACCCGGCGCATCGTCACGCTCCAAAGTGAAGTTTTCTCAAAAATCGCGAGACGGATACACGCAGGCCTTGGGACGTACCCAGCCGGAATTCGTTCCCCCCAATACCGGCACTCTCAAGATGCCCCACTTCGGGGCGCGAACCGAGAGGTGTGGCTGAAGGCTACCTGCACCACCGTGTGGCGATATGGCGGGAACTCAGACGGATGGGAGCCGTGCCGGCGACGGCGGGTGCTTGGGCGGTACCGAACTTGCTAGCCTTCACCGAGCAGGTGCCGGCCGTTCGCGAACTTGCGGAGCGGGGCGAGGGAACCCTTGCAGTGTTCGAGGTCACCGGCCAAAGCCAAGCTGACGCTTCAATCCTGCGGGACGCTTTCGCTGCGGCGCGCAGAGATGAGTGGAACGAGTTCATCGCTGATTGCGGCAAGTTCGATGCGGAGATCGATCGCGAGTTCGCGAAAGAGAAGTTCACCTTCGGCGAGTTGGAGGAGGAAGAGCAGAGCCTCGATCGACTCCGCCGCTGGCACCGCGATCTCATGCGACGCGACGCACTGGCTTTGCCCGATGCGGTGCGGGCTGCGGAGCATCTTGCGCAAAGTACGGAAAAACTCGCTGTCTATTCCGAGAGGGTGTTCGAAGTAAATCTCCCAGCCGACCCATCTGAGGGTTGAGAGATTCGGGCTTCACCGGCGGCGTCGCCCCCGGCTCGCGAGCATTCGGGGTGTCCGCGAGGCATGGTTGGCAGCCCTACTCCGTCTGCCTCAGGGCCCGATCTGGGCGTACGTTTCCGGCGCACGTGAGCCGTCCCTTACGGCGCCAGCTCGCCAACTCTATTTCTGGGACCGGAAGATTCGTATGCCCGCCACGTTCATGACGCGGATATTCGTGATGCGAGGCCTTCGCTGACAAAGTCCGCGACCGATTCTTATCCACAGGAGTCGCGGGAGACGGTACCCGACGATCCAACTGATTTCAGCGCGCTCGATTCACCTGGACAAAAAGCGAGCAGTACATTCCACTCCGGTCGCTCCGTGATCACCACACCCACCTAGTTACGTTGAGGTAACGGGTTACCCAATGCAATCCTTGACGAATCACCGCGGCAAGTAGACATACAGAGCGCGACTATGCACCACCTGTTGTGGCGGATACCTGCTTCGGCGCACCCGACAGCGGCGACGTGCCAGCAGCGATGATGCCTCTTCGGCCCAGTACCGAACTGGAGTCGACCGTGCGGTAGGTTCAAGCTCGAGTTGCCTGAACCCAACGTTGCAAATGACACACTGAAGGCTCCAAGAGAGACAGATATGACCATCAGTCAGCCGACGTCGATCAAAGTTCGTGGTGCTCGAGTCCACAATCTCAAGAACATCGATGTAGATGTCCCCATCGGCCGTCTCGTCGCGATCGCGGGTGTGTCCGGTTCGGGGAAGTCGTCGCTCGCGCTCGGTGTTTTGTATGCGGAGGGCTCGCGTCGCTACGTCGAGGCGCTTTCGACGTACACGCGTCGACGGATGTCGCATGCCACGCGTGCAACGGTGGACTCCGTTCAGCATGTACCCGCCGCCTTGGCGCTCCGGCAGCGGCCGGGAGTGCCTGGCGTTCGGTCGACATTCGGTACATCGACGGAGTTGCTGAATGTGCTGCGGGTGATGTTCTCGCGTCTCGGTTCCCACTTGTGTCCCAACGGGCATCGCCTTGCTCCCACCATCGACGTCGCTGCGAATAAGGACCTGGTCTGTCCCGAGTGCGGTGCCTCGTTCTACCCGCCCGGCGCCGAAACTCTCGCGTTCAACTCAGACGGCGCCTGCACCGTCTGCACCGGCACAGGCACAGTGCGCGACATCGATGATGAGACTCTTGTCCCCGATTCTTCGAAAACTATCGAAGGCGGAGCGGTAGCTCCGTGGGGCATGTTCGGACTTTCCGTGATGCCCCAGGTCGCGGCCGAACTCGGCGTGCGCATCGACGTACCGTACCGGGACTTGACTGAGAAAGAACGATGGATGGTCACGGATGGCCCCGCCGTGAAGCGGGAGATCCGGGTCCCCTCGAAGTCGGGAAAGCTCTTCGACCTGAACTTCACCTACCGCAGCGCCAGGCAGGCCGTCCGCGAGGCGATTGACAATGCGACCAGCGAAGCTGGACTCGGTCGCGTGAACCGGTTCATCACGGCACACACGTGCCCGTCGTGCCACGGCACTCGGCTGTCGGACCAGGCGCTCGGAAGCGAAGTCGACGGCATCAACCTCGCTGAAGCGGCCGGAAAGGACCTCGACACGGTGCTTTCCTGGGTATCGACGATCCCGAGCACAGTCGACTCCGATCTGCAGCCGATGGCATCGCTCATTGCCGGCCAGTTCGCCGAGATGGGCCGACGTCTGCTGCAACTGGGCCTGGGATACCTGACCCTCGACCGTGCCAGCTCAACGCTCTCCACCGGAGAACGCCAGCGGGTGCAACTGGCTCGGGCCGTGCGCAACGAAACCACCGGGGTCCTCTACGTCCTCGACGAACCGTCCATCGGCTTGCATCCGGCGAACATCGACGGCCTCATCGGAGTGATGCGCGACCTGCTCGACGACGGGAACTCTGTCATCCTCGTCGATCACGACGTCCAGGTGCTACGTGAAGCAGACTGGATGATCGAGATCGGACCAGGCTCTGGCGCGACGGGCGGAACGGTGCTCGCGCAGGGAACAATTCCACAGATCGGCGCCAATCCCGCTTCCCTGATCGGCGACTACCTCACCGGACGCGCCGACGTCATCACCAGAACGCGCGCCGGCGAAAAGGAGGTATTCGCAGACGGGACGATCCGACTCGTCACATCCGCCATGCACACCGTCCACGCCCTCGACGTCAGCATCCCGAAGGGTCGGCTCACCGCAGTGACCGGTATGTCCGGCTCGGGCAAGACCACTCTCGTCCTCGACAGCCTTGTCCCCGCCATCGCCGCGGCACACGGGGGCGGTGCGTTACCTTCGCACGTCCGGAGCCTGGACGCTGCCGGCCTGGCAAGCGCCAATGTCGTCGACGCCACCCCGATCGGCACTAATGTGCGCTCCACCGTGGCAACATACAGCGGCGTTCTCGACGAACTTCGCCGCGCATTCGCAGACACCCCCGCAGCGCGCGACAACGGCCTGAAGCCGGGCGACTTCTCGTACAACACCGGTTCGCTCAAGTGCCCGCGATGCGAAGGCACGGGCCAGGTCGTGCTCGATGTCCAGTTCCTTCCCGATATCGACATCCCCTGCCCCGATTGCAACGGCACCCGATACAGACCTGACGCCGACGACATCCGAATTGCCACACGGCAGGGCGACCGCACTCTGCCCGAAATCCTTGCCACCACCGTCGCGGACGCTGCCGAATTGTTTGCCGACCGCCCCCGTATCAAGAAGAAACTCCAGACCCTCGTCACGCTCGGACTCGGGTATCTGACACTCGGCGAAGACACTCCGTCGCTTTCCGGCGGCGAAGCGCAACGACTCAAACTCGCAACCGAGCTCGGCCGAAAGCACACGGGCACCCTCTTCATCCTTGACGAACCTTCGGTCGGCCTTCACCCGCTGGATACCCGAGTGCTCCTTGGCGTCCTCGACCAGCTTCTAAAAACAGGTGCGACCGTGATCATCATCGAGCACGACCTCGACATGATCGCCAACGCCGACTACGTGGTCGACATGGGCCCGGGCGGCGGCACGGCCGGTGGCCGCATCGTGGCCACCGGCCGCCCGCAAGAGATCTCGAAGAATCCCGAGAGCGTCACAGGGCGATACCTCGCGGCGTCGATGCGCGGTTACGAGCCATGAGCGTGTGCAGCCACTGAGAACGGCATTTCGCGATCAGTGAGTGTGGTCCCGGCCGAAACACCTCGCCGCGATCGCACGCGCAGGCTGTGTCCCGGACCCGATGCGCCAGAGGCGAGCCCCCGATTACCGGCGCCGCTCACCGTCGTTCGAGCTTGACCCTCTCCCGTCATACGGCGGGAGACTGGTCCTGTTTCCGGGCGTAGGCGCGATTGGCCCGCTGCCTGGCGCCGCAGCGTTCCGAGCACCACTGCCGCCTTGCGTGCGTTCGAATCATGAACCGATCACAGGGTGCGGATGCGCACTGCGCGATGCGATGCGCATCCGGGCCAGTCAACAACGCAGCGGCATCCTCGGCGATGTGGGCCATGGCGTGAGCGACGAGCTGGCTCGTTGGATGGCTCGGAACCCGGAGCAGCCCTTCGTCGGGGTCGAATCGCAGCAACGACGCGCTGGGCACTGCGGTCAGGGCGCGGTTGATGCCGCTCAATGTTTCGGCATTCGGCGCGACACCTTCGGTGCGCGACTCCAGCGCGTTCCGCAGGTTCGCTCTCAGATCCGTGAGCTGAAGTTGGCAATAGGCCAGCAATCCAGTATCGGCGGGTGCGAGGGCGTGCATGACGAGCCACGCGGTGGCACTTTCCGGGCTGTTGAGCTCATCGACCCGCTGCCCGCCCGGGAGGGTGACGATGCTGTTGACCAACGCCAAGCACGGATGCTCGGCGGTGCCCGGAGCGAGGGGCAATGGAACCTTTGTCATAGCACTCACGGTATCAGTTGCACTTTGCCGTGATAAGACCTTAGAGTGAATTGTCACGTCAAAACCAATATTATTCCGTGACAAGTTAGGTAGTATATGAACAATCCGAGCCCTTCCGGCACCGCCCCCTTCGTTTTGTCGATACTCGACAATGCATTCACCGGGGTTGGCCACCCGGTAGAGGAAACGTTCCACGAGATGATCTCGCTCGCGCAGCTGGCCGACCGGCGCGGTTACCAACGGTTCTGGATGTCCGAACATCATGCAATGCCCGGTGCCGCCATCTCGTCCCCGCAGCTGATGGTGGCTCGGCTCACCGGCGAGACCGAGCGCATCAGGCTCGGCGTGGGCGGGATCATGCTGCCCAACCACGTGCCCCTGGTGGTCGCCGAACAAATCGGCATGCTCGACGCGCTGGCTCCAGGACGGATCGATCTCGGCCTCGGTCGGGCTCCGGGCACCGACGGAGCAACCGCTGCGGCCCTGCGCCGTCACCACACGGCGAACGACGAATTCCCCGAGCAAATCGACGAACTGCTCGGATTCTTGGGCAATGACTTTCCGCCGGATCACCCCTATCGTGATGTGCCCGCCGTGCCGGGCCCGTGGCAGGCGGAGCAGAACCGGGTCCCACGATCGGAGACCAGCGCTGATATCTGGGTTCTGGGATCATCGACCTACTCCGCGCACGTTGCCGCCCGCCTCGGTCGGCCCTATGCCTTCGCACTGCAGTTCGGCAGCGCCGACATCCTGAATGCCATGCGGATCTACCGCGAGAACTTCCGGCCGTCTTCGTTCCTCGCGGAGCCATACAGCCTGGTCAGCATCGGGGCGATTGCTGATGAGAATCCCGCCGAGGCGCGGCGCCAGTCGACGTCCACCGCCATGGCAATGCTGAGGATGTTCCAGCGTAAGCCCTTCGCGCTGCTTCCTCCCGAGGAAGTGGAGGCCTTCCAGGCCAACGTGCAGGAGCGACAAATCATTGAGGAATACACCGATCGGACTCTTCATGGAACCGCCGGCCAGGTGGCCGCAGGCCTGGAAGAGCTTCAGGCACAAACCGGTGTCGACGAGGTGATGCTGGTGGTTTCGGGATACTCGCGCCGTGCCCAGTCCCGCACGGTGGAACTGATCGCCGACCACTACGGCATGCCCACCCACTGAGGGCGGTGATTCGCGGGTAGATAAAGCGGTAGAGCCAGTCCTCGCGGACTGGCTCTACCTACAAGGTGATTCAGGGACGGTTAGCAACCCGGTGATCAGATCCAGGTCAGGCTTGGACGTCTCGAAGCCACTGCTCGATGGAGCGCGGTTCGATACCGAGACGTTGCTGTGCACTATCCCCCATTTCGATCTCCTCACCGGTCTGAGTGAGCCTCCAGTGGTAGGACGCAACAACCGGGTCAGCCCCGGCTTTGCCGAACAACGGCGTTATGAGGGCACCGAAGTCGTCCGGATCCTGCGCCTCAAAGCTCACGCTCCGGTCAAGATACGTTCCGAAACCCGTTGCCAAGTCGTCCCCAAGAAGACCGGGAAGAGCTCCGACCGCGACCACACCGGTGACCTCGGGCTGATCGAAGAGTCGAACCACCACGTCGGCGATGTCCAAGTGCGAACTCCACGACACACGGTAGTCGTCACGGATCGGATAACGCAGCATTCCCTCTTCACGGGTGGGTCCAGTCACTGTAGGCAGAAGGAGGTTCTCTAGGTAGAGCCGGGGTTCAACGATGGCTACTGACACACCGCTCGCCATGAGTCCCCTCACGAGAACCGACGCGGCGTCCTCCCCCGCCTCGGTCGTGTTCACGCGGTACCCGCTGGTAGAGGCGACCACCCGTGCGGGCTGGGCGCGCGTGACGGCTTCAACGATGGTCCGCGCGTGGGCGAGTTGCTGTTCGGCAGTCCCGATCGGCAGGTGCACGAAGAGGCCCTCGACTCCGCGGTAGGCCTCTTCCAGGGACTCGACCGAACTGAAATCGACGGCGACGGCGTCGCCCTCATAGTTGGATGGGTTGCGAACCGCGGCTGTGACGTTCTTGCCGGCTTTGCGGAGGGCTGCGACGACGGGGCCGCCTTGGGCGCCCGTGGCGCCGTGAATGAGATAGGTCATGGGAACCATTAGTGCACGCGATGCACCAGTTACGTCAACTGCACTAATGGAGTAGCCTCAAAATATGACATTTTCCGGTGCGCCCTGGCCAGAATGCGGCATTGCTCGATTCCTGACCCTGCTTGATGGCCCCTGGGCGACGCTCATCATCAGAGAGCTGCTGACCGGGCCGGCGAGGTTCACTGAGCTGCGCGATGCACTGACTGGCATCAGTGCCCACACTCTCACGAACCGGCTTCGACGTTTTGAGACCTATGGATTGGTGACCAGGACCGTGTACGCCGAGATTCCTCCTCGTGTGGTCTACGAGCTGACGGCGTCAGGTGAGGCGCTGCGCCCCGTGTTGGAGGCGATGAACACCTGGGCGGCCACAATGCCTCTGATCGACGCTGAAGGCGCCGTCCCGCTGCCCGCGTCCTGTGTGACCGAACCCGCGAGCGCGTAGCGGACACCAGGACTTCACGTGGACGCCGGTTGCGTCACCTGTCCGTCGGCCGTTGATCGTAAGCGTCTCGGGCGTCCAGAACCGCTTCGATGTGCTGCTCCGCCCAGATGCCCAAGGCGGTCAGAGGCTCGCGTAGCGTCCGCCCCAACGACGTGAGTTCGTATTCCACTCGAGGTGGCATCTCGTCGTACGCGGTCCTGGTGAGGACCCCGTCCCGTTCCAGGTCGCGAAGCGTTCCCGAGAGCACCTTGCCGCTGATGCCCCCGACGCTCTCGCGGATGGCACCGAACCGGGCCGGGCCGTCGCTGAGCGTGATGACGATCATCGCGGTCCACTTGTTGGCGATCTTCGCCAACGAGGTTCGGGAGGGGCAGGTAGCCAACATGACGTTCCATACCGGGGCTTCGTCCGACATGCATCTCCTTAGTTACGTTGAGGTAACAAGTTACCATCTGTGACTATGGGTGAACACACCGACGAAGGAGCCACCAAAATGACCGAGCCCACCCCCGCAGCCGTTGCTGAGACCTATTTCGCCGCCCTCGGCCGCGGCGATATCCCCACCGTGATGGCCCAGTTCAGCGACGACGTCCTCTGGCACCAGCCCGGCGCCCACCAGTTCTCGGGAGACCACCATGGCGTGGGCGGGGTCGGCGCCCTTCTCGGCGGAATGATGGAAGCCAGCGCAGGCAGTTTTCAGCTCGCCGTCGCCGGTGCCCCGATGGTCAATGGAGACGTGGTCGCCGTGCCGGTGCGGTTCTCAGGGAACAGTGCCGGAGCAACCATGGACATGGCCGGCATCGATCTGCTCACGGTCCGGAGCGGCAAGATCGTTGAGGTGCACCTGTTCTCCGAAGACGGCCCCGCTGAAGATGCCTTCTGGGGTCTGAAGTAACCCACTGACAGCGCTGTCGATCTGACTTGCGTGGGCGACTCGGTTACGCCGTTCTGAAGAAACGGCGCAACCGGGGCACCCTGCGGATCAGCAGCTGGTCCAGCGCGAGGACGATCAGCAGCGACAGCCCGAACATCGGCAGGAAGATGCCGAGGGCCGTCATTGCCATGAGCAAGACCCGGTTACCCCACACTGGCAGCTTGGCACGGGGAGCCGCAGTCCCGGAAGCCGTGCCACGCCGAGTCCACCACATGATCGGCCCCGACACGCACATGAAGATCACCGCCAGACAGAACAAGGTTGTTGCGATCATGTTGACGACCCCAAAGCGTCGCCCCTCGTGCACAGCGATCCTCTGGGATACCGCCTTGGCCACCGCACTGTAGTCGTCGTAGCCGTAGCGGGCTGCTATCGCACCAGAGTACTGATCGACGTGCACGGTCTGCTCTTGGGTCACATCGGATTCAGCCACGTTTCCGTTGTTGTCCCACTGACCATCTGTCACGCTGAGTACTCCTGTGTCGCCATCGGGATAGATGACGGACGTCACCAATCGCCCCCCCTCTCCCGAAGTTGCCCCGCGAGGGCGTCCGAACGCGGCGCATTGTCGCATCATCGGACGCATACGGGCGTAGCACTTGGGCGCTTCAACGGTTGGCCTGAATTCATCGCCTTGTGTCATGCGAGCCAATGGCATGCCGGGGCGGCGGACGTGACCATGGATGAGCGAAGATAATTTCGCTCAAATCTCAGGAGTAAAGACTATGCACACACCCCGTCGCGCACTGATCCTTGTTGACGTGCAGCAGGAGTATTTCAGCGGACCGCTGGAGATCAAGTACCCGGCTCACCAGGACTCCTTGCCGAAGATCACCGCCGCCATCGACGCGGCCACGTCCGCAGGAATTCCGATCGCTGTCATCCAGCACAGCGCTGGAGATGAGGCACCTGTCTTCAACCCGACGATGGCCGGTTTCGCGCTGCATCCCGAGATCGCGAACCGCCAGAGCCCCAGGTGGAAGTCCGTGACGAAGCAATTCGGCACGGTCTTCGCCGGCACGGATGTTCTCGACTGGCTGCGGGAGCACGAGGTCGACACGATCACCCTGGTGGGCTACATGACCAACAACTGCATCATCGCCTCGGCCGCCGAGTCCGAGACCCACGGGCTGACCGCCGAGGTCCTCTCGGACGCGACCGGATCCATCAACATCGCCAACGATGCGGGCTTCTCCGACGCGAAAACCGTGCACACGACCCTCATGGCGCTGTTGAACTCGAACTTCGCCGCGGTCGCCACCGCCCAGGCCTGGACCGATGCGATCGCAGACGGTTCCGTGCTGCCGAAGGACAACCTCGGCAGCTCCGCCGTCCTCGGCGCCCAGCGAGCAGCCGCACTCTGAGTTCACGAACCCGAAAGTCTCGCCTCCGTACTTGCTAAGCGTCCACTATCAGGGTCCTTCGCGGTATGACCACCGGATACTGCCCCGGACGCCGCCACGGCTTGTCAAACGGACGCATCTGCGTCTTCCGTTCGATACGAATGCCCCCACACCAGTGGCTGTGGACTGTACTACCCGCAGACGTGCTCAATCTGGTGATCGTCTGAGGTGTCACAGATGTGGCGCCTCAAACGCGCGAGCCGCTCCTCGACTAGCTTTCGTCAGGTGCGTGCAAGGAGGAGTGCCGGGAGGGTGGTGTGCCGTACTGGCGCCGGAAGGCGCGGGCGAACGCACTGGGCTGTCGGTATCCTCTGTCGAACGTTGCGCGTGGCACGGTGCTACCGCGGTCTATGAGGTGGCGCGCGAATTCGAGGCGTACCGCCCGGATCGTGGCTGCTGGAGTCGTGCCCGCTGCCGCGAATTTCATCTGCAGAGTCCTCACCGAGATGTGATTGTTCGCGGCCAGCGTGAGCGCCTAAAAATCTGGATCGGCGAAGTGCTCCCTGATCTGGCGGCGCATCTCGGATCGGAGGGCTGTGCGGGTGGGCGCTATCCCGAGGCGCCGTGCGGCTGACCTGACCGCGTCCTCCGAACGTCCACGGGCGCATCGCTAAGCGAACGGCGAGCCTGAATGGTGTGGAGGTCACGCAAATCACGTTCCACGTTGGCGCGCGCTGGTCCGCGGACCTCAAGGAATATGCGGGCACCGATCTGTGCGTGCTGCCACACGTGGCCCTCGTTACCGCCGGAACCCTTGCCGTCGAGATGAGAGACGGTGAGCATGCCGAGTTCTCCACCGGTGACGTGATGCTGCTCCCGCCCGAACACGATGCGTGGGCCGTAGGAGAAACCGATTGCACATTCGTCGAGTTCTCCCGTGGCGACGAATACTACGACGGCGAGGCAACGCATGGAGAAGCGTGAGGCCGGAGAGCTGGCAAACCAACTGCGCATCAAAAACGGGCTCAGCTGGGAGGACCTCGCGTCGGCTATCTCCCGCCCACCGGTGTGGACCGTAGCCGCGATCCTCGGCTTCCACCCGATTCCGGCCGACCAGGCACGTGCCCTTGGCGAGCTGCTGGGTTTGGACGACGACGCCGTCACAGCGATGCAGCGTCAGCCCTCCCGCACAGCAGACGACTCGATACGGAGCGATCCAACGATCTACCGGTTCTACGAGCTCCTCCAGGTCTACGGCCCCGCACTCAAGGAACTCATCCACGAGGAATTCGGTGACGGGATCATGAGCGCGATCAATTGCAATGTCGAACTCGGCCGCGTTGCACACCCCGACGGCGATCGAGTCCGGGTGACCATAGAGGGGAAATTCCTTGCCTATCAATGGTAAAAGCCGGTTCTCGTGGGGGTGTTCGGTCTGCAATGTAGACGGCCTGGCTACCTCTATCGAACGCGCTCAGGCTCCTCCGCGTCGGGACGCACTGGTCGAATTTCTGGACGTGTCAGACCTAGAGCATCGAAACCGAAGACTATTCCTTCACGGTCAGGGCCTGGGATGACCAAGTCGGCCAGCCGAAGCAACGCTTCGGGGGATCCTTCAACGGCGACAGCAGTACCAGCGAAGGCGAGCATTTCAAGGTCGTTGGCCCCATCCCCGATGGCAACGACGTCGCTTTGGTCGATTCCGAATCGAGCGATGACAGCGGCGATACCGACCGATTTGTCAACGCCGGGGATGTACAGCTCACCCGCCCTATCTTTCAGCCCCGTGATGGAACTTGGAAGTGCCGCGATATCGGTGCCGATCTCTTCCGCGAGGGCGGGAACCGGCACTCTGGAGTCGAAAATCGTGACTTTACCGAACGAACAATCGCTGAGGTCGTTGGGTACCTGAAGAGACGCGAGGATGTCGCTCGGCCCCTGTCCATCGCCGGGAAAGGCTCCAAAGAGAATCCCGTGAATCCGCTCGCGACTTCCGGGCGGCCCGAAGATCGCGGTGGGTGCTTCGAGGACGTAGGTGACGTCGTATTTCTCGAGGACGGAGATCGTTCTCGCGGCTAGGTCAGCCGAAAACCGCTGGTCAGACCAGACCTGCTCGTCAACCTCAATATAGCCGCCAGCAGCAGCGACAAGGCCGTCGAATCCGACGGCCTGCACGTTGCGAGCGAGCATCGATTTCGGTCGGCCCGTGCACAGGAATATCTTGTGTCCGTTGGACCGCGCACGACGAACGGCTTCTACGTGAGCGGGTGGGATGACTCCTCGATCAGCGAATGTCCCATCGAAATCGATGAACACGGCCTTGGCGGTGGTCATGTCAGCGGAAGTGGGTGTTGGGGTAACAACTGGATGGGGCACGTCTCCACGCTACCGGTCTTGTCGCCGTCTCCGCGACTGGCCCGTGTGCAGTATTACGATGGCATCAGGCCAGAGGAAGGGTTTCTGTGAAGATCGCGATCTACGCATTCGATGGTGTCCCGATGTTTCATCTTTCGGTGCCGCAGATGGTCTTCGATGAGGTGAGTCGGCAGGGGCTGGCCCAGTGGGAAACAGTTCTGTTCTCCGACCGCGCGGGCTCGATCCGCACTGCCGAGGGGTACACCTTGGGCCGGGTTATGGGTCTTGACGCTGTCCTTGACGCCGACTTGGTCGTCGTCCCCTCATGGATCGACGACGGCCGGAAGATCCGGCCTGCATTCCGGGCAACGCTTCTCAGTGCCCACGGTCGCGGATCGACGATCGTCGGGCTGTGCCTCGGGGCGATCACCGTCGCCGACCTTGGCCTTCTCGAGGGCCGAAGTGCGGTGACGCACTGGCACGCCGCCGGCGACCTGGCCCGGAGACATCCGGGCGTCACCGTAGACGCGGACGTGCTGTATCTCGATCACGGCGACGTGATGACGTCGGCGGGTACCGCTTCCGGTATCGACGCGTGCCTGCATGTAGTCCGGACGCGCCTCGGCGCCGAAGCGGCGAACCGGGTCGCGCGAAGCTTGGTCGTCGCACCACATCGGGAGGGCGGGCAGGCGCAGTACATCGAGCGGCCCCTGGCGCACCAAGCCGCAGCCGACCCCATCGCCGTCGCATCGACCTGGGCCCTGGAAAATCTTGGGGAGGATCTCGGCGTTGACCGCCTCGCGGCCGCGGCGCACATGAGTCGCCGCACCTTCGTACGGACTTTCCGCAACGCCACGGGGGCGACACCGGCCGCGTGGGTAAGGTCTCGCCGACTCGATGAAGCCAGACGACTTCTCGAGACGTCGGACCTCTCGGTCGATCAGATCGCCGCGTCGTGCGGATTCGGCAACCCCGTTACCCTGCGCCAGAACTTCGCCGCCGCGTTCGGCAGCACGCCGTCGAGCTATCGCCGCCGGTTCGACGCCCGGGCGTGACAGTCCGCTTCAACCGTTCCGGGTCAGCGAAGCGCCGCACGCACTGGCAAAGGCGACCCAGCACGATCGGTCAAAGCCTCGGGAGGCCTGACGACAGGGGTGATGAATGCAGCGGCCGCCACTAGGACGAGCGGGGCGATCAGTGCCGTCCTGAGACTGGAGTGTTCGCCAACGAACCCGATGAGGGGCGGCCCGACGAGCAATGCCACGTATCCGACCGTGGCCGCGAAGGCGACGCGCCTGGCGGGGTCTCCCTCTCCTTCTCCTGCCGCGGACAACGCCAAAGGGAAACCCAAGGACGCGCCCAGGCCCCAGAGGACGACGGCCGCTACTGCGGCGACCTGGCTGTCGACGAAGATCACCAGGGCCATGCCCACAACGGCGCTGAGGACACCGACTCGCAGAACAGGTGCACGGCCAAAACGGGCGACGAACGCCCCACCGACGAAGCGGCCGATCGTCATGGAGGCGGCGAATCCGGTGTACACGGCAGACCCCGATGTGGCGTCGAAACCGTGGCCGTCGACCATGACTAAGGGGAGCCAGTCGCTCGCGGTCCCTTCGGTGAGCGCCATCGCGAGCACCAACGCAGCGATAAGAAGAAGGCGCGTGTCGCGCCACAGAGGCAACCGAGGCGCCGCCGCCGTGAGCTCCGCTGCCCGAAGAACCTGCCCGGTTCCGCGCGGGATACGCGGAGCAGCCGCGCCCATGACGACGACGGTGACGGCCCCGATCGCGGACAAGTGCCACAACACCGGGACGTCGGTCGCGGTGAAAGCGATGCCCGCACCGGCACCGACGAGAGTGCCCAGACTGAAGAAGCCGTGCAGGGCAGGCAGCACGGGGCGGCCGATGGTCTTCTCGATGTCGGCGCCCTCGACGTTCATCGCGATCTCCCCGCCCCCCATCCCCAGCCCGAAGAGAAACAGGCCGATGATCGTCGCTGTGGCCGACGATGAAGCTGCCCCGACGCCGATCGTCGGCATGCTCAGGATGACCCCGATCGTGCCCGCGAGCATCACGGCCCTCGCTCCCCAGCGCGCGACGGCAGGACCGGACGCAAGGATGCCGATCATCGACCCGGCGGACAAGCCGAGCAGGATCAAGCCCATCTCCGATGTCGTCGCGCCCAGCAGATCCCGGATGGCCGGCGTCCGAGTCACCCACGAAGAGATCGCCAGCCCGGGCAGGGCGAAGAGGGCAAAAAGTGCCAGGCGGCGCGAGTGCAAGGTCGTCATGGTTCATTTCTCGGTCGTGGATACAGCGGTCCGGAATCAGCATTGAGATCACGAATGCCGCCCTAGGCCGAAAGCACGGCCTCTCAAATTCTGCAGGCGGCAGGCGATCTGGACCAGTGGCCTAGAAACCAAATACCGATGAATACGAGCCACAGGAAACGTGTAGACGTCTCCCTGACGTGCGCCACGACATGCAGTTCGAAGACCCCGACCACACCTTCGCTGCGGGCGAGGACGTGCTGTAGCCGGTCGCCCCTGCCGGCAATCGCCGGTGCGTTCGATGATCCGCAGTGGGGCACGAGGCACCCGCCGGCTTATCTATAGGAATGTCTTTTCTAACGGCCCGGGGGCGTGCGCCGGCGCTTGGCGATACGACAAGATAAGGGAATGGATCGCGCGTCAAACTACCTGATCGCAGACCTCGAGGAGCCATCAGGCACGCGCACTCGACGCCTGCTTCGTCGGGCATGGGCACTGATCCGCGCAGCATCGGGTGACGTCGAGATCGACGCCGACCTAGTCATCCGCCGGCGCGCGAGCGGAGCCGAGGTTCTACGCACTGCCGCTGACATCGGCGAACCCCACTTCTTGTTGGAGACCGTGCGCCGCGACCTCGAAACCAAGACCGTCGATGAGTTCGTGCGCGAATGGCGCGTCTTCGACTAAGGCGCAGCCCGCTGGGCGTCGGGCCCCACGTTACGAGATACCTCTCGGCTCGGCCGCAGGAGTGCGACTAATCCGACTGTCAAAATTCATCTCACCATCTCGCATCCGTAGGGCTACGAGACGCTCAAGGGCTGGCTTGTCGACAGACTATATTTCGCAGGCGGCGTTCCCCATTCTGTCGAGTCCTTCTAGCAGCTGTCCGATCTGCTCGGCCCAGCTCTCACTCGCACGGAGGACGACGGCCCGGTGCTTGCTCGCCGCTCCCCCGTCGCCGACTTAGAGGATGCAGGGATACCTACCTGTGCTCAATCCGTGCATGACGGCAAGCCACGCGAATTTCGACACCACGGATCGGCCCTAAACGTCTCTCGACAGGGCTTTCGCGTGCGCTCGTTCTAAATGAATTTGTTGTCTACAACAGCACTGTGGCCAGATACTCTGCCGAGAATGTGATTATGTAACAACAAAACCCCCGCTTGACCGGGGGTTGCTACTGCTGGGGTACCTGGACTCGAACCAAGAACAAACGATAGCCGTCTCGAGCTCTTCGTCCACCCACAACTGGGCCGGAATCCCGCGGATTTCCGCGGTTTTCATGGGTCTAGTGTACGCGCTGGCACGGACGAATACGGGCTCATTCTGGTCACACAGCGAGCTATCTGGTTCGTTTCTGGTCACACCGCCGACCGGTTCTGGGACTGCCGGAGAGCTAACCTACACGCGCTGCCCTCGGCAAAGCGCGACCTGAGGTCAGAGTGACGTGGTGTCCGTTGCCGGCGGGTTCTCGTTAGGAGTATCGCTATCGGTGTACTCGCCCTCTGCCTGCGTCTCGTCGGCGTCAATTTCCGGCGTGCCGGCCGCTGCCTCGGAATCGGTGTATTCACCATCAGCGTCGTCGTTGATTTTCATGGCTCTCCCTCTCGAACGAACAATCAGTCTATGTCGCTGGACTGACCAAGGACAGGCGTACGTGATGTGCCGTGTCCCCTGTCCGCCTGCGGACGACCCTACGGGATCCGGGAACGCTGTCCTTCGACACCCCGGCACAGTCGAAAGTAGTCCCTTAGACGTAGTGCAGCTTCTACTTCAAAACGGCGCACTGTCTAGCGTTGGCTAGCTTCCCCCTGGATCGAGAACGGGCCTGGCTCATGCGTGAGTTCGCCGGCTGCAGCTACGCAGATATCGCGATCGAACTCGTCGTTCCAGAGTCGACAATGCGCGGATTACTCGCCCGATCGCGTCCCACCCTCGCCGACGAACTGGCCGCCTGGCTCTAGCCAATAGCCGACGCCCGGCCGATGGACTCCTGTTCTATGGACCGCGGAGGAACTGCGGCGGCCGGCGCGCGCAGCGCCGCCCGCGACGCCCGCGACGCCCTTCGCAGGAAGCGCGTTAGCCGTCTGCGTCCGTGGCTCGAGCCGAGTAAATGCTAGTCGTGCTAACGGACTCGTCGTCAGAATCTTCGACGCCTATAACGGGACCACGCCAAAGGAGTTCGTTTGCTCGCGCATGCACCCGGGCACTATCAAAACTGAACCCACCACCTGGATGGCCTACGACCGTCAATTCGATCTGGTCTGCCGATTCGAGTTTGCCGGAGAACGCGATGTGCGCTAACTGCTGCGCCAGAGTCTCCTCAGCCTGATCGGTCGGAGCCTTGAGAAGGTCTCCTCCGAGTTCACCCAAACTTGAAAAACAAGAATTTGGCACAGATCGCTTCCCGTCATCGGCACGATCGTGGTTAGTCCCTAGATCCCACGGCACGCGCGCCTCCCCCATCTCTATCCATGCGCCGCGACCGTCCGATTGTGGCTGAGACGGGCGTCGTCTCGTTCATGTCGACGCAGGCATCACTGATTCGTGGTGACAGGCGTCTTGTCTTTCACAGAAAGCATCGTGAAGACCAGGGCCACCAGAGCAGTACCGGCTAGGAGGAGTAGTCCGATGGCGTAGCTGTTTTCCGCAGCGTTGTAGGTGGCCCCCATCACCAGCGGCGGAAAGTATCCTCCCAGCCCGCCGGCCGCGCTGACGATGCCGCTGACCGCACCCACCCTGGCGGGCGGTGCGTTTCGTCCGATCCAGGCGAAAACTCCTCCGGCGCCGAGGCCGAGAGCCGAGGCCATTGCGACGAAAGTCAGGCCGGCAGGGATCTCACCGTCGGGGCGGAGATTCACCACCCAGGCGAGAACTGAAACGGCTGCGATCGAGCCCATCACCACCGGTTTCGGCCCGACGCGGTCGGCAAGGATCCCTCCGACGGGGCGGAGGATAACGGCGGCAACCGCAAACCCCGCCGTCCGGGTTCCGGCGGCAGTGAGGTCGAAGTCGTAGATCTGGCGCAGGTAGGTGGGCAGGTAGGTGGAAAAGGCGACGAATCCGCCGAAAACCAGCGCATAGAGAAAGCTCATCTGCCAGGTCACGCTGAGCCGAGCAGCAGCAGCGAGCTTGGGCAGGAAGGGATCAGTGCTGGCCGTGAATCCTGGGGACTCGGCCATGAAGAGCCACACGATGACGGCAACAACGATGAGGAGCACCGCGAGGATGAGGTGAGTGGGAACGTATCCGAACCGTTCCACCAGGCGAGGCGTGAAGAATGCCGACAACGCGGTACCGCCCATCCCTGCCCCGAACACGCCGGTGGCGAAGCCACGTCGGCTCGGCGGGTACCAGTGACTCACGAACGGGATTCCCACGGCAAAAACGGTTCCGGCCACGCCGAGCAACAGCGCGGCGGCCACCAGGAAGACGTAGGTGTTGAGGGTTCCTGCAATCGCGACGAGCACCAGAGCAGGGACGGATGCTAGTAACACCAGTGCGAATAGGATGCGTCCGCCGAATCTGTCAGTGAGCACGCCCACCGGGATCCGGCCGATCGATCCGACAAGCACAGGCATCGCGACGAGCACTGATGTCTGGGCCGGGGAGAGGCCCATTGATTCGGTGTAGCGAATGCCCAGCGGCGACACGCTGGTCCATGCCCAAAAGCACACGACGGATGCGAGCGTCGCGAGGGCGAGGTTGGTCCCTCTACTGTGGTGTGCCCTCTGCCGTGCAGAGGTTCTCGAGCCCATCGGTGTGTCCATCGCCGCTGCTCCGATCAGCGCTTATCGGGAGTGCGATCCTTGGTGCCGATGGGCGCCCACCCGCGCCGCGCCGGCCGTACCTGCCCGGCTTCTCGATCCCTGGACCGGTAGACGATGTAGGGCCTGAACAAGTAGTGCAGAGGCGCGGTGAAAGCGTGCACCAGTCGGGTGAAGGGCCAGATTGTGAACAACAACATGCCGACGAGGGTGTGGATGTGGAAGGAGAACGGAGCGGCAGCCATAGCCGTGACATCGGGTTGCAGGATGAACAGGGATTGGAACCAGGGCGACACCGTTTCCCTGTAGTTGTGGCCGTGCTCACCGCTGAAGACGCTGGCGAGAGTGGTCCAGAGGCCCAGGACGATCGCAGCTGTCAACACGACGTACATGATCTTGTCATTGGTGGTCGTGGCCATGAAAACCGGCCCCGTCTTGCGTCGTCGATAGATCAGGATCACGATCCCGCCGAGAGTGCATACCCCAGCGACTCCCCCGACCAGCAGTGCGTTGAGATGATAGAAATCCTGGCTCATCCCGAAAAAGAGTGTCCAGGACATGGGGACCACCAGGCCGAAGAAATGCCCGGCGATGACGGCTAGGAGCCCGAAGTGAAATATCGGGGATCCGATCCGCAGGAGGCGGGATTCGTAGAGTTGGGATGAACGGGTGGTCCAACCGAATTGGTCATAGCGGTAGCGCCAGATGGTCCCACCGATCAGGATCGCCACCATCACGTAGGGGAGAATGCCCCAGAGCAGCACGTCCCACATCATGAGCCGCCGTTCAGGGGAAGCAGACGGGGGTCGTAGGGTTCGAGGCCGACACTTTCGGCCGGTGGGCCGACGCCCGCCATGGTTTGGACGGCCTGTCGATCGGCGGGTGATGGGCCGGGAAGGGTGGCACAAATGCCCTCCACCACGGTGGCGTACGGTGACTTGTGCTCGGTGAGCGCGAGTCGGAGCATTTCGACACTGGGCCGGTATCGGATGAGCAGATCGCGACCCGCCATCGGGCCGGCCAACGCGGCGAACTCGAGAACCAGCGGTAAGAAGTCGGGCAGCTCACCGTGGGTGTTGGTCAGGTAGTCACTGCCCCGGTACACCTGCTTGAACTCAGCCAACACGTCACCCCGGCGACGGGTGTCGCCGTCGGTCCAATACGAGAGATAGAGCGGATGGTGCTTGCTCAGGTCGAACGTCTCCACGTAGGAACGCTCCAGGGTCCCCAACGCGGTGTTCTCGAGGTACCCGATGAACGCTGTGAGATCCGGTGCAGCCGGGCCGTGTTCGGCCAGCGCGGACCGCATCAACGCGCACCGTTCCAGGAGTTTGGCATCCGGGTACGACAGACACCAGGACGCGGCCTGATAGAACACGCGCTGCGCCAGGCTGTGCGCGGCGGCGGCTCGATCGCGCCTCATAGCGAGCCGCCCTTTTCCGTGGGCGGGCGCAGATCGCCCGGCGACGGGGCCGCAGCGCTTGGTCGGTCGCGTTTCTCGGGAAAGAGACCGGTCGGGCTACCGTTGCCGTCCCAGTTCAGTAGATTGACGCGGCCTCGGAGGGCCTGCTCGCCGGCGGGAGTATCGGACGTCTGCCGGTCTTTCAGCGCGTAGAAGTTTTCCACGGCCACGGGTGTTGGCCTGCCGCTCGCCTCACCGAACGGCGAGTCTTCATACATGCCCGGACCACCCTCAAAATCGACCGAGCACCCCATCTCCTCCAGGTCGTGTGCCTGCTCGACGTGTGCCTTGGGAATGACGTAACGCTCGTCATACTTCGCGATCGCCATCAGCCTGTACATCTCGTACATGGAGCCCGGTGACATCCCCACGGCTTCCGGAATCGACGGGTCGGGTTCCTGTTCCATCGTGATCGCCCGCATGTAGGCACGCATCGCCGCAAGCTTGCGCAACACCTCGGTGATCTTGTCGGTGTCGCCGGCGGTGAACAGCTCAGCGAGATACTCGACGGGGATGCGGAGTGCGTCGATGGCGCCGAAGAGATTGCCGCTGTCTTCGGCGTCGTGGCCCTGCTCGCTCAGCAGGTCAACGATGGGAGACAGCGGCGGCACGTACCAGACCATCGGCATGGTGCGATACTCCGGGTGCAGCGGCAGCGCCACTTTGTATACCTTGGCGAGCGCATATACCGGCGACTTCTTCGCTGCGTCGAGCCAGTCGGCGGGGATGCCCTGGTCGAGGGCGGCTGCGGCCACCTCGGGGTCGTTGGGGTCTAGGAGTACGTCCATCTGCGATTCGTACAGGTCAGTCACGTCCGTCACCGCGGCGGCGTCGGTGACCCGGTCGGCGTCATAGAGGAACAGACCGAGGTAGCGGAGGCGGCCGACACAGGTTTCGGAGCACACGGTGGGAAGACCGACTTCCACCCGCGGATAGCAGAAGGTGCACTTCTCGGCCTTACCGGTCTTGTGGTTGAAGTAGATCTTCTTGTAGGGGCAGCCGGTGATGCACTGGCGCCAGCCTCGGCACTTGTCCTGGTCGACGAGAACGATGCCGTCTTCGACGCGCTTATAGATGGCACCGGACGGGCACGACGCCATGCAGGAGGGGTTGAGGCAGTGCTCACAGATCCGCGGAAGGTAGAACATGAAGGTCTGTTCAAAGGCGAACTTGATCTTGTCTTCCGACTCCCGCCGCACCTTTTCGACGATGGGGTCGAGGTGCCCCATCTCCGGGGCGCCGCCGAGGTCGTCGTCCCAGTTGGCCGACCAGCTAATTTTGGTGTCCCGACCGGTGATCAACGATTTTGGTCGGGCCACCGGGAAGTCGTCTCCGAGCGGAGCGTCGATCAGGGTCTTGTAGTCATAGGTCCAGGGCTCGTAGTAGTCCTTCAACTCGGGCTGCACGGGGCTCGCGAAGAGTCCGAACAGCTTTTTCAGCCGTCCACCGCCCGTGAGCACCAGTCGGCCCTTCTTGTTAAGCTGCCAGCCGCCCTTCCACCGTTCCTGGTCTTCGTAGCGGCGCGGATACCCTTGTCCCGGCCGGGTCTCGACGTTGTTGAACCAGACGTATTCGGTGCCGGCGCGGTTCGTCCACGCTTGTTTGCAGGTCACCGAGCAGGTATGGCAGCCGATGCACTTATCGAGGTTCATCACCATGCCCATTTGAGCCATAACGCGCATCAGTACCGCACCTCCTGGGAACGCTTTCGTATTGTGGTGACCATGTCACGCTGGTTGCCGGTGGGTCCCAGGTAGTTGAACGCGTAGGACAACTGCGCATACCCACCGATAAGGTGGGTGGGTTTGACGAGCAGTCGGGTGGCCGAGTTGTGGATGCCACCTCGGCGGCCGGTCGCCTCGGACTTCGGCACATCGATCGTGCGCTCTTGGGCGTGGTAGACGTAAACGACACCCGCGGGCATCCGATGGCTGACGATGGCTCGGCACACATACACCCCGTTGGTGTTGACGCACTCGATCCAATCGTTGTCGGAGACCGAGATCGCCGCAGCATCCGCGGGGCTGATCCACGCTGTCGGACCTCCTCTGGACAGCGACAGCATGAAGAGGTTGTCCTGGTACTCCGAGTGGATCGACCACTTCGAGTGCGGGGTTAGGTAACGCACCGTGATCTCGGAAGTTCCGTTCGGGCCAAACCGCGGTTCGCCGAACAGCCGCTGCATATCCAGCGGTGGTCGGTAGATTGGCAGGGCCTCGCCCAGGTCGCGCATCCAGTCGTGGTCGAGGAAGAAGTGCATCCGACCGGTGAGGGTGTGCCAGGGCTTCAGCCGCTCGACGTTGATGGTGAACGGGGAATACCGGCGCCCACCCGTCTCGGACCCGGACCACTCCGGGGATGTGATTACCGGAACGGGCCCCGCTTGGGTTTGCGCGAAGGTCACCCGCTTCTCTTCGGAGCCTTCGGCGAGGTCGGCGAGCTTCATGCCGGTCTGTTCTTCCAGTTCGCGGAAGCCTTGCACGGCAAGTTCGCCATTGGTCGTTCCGGAGAAGCTCAGGATGGCTTGGGCGAATTTCGCATCGGTATCGATGGCCGGGCGACCGTTGCCCGCCCCGCCGAGCATCAACCCGTTGCTCTGTGCGAGCCGCTCAATTTCGTGCTCCATCCGGTAGGTGATGTTCTTGACGGTGAAGCCGCGTTCCTCCGCGAGCGGTCCGACCGTGGCGAGCTTCTCCGCGATCGCGGTGTAGTCGCGCTCAACGATCGAGAAAACCGGCATGTTCTGACCGGGTACCGCCGGGATATCCGTGTCCCGCCAGTCGCGGACCACTCCACCGGGCTGGGCGATCTCCCCCGGCGTATCGTGTTGCAGCGGCACACTGACCAGGTCCCGCCGGGTGCCGAGATGCGTCTTAGCCTGGCGGGAAAACTCCTCCGCGAGCAGACGGAACGTGTCAAAGTCGGTTTTCGCCTCCCACGGCGGGTCGATGGCGGGGCTGAAGGCGTGCACGAAGGGGTGCATATCGGTGGAGGAGAGGTCGTGCTTTTCGTACCAGGTGGCAGCGGGAAATACGATGTCCGACAACAGCGTTGTCGACGTCATCCGGAAATCTGCGGAGACAAGGAGGTCGAGTTTTCCTTCCGGTGCCTCGTCGTGCCATTTCACGTCCCGGGGTCGGGCGGCGTTCACGTGGTCGGTGCCCATCACGTTGTTATGGGTGCCGAGGAGGTTGCGCAGAAAGTACTCGTTGCCCTTGGCCGACGAGCCGAACAGGTTCGAACGCCAGAGCACCAGGGTGCGCGGCCAATTCTCGGGAGCGTCGACATCGTCGATGGCCGGGTTCAACCGCCGGTTCTTAAGGGCGTTGGCGATCCAGGTCGGGGTATCTGGTGCCTCCCCCGAATCCACCGCCGCTTGGGCCTCATCGGCGAGATCAAGCGGGTTGCGGTCGAACTGCGGGTAAAACGGCATCCAACCGAGCCGGTTCGACTGAGCGAGGGTGTCCGCGGTGTGCATTCCATCAAAATGTCCTTCGGCGAGGGGGGACTTGAGGGAGTCGGCCGAGTACCCATCAGAGCGCCACTGATCGGTGTGCATGTACCAATACCCGGTCCCGATCATGGTCCGGGGCGGTCGGCTCCAGTCCAAACCGTTCGCGAGGGAAATCCACCCGGTGATCGGACGGGTCTTTTCCTGACCGACGTAGTGCGCCCAACCGCCGCCGTTACGCCCCATGCACCCGGTGAGCATCACCAGCGAGAGCACCGCGCGGTAGGTGGCGTCACCGTGGAACCACTGACAGATGCCAGCGCCCATGATGATCATGGATCGCCCCTTCGATTCCTCGGCGTTGCGGGCAAATTCGCGCGCGACCCGGATGCAGGCGGCAGCCGGCACACTCGTGATCTCCTCTTGCCAGGCCGGCGTATACGGGGTCGACGCATCGTCGTAGTCGGTGGCCCAGTCTCCCGGCAGCCCCGGACGGCCAACCCCGTACTGGGCGAGCATCAGGTCGAACACTGTGGTGACCAGGTGACCGGCCACCCGCCGGACCGGCACACCCCGGGTCACCACCGAGCCCTCGCCGGAGGGCGCCTCGAAGCAGGGCATCCGAATTTCGGCGGTTTGGGCGGATGCGCCGCCGTCGGCCTCGTCGAGAAGGCTCAGGACCGGGTCGACACCCTCCAGGTCAAGGTTCCACTTGCCCTTACCCGCCTCCCCATACCGGTAACCGATGGACCCGTTGGGCACCACTGGAGCGCCGGTGGCCGAGTCGATCAAAACCGTCTTGAAGGCGGCATCAGGAGTGTTCGCCTGGTCGGGTAGGTCCGTCGCCATCAGGAATTTAGTCGGCACGAGGCCACCGTCAGCGTGCTCCTCGATGCGGACGAGGAAAGGCAGATCGGTGTAACGGCGTACGTATCCGCTGAAGTACGGAACCTCGCGGTCCACAAAGAACTCCTTGAGCATCACGTGGCCCATTGCCATCGCGAGCGCAGCGTCTGTGCCGGCCTGGGCGGGCAGCCACTCGTCGGCGAACTTCGTGTTGTCGGCATAGTCCGGACTGATCGCGACCACCTTCGTGCCCCGATACCGCACCTCTGCCATGAAGTGCGCGTCGGGCGTACGTGTCACTGGAACGTTCGATCCCCACATCATCAGGTAGGTGGAGTCCCACCAGTCCCCCGATTCAGGCACATCGGTTTGGTCGCCGAACACCTGCGGAGAGGCCACGGGGAGGTCGGCGTACCAGTCGTAAAACGATGTCATTACCCCACCGATGAGCTGAATGAACCGGTTTCCCGCCGCGTGAGACACCATCGACATGGCCGGAATCGGGGAAAAGCCGGCGCACCGGTCCGGACCGTACTTCTTGATCGTGTGAACGTGGGCGGCAGCGGCGATCTCAACCGCCTCCTGCCACGGAATGCGAACGAGCCCGCCTTTCCCTCGCGCCTTCTGGTAGCGACCGCGCCGTTCAGGGTCATCTACAACGTCTGCCCAAGCGAGCACGGGATCTTTCAGCCTCGCCTTGGCCTCCCGGTACATCTCGACGAGCACACCTCGGCCGTACGGATACCGCACCCGTGTTGGCGAATAGGTGTACCAACTGAATGCGGCACCCCGAGGACACCCGCGCGGCTCGTACTCCGGACTGTCGGGGCCGACCGAAGGGTAATCGGTCTGTTGCGACTCCCAGGTGATGATGCCATCGCGAACATATACCTTCCACGAACACGATCCAGTGCAGTTGACCCCGTGGGTGGAACGCACCACCTTGTCATGACTCCACCGGTCACGGTAGAACACATCACCCTTGCGCCCGCCCTCACGGAACACCGCGCGTCCATCATCTGTCTGGTCCCACCGCGTGAAAAAACGGCCAAGCGCCAACATGGTGTCCGACGCTTTCCCGTCCAAACCGGCAGGCACTGAAGCAGCTGCCATGGCCAAATACTATATTTCGCCCTCCCAGCGCGCTAGTGATCAGTGAGCTTTCGTCACGTCAGTGTTTCCGGGCGCACCGTGCACCACTACGTCATCTTCGATCACTTGGGACGAGAGGCCGCCAACACCTGGTGGAGGCGCGGACGAATGCGTCGAACGGTACGTGCCCGCAGCAGCCGTCGTTCTAGGGTTGGTGAACCACGGCATACCGATTATCGTCACAGCGATCGGCGAGGCAGCACGATGCGCGCACTGGTGGCTTAGGATTGCCTTACCTGCCCCATGGACTGAAAGGTCCCCAATGCTCTTTCCCCTGCGTCTCGCGCGCCTTGCCCCCGTTGCCATCGCCGCACTGCTCGTTGCGGGCTGCTCAGCGAGCGGCCCGGGCGATGATTCGAGCGACAGCCAGGATGGTGGCACTTCCGACGGCGCGCTCGTCGTGTACAACGCCCAGCACGAGGAGCTCACCACAGAGTGGGCCGACGCCTTCACAGAGGAATCCGGCATCGAAGTGGTCCTCCGCAATGGCGATGACAGCGAATTGGGCAACCAACTGGTGCAAGAGGGCGCCGCCTCTCAAGCCGACGTTTTCCTCACCGAGAACTCACCGGCGATGTCGCTCGTCGAGAAGGCAGGCCTGCTCGCCCCGGTCGATGAGGCCACTCTCGCGCTCGTGCCGGAGCAGTACCGACCTTCATCGGGCGACTGGACCGGCATTGCCGCCCGCTCGACTGTGCTCGTCTACAACCCTGACCTTATTTCCGAGGCAGAGTTGCCCACCTCGCTCCTGGATCTAGCCGACCCTGAGTGGAAAGGCCGCTGGGGTGCGGCCCCGGCGAAGGCGGACTTCCAGGCCATCGTCTCAGCTGTGGTCGAGACGCAGGGCGAAGACGCCGCGCTGGAGTGGCTCGAGGGTCTGGCAACGAACGCCACCGAGTACCGCAACAACATCGTCACCATGAAGGCTGTCAGTGCCGGTGAAGTGCCCGTCGGCGTCATCTACCACTACTACTGGTACCGCGATCAGGATGCCGCGGCGGAAGACAGCGGCAATACCCAGTTGCACTATTTCGGCAACCAGGACCCGGGCGCCTTCGTAAGCGTGTCCGGTGGCGGCGTGCTCAAGAACGCCCCGCACGCCGACGAGGCCCAGCAGTTTCTTGCCTTCATTGCCGGAGAGCAGGGCCAAGAGATCCTCGGCGAGGGGTACAGCTTCGAGTACCCGGTAGCCTCGAACGTTCAGGCGAAGTCCGAACTTCCACCGCTTGACGGCTTGGCGGCCCCGGTGATCGACCCTTCAGCCTTGAACGGCCCGAAGGTTATCGAGCTCATGACGGAAGCCGGTCTACTCTGACTACGCACCTAACCCGGCCGCCGTTTGTCGCCACGCCAGCGCGTCGCGCCTCCGGCGGTCTCATCACGCTCGTCGCCGTTCTTGCCCTCGGCGCGCTCGTGCCCATCGGCTACGTCGTCCAGGCCTCGGTTGCCATGGGCTGGGACGAGCTTTCGACGCTGGTGTTCCGCCCGAAGGTCGGCGAGCTGCTCGTCAACACTGTGCTCCTCGTCGTGATCGGCGTTCCGGCATCGGTTGTACTCGGGGTCAGCGGCGCCTGGCTGGTTGAGCGCACAGCCCTGCCGGGGCGCCGTGTCTTCGCGGTGGCACTGGCTGCGCCGCTGGCGATTCCCGCCTTCGTCGCCAGTTACGGGTGGGCGAGCGTTGTGCCCTCGATCAGCGGGCTGTGGGGCGGTGTGCTCGTCGCGGTCACCGCGTATTTCCCCCTCGTGTACCTGCCCGCGCTGGCGGCGATCCGGGGCCTCGACCCCGCACTCGAGGAATCCGCGCGTTCGCTCGGTATGGGCTCGTGGACGGTGTTCTTCCGGGTCGTGTTACCGCAGCTGCGCGTGGCGGTCCTGGGTGGCGCCCTGGTGGTCGCGCTGCACCTCCTGGCGGAGTACGGCGCCTTTGCCTTCCTGCGCTTCGACACCTTCACCACCGCCATCGTTGTCGCATATCAGACAACCTTCGCCGGGCCGAACGCGGCCGCACTCGGGCTGGTGCTCGTGCTGCTGTGTTTGGTCCTGCTTGTCGCTGAGTCCCTCGCCCGCGGCCGTGCACGCTACGCCAGGGTAGGCGGCGGTTCGCCGCATCCGCCGGCCCGGGTACCGCTGGGACGCCTCGCCCCGCTGGCGGTCGCCGGGCTGGTCTGCCTCGTCACGGCCTCGACCCTCGTGCCGTTGACAAGCGTGGTGCGCTGGTTGTTCCGCGCTGACACGGCCGACCTCGGGCACCTCGCATCGGCGACGGTCCAGACCCTCGTCCTGTCGCTTGCGGGAGCCGCCTGCGCGATCGCCGTCGCACTCCCCTTCGCCTGGTTGGCGGTGCGCTACCCAGACCGGCTCTCGCGCGTCCTCGAAGGAGCCGCCTACCTCGCCAGCAGCCTTCCCGCGATCATCGTCGCGCTCGCCCTCGTTGCGACGACCCTCGCCATCGCCCCCACTCTTTACCAAACTGCGTTCACGGTCATCGCCGCGTACGTCGTGATCCTCCTGCCTCGTGCGCTCGTTCCGCTGCGAGCCGGCCTGTCGCAGGTGCCCGAGTCGTTGGAAGAGGCCGCTCGATCGCTCGGCGTCCCACCTTTCGTCGCGCGCCTGCGGGTCACGGTGCCGCTACTAGTGCCGGCGGCGTGCGCAGGCGGCGCCCTTGTCGCGCTCGGTGCGGCGAACGAACTCACCGCGACACTGCTGCTCGCGCCGACCGGCACCCGCACGGTCGCGACCAGCTTCTGGTCCGCGGCTTCCTCACTCGACTATCCGACCGCTGCCCCCTACGCCGTGGTGCTGGTGCTGCTCTCGTGCCCGGCCGTCGCCCTCATGTTCGCCCACGCAACCGGACGGAGCCTCCGATGACCCTGCACCTCTCTGGCATCTCGAAGTCGTTCGGCGCGACGGAGGTGCTCCGCGACGTCACCCTCGAGGTGCCGGACGGCACCCGAATCGCCCTGGTCGGGGCGTCGGGCAGCGGCAAGAGCACCCTGTTGCGACTCATCGCCGGCTTCGAACGACCTGATACCGGCACCATCACCCACGACGGCCGGGAGATAGCCGGCCCGCGATCGAGTCTGCCTGCGCACCTGCGCGGCATCGGCTACGTCGCACAGGACGGCGCACTGTTCCCGCATCTGTCCGTCGCCCGCAACATCGCGTTCGGACTGCCCAGGGCGGCCAGGAATCACGCGCGTGTGCGCGAACTGATGGAATTCGCCTCTCTCGACGCCAGGCTGGCCGCCAGGATGCCGCACGAGCTTTCGGGCGGGCAGCAGCAGCGGGTCGCTCTCGTTCGCGCCCTCGCGCAGCGACCCAAGGTCATCCTGCTTGATGAGCCGTTCAGCGCCCTCGACACGGGTCTCCGCGCCCAGACCCGGCAAGCGGTCGTCGATATGCTCGAGCTCAGCGACGTGACGGCCATTCTGGTGACCCACGACAGAGACGAAGCGCTCTCATTCGGGCAGCAAGTCGGTGTGCTCGCGGGCGGCCGACTGGTGCAGGCCGGTACGCCGGCGACCGTCTTCGACTCTCCGATCGATGCCCGTGTCGCCGAGTTCCTGGGTGACGTGGTGCTCGTGCCGGCGCGCCCGGCGGGCGCCGACGCGGTGGACTGCGCCTTGGGACGCCTTCCAGTGCGGCACGACCGCAGCGGCGCGGCCGCCACCCTGTTCGCGATGGTTCGGCCCGAGCAGCTGCGTCTGGCGCCGGCTGCGGATGGCGGCAACGCGACTGTCATCAACGTCCGGTCAACCGGTGCAGGCGCCGAACTCACGCTGGCGTTCGACGGCGGCGAGTTCCCGGCGGAGGCGACGCACCGGGTGCCGTTGCACGCGGCGGCGCAGTTCACGGCCGGACGCTCCGTGCAGGTTTCTGTCGATGGCGGGGTGGTGCTCTACCCTCAGCCTGGCGCGCCGGGCCAGAAGTCAGCCCTGAGCACGCCTAGACCTGCACCGGTCGCTTCTGTCGCGCCGTCGAGGTAACACGCGTCGACCAAATCGCTCCTCTGACCCGACCGCTCACCAGCGTGTACCCACGCCAGGCGATGACACCGACCATGAGCGAGAGCACAGTCCCGAGCCACGGCGCATCCTGCTCGAACGGCGGGTACACCTGCCAGTGGGTGAGGTAGATGAACATCGACGCTCCAGCCAGCGCGACGACAGCGGGCACCAGTAGTCGTGGCACGCGAATAGCCGGTACCCAGACCAGCACCAGTGCGCCGCCGGCGGGGATGGCTTCGCGCAGCGGATCGTCGAAGAACCCGAACGAACTCACCCCGATGACCATCGAAACGAGGACTCGCCTCGACGTGCTGTCGGCTCGCGCGACAAGCCAACCGAGCGCGATGAGCCACACGACCACGGGTCCGCTGTAGCGCTCGACATACTCGGCATGCGGCCCGGCGAAAACGAAACGCGCCACGAGGGCGACGGAGAATGCGACGAGGGCGAAGCCGAACGGCCACCGCCGCTCCAACCGGTCCACCGGCCGGATGGCGAACAGGACGGCAAGACCGACGAGGGTCCACAGAAGCGCTTCGAGAAACCAGAACTGCCACTGTTCATTCCACCGCCCGTCGCCCGGCACGAGGTTGTTCACTAGCAGGACAGTGGTGAGGCTGTACTGGCCGCTCAGGAGGGCGACAGCACCGATCCAGAGCACCGCGGGCACCGCGAGTTCGGCAGCGCTGCGACCGAGGCCACGGAATCTGGGCCGCCCCGGCACCGATGCGAGTTGAAAGCGGGCAAGGTTGTATCCGGCGACGGCGAGCAGCAGGTGGGCGCCACCTTTCAGGCCGAACAAGTCGGCGTGCGTGCCGACAATGAGCACGATGGCGACCGCCCGCAGCACGGCCGGAGTCTCGAGGCGCAACAGGTGTGCGAAGCGAGGGCGGCGGCCTGCATCGACGGAAGCGCCCGGCGCACCGGAGCCTGCTTCCGCTCGCGCTCTGTCGGCGTTCTCGCGCACCTCTGTGGCGAACGCCGCCAACTCCCGAACTGAGCGGGTCGGCCAGTCCCTGGGCAGCTCCCCGAGCATCGCCTCGAGCCGAAGCGACACTTCGATGTAGCTGAGCGAATCGCCGCCGAGCCCGGCAAAGGAGTCGTCTAGGCTCACTTCAGGTTGGGACAGCAGCGTCGAGAGTAGATCGCGAATCATGTCGGGTGCGACGCCGCCCCCGTGTGCCTTGCTCACGTGGCACACCGAGTCAGAGGTCGATTCGACGCGATCCTGCAGTGCCGCGAACCGCACGAGAGCCGCCGTGTCGGGCTTTCCGCTCGAGGTGCGAGGGAACTGGGCTATCGCATACGTGCCGATGACCCGCATGGGAATTCCGACGAGGGCGGCGGCGCGCTCGTGGGCGCGTTGGGCTGCGCGATCCGAGGTGGCGAAGAGAAGCAGCCGTTCATCGGAGCTGGCCACGCGCACCTCGATCCCTTCGTCGAGCAGGAGCCGTTCAACTCGGTCGAGGTCGATTCGCAATCCGAAGATTTTGACGAAACGGTTTATCCGGCCGACAATCTCATACAGGCCGTCGGCGCGCCGGCGCGCGAGGTCCCCCGTCCGCAGTTCGTGCACGGTGCGACCGAGTTCGAAATCCGCCGGAGTCTCGGCGTAGCCGAGCATGACGTTCGGCCCCTCATAGACGAGCTCACCCTGACTGCCGGCCGAAGCCTCCGTGCCATCGTGGGCGTCGATGCGGAACCGGCCGCCGGGAATTGGTCGACCGATGGCACCGGCAGAGTCCTGGAGCAGATCGGGCGGCAGGTAGGCCATCCGAGCCGTGGCTTCAGTCTGGCCGTACATCACGAAGAGTTGAAAGCCCCGTTCGTCGCCAATACGGGCGAACCGTCGGATGACTTCCGGAGCGAGCCGACCGCCCGCCTGGGTCAGGTACCGCAGGCTCGGCACCGAACGCTCGGCGAAGTCGCCGGCCTCCAGCATCTCGAAGGTATAGGGCACGCCCGCAAATGAGGTGATTTCATGGGCGGATGCCTCGTCCCAGAACTCCTCGTCCGTCACCGATCGCTCGGTGAGAAGGATGCTTGCACCGGCGAACAGATGGCTGTTAACGACCGAGAGCCCGTAGCAATACTGCAGCGGCAGGGTCGTGGCCGCGCGATCATCAGGTCCGAGGCGCAGGTACTCGCCAATGGATGCGGCGTTGCTTCGCAGGTTGTCGTACGAGAGGCGCACGAGCTTGGGGGATCCTGTCGACCCCGACGTGCTGGCGAGTAGGGCCAACTCCGGATGGAATTTGTGTGCGCTGCCGGGGTGGCGCTCCTCGAGTGTCCACCCTTCTGGGCCGTGGCCGGCAATGACATCGGGCCGGAAACGCTCGGTGAGGGCGGCTCTGTGGATCAGGCTCGCCTCATCTGAGGCGCCGGGAACGAGGAACACGGGGTGCCCGCCCTCGAGTGCGGCGAGGTAGGTCACAATCGGCTCCAGCCCATTAGCCGCCGCGATCATCACCAGGCGACGGGTCTCGCCAAGCTGCGTCCGACGCGCCCGGATGAGCAGAAGTAGCTCGGCATAGCTGATTCTGACGCCGTTGCCCACGAGGGCGGTAGCGTCCGACCGACCGCCGAGAAGGGACAGGCTGGGAACAGAGACTAGCGAGGGCATAGCGGGCGGCTTTCAACACGGGCGGGAAACGCAGAATCGGGCCAAGTAAGCCTAACCTAACGTTGTGCGGACCTGCTTTGCGCTCGCGAAACCACCGGGTCGACGCGTACCGGATGTCGCTGTCATGGACGCGAGTGTTCCCAGACGGGACGCGGCGCAACCCTGCCGGGCTCGACTTCGACGACCGCCTCATCGACGCAACCCTTGCGCGCAACATTGAACCGTTCGTCACGATCAACCACAGGGAAGTGCCCCTCGCGCTAGACGAACGTGGTGGTTGTCCCAATCGCTTTACGTACACGACCACCGGCACTTTTAACGGGCGAGTGGTCGGCAACGTGGGCCTATCCTCGCCGCAACCGGCGACCGTCCCCAGCGTCGCCGGCTCCCCCGGCAGCTCTGCCCGGTCTTTGGCGGCTCCCGAAATCAGCCCCGCAGTTCGCTGCTGAGAACGGGATTGCGGATTCGGTTGCTCAGACAGTGCTCTCCCAGTGCTTCTGGCTCGTCGCCGCGGCGGGCGTCTACGGAGACCCTTACAAGGCATGCAAGGAGCAGCCCATCTTCGCGTCTGGGCGTTCCGACGT
This sequence comes from Cryobacterium sp. TMB3-10, assembly GCF_004402305.1. Taxonomy (NCBI): domain Bacteria; kingdom Bacillati; phylum Actinomycetota; class Actinomycetes; order Micrococcales; family Microbacteriaceae; genus Cryobacterium; species Cryobacterium sp. TMB3-10. The sequence continues at coordinate 170,889 of NZ_SOGH01000002.1, read as the reverse complement.
CCCCGAAGCAACCGACCACGACCTGGCAGCGCCGACCCAATCGCCAGGGTGGGTCAAGCTTGACTACCGCCCTAGCGCTGAGAACCCCTCCAACGAAGCCTGGTACTACGGTTCAGCTCAATGCCCAGCCCCAGTTGCAGGGCTCAATTGTGATGAATACCCGTTCAGAGCTACAGTCCAAGGAGGGGCAACCGCCCTGCCTCTCCCCAGTCTCAAGCTCATAAATGGAGCACAGAATCAACTACAGGGCAGCCGCTACGGTTCCTTTTTGTCGACGTGTCACGTTTCGTCCAAGCCAGTAGGAGAGCGGGGCTTCCTTGCGATTCCTCTCCCCCCGTCCGCAGTTGGAGTGCCTACTTTGACTTTGTGCAATGGGAGCTAACTCGTGACTGCCGCTGAGGTCGGGCAAGAGCTGCAGCGGTTCGCGCAACTCTGCAGCGACCGCGGCGCCGGCAACATCAGACGGATGCGCCCGGGCCTCACGTCCAACCAGCTCAGCGAGATCGAGAAGAAACACAACCTCCGGTTGCCTGATGAGACTCGACATTCGCAACGAAGGCGATGTTTTTCTGTATCCAGGATCACGCTGGTTAACGCTGAGCTTCAGCACTATCGCCAGGGTTATCGATATCACCGATCATTCCATCCCCAACGCCCTCGTGCTCATTTCCGACGCCACCGCATCGCCGGAAGAGTTCCCGATCGTGTCCGTTGCCAAGCAAATTTGGTGGTGGAACTTCGCGATCGAGAGCGGTGTCTGGGCGCTTGACGAAGACGGCCAGTGGGTTCATGACCACGCTCATTGGCCGACTGGCCCGGAGCGGCACCTAATGTAGCGGCCGTTGTAGCGACGGGCATAGACGGATTCCGTTCGCCGACGGGGAGCCACTGCGTGTAGTGCGGTGGCGTAAGCCTGTAGAGCGCCGGTGAACAGCAGGCTGCCACGGTTGTCGCGGAGCGAGGAGCACAGTCTCTGCGGCAATTTTGGCGCCGAGCACGTCGACGGCAAGAGCGTTGGCCCCTCCGTCGTCATCGCCGTCCGTCGGGGCGCAGTAGTGCCGCGTTGCAGATCAGGGCTGACGGGGCGCCGAGCTCATCGATGGCCTTCGACAGCGCCGCGCGCAAAGCTGGCGGGGATCACTGGCGTCAGCAGCGTAGCCGCGGGCGTCCACGTCGGCGCGACTGAGCTCAGTTGTCAGGGAGTCGACTTGCTGTCGGCGCTGCGGGCGTGTAGGGCGATGTTGTGGCCGGCGGCGGCGAAGGTGCGGGCAAGGGCGAAGCCCATGCAGGGGCCAGCTCCGAAGATGATTGCGGTTCCCTTGGTCATGGGTGGTTGCTTGCCATGGGCGCAGGTGCGCCCCCACCGCGTGCGCAGTTGCGGGGCCGTGACGACCGATTATGGAGCCCTGTTGTTCCTTCGGCGCGGTGCCGGTTGATCCATCGGTGGGCGCACTGCCGGTAGATGCCGAGTCTCCACTAGAACCAGAGGTTTTCCCTTTTTTCAACCCCGACTGTCACCAACCTCTCGGCTCAGTACAACTATTAGCGGCCCGCGGAAATTTGCGGGCGGGCACTGGAGGTCGCGATCTATCCGTTGACGATTATTAGTCAGGTCCAGGCCAGAGCAGTGTCAACTGGGTCGGCACGCAATCACGCAAAGGATTGATGACGATGCAAACGTACAAATTCATGGTCTATTTTCTGTGCTGTGCTGGCGCGACGAACAGTTCAGACACTCGAGTCAGGTCAGGACACTACTGGTCGGCACGCACTTGCGCGCTACGTGCAGACCTCACGGATTGGTAGTGCCGGGCGGCGCGGGCGCGATTGCCGCAGGCAACCGAGCACCATTCCCGCCGCGGGTGCGTCTTCGTGAAGTAGAGCACGCACCCTGGGGCGTGACACGCCCGCAATAGGGCCGGATTCGCGCTGAGCAGCTGTTGGGCTTCTACGGCAACGCCGGCGATGCCGACGACGACTGGCGACCGCGCCGATTCGGCGGCGAGCACGAGGCGCGCGTCGAGCAGTCGCAGCCGGGCAATCGGTCGCTGGCTGGCAGCGGCGTTCACGTTTCGGGCCGCGTCCTCCACGCTGGCTACGGCGGATACGGCAGCCGGACGGCGGTCGCCCGTGACGTGGGCTGCCAGCTTGCGTACTGAGTCCCGAAACGTCCGTGCGCTCAGGAACTCCTCTTGCGTGGCCGCCACGCCCTGCACGTCAACGCCGACTGCATCCAGCCACGCGTCCAGGTCCGACGGGGCCGCGAAGTCATCGTGCTGACCCTCCGAGTCGGCCCATCTCGTCGCCATCAGCCGCACCGGGGCGGGTTCGTCAGCGAGTACCCAATTACGGTCTGACATGTCATTTCTCACCTCACCAAACTATCACGGAACAAGCAGCTTGCATCCGTTAGAACATTCATGGTAGAACTTGTCACGGATGAACACGTGTTCATGCATTAGAAACGAGGAGACAAAACTATGACCGCCACCACCGCCGCCACCATCGCCCCGATCCAGCCCGAGACGGCCACAGGCGTCGCCAAAGAGCTGCTCGATCAGGTCCAGAAGGGACTGGGCCTCGTGCCGAATATGACCAAGGTCATGGCCACCAGCCCCGCTTTGCTGAAGGGGTACCTCGCGCTCTCCGCCGCAGTGGGATCAGGCAGCCTTCCTGCCGCGGTGCGTGAGCGTCTCGCGATCTCGACCGCACAGCTGAACGGCTGCGAGTACTGCCTCTCCGCCCACACCTATATCGGTAGCAATATCGCCAAGGTGGATGCTGCCGAGCTCGACTCCGCGCGCCGCGCCGAGTCGAGGGACCCGCATGTTGCCGCGCTGCTCAAACTCTCCAACACGATCGCAGAGTCTGCCGGTGATGTGGGCGACGAGGCGATCGGCGCAGCCCGCGCCGCTGGCGTGACCGACACGGAAATCGGTGAGGTCGTCGCGAACCTCGCGCTGAACATCCTCACCAATTACTTCAACACGCTCGCCAAGGTGGAGAACGACTGGCCCGTAGTCGGGCTGTAAATCTCCCTCGGTCCTCGAGGAGATGATGACGACGATCGAACGCACCAGCTCGCCGATGTGGGTTTCCACGCCGGCGAGCTGGCTGTGCGGCGCAAGCCGGGGTCGGGCAGGACCAGGCCCGGGCGGCGCAGCTGCGCGGGCCCGCCACCCAGACCGCCGTCAGCTCTTATCCGCGCAACCCGCGCTAACTGACTTAAAGGACAGATGGAATGACCGAATCCCGACCCCCGTTCCCTCCCTTCGACCTACCCTCGGTGCTGCAGAAAGTTCAGGCAGCCGAAGACGGTTGGAACAGCCGCGAGCCCGAGAGGGTCGCTCTTGCCTACACGCCTGACTCGATCTGGCGAAACCGGGACGTGCACGTCGTCGGGCGCCCGGCCATCATTGAGTTCCTCACCGCAAAGTGGCAGCGTGAGCAGCACTACGCGCTTCGCAAAGGGTTGTGGGGCTTCCGCGGCAACCGCATCGCCGTGCGGTTCCAGTACGAGTGGCACGACGATCACGGCCAGTGGTGGCGCAGCTACGGCAACGAACTGTGGGAGTTCGAGCCCAACGGCCTGATGAGCCGCCGAGAGGCATCCATCAACGACCACCAGATCACCGAGACTGAGCGTCGCTTTTTCGGGCCCCGCCCACAATCCGAACACGGCGTTGACTTTCCGCTCTGGTGACACCCATGAATCAGCGCATTGAGAGAGGGCAACGAGGGTTCTCACGCTCTGCCAGCCCGAGCGACAGCGTGTCTCATATTCGGGATGCCTCATAACCGATGGTTTGTGGAGGTTCCTGTCGGCGGCGGCGTCGAGTCTCCGACTGGCCTGCCGCCGCGTGATCCGCGCGGGACGAGTAGGATTTGTCGCCTCGGACCGCGTCCGGCCGGGTGCGCCGGCGGCCGATATCGTGCGCCCCAGTGCCCTTCCGTCGTCTGGCCGGCTCCGGAGCACGTGCCCGCAGATGTCAGCTGTGTGTCCCCACCACCGCGATCAGCTCGCGCGCCTGGGCAACGATGGCGTCACGCCACGCCTCGAACGTCGCATCCGTCGCGGCGAACTCGGTGTGGAAGTGCTGCATGTCGGGGGTGTGGATGTGCCCGGCCGGAATGCCGAGCCCCGCCCGATCGCGCAGCAGCGTGTTGCGGTAGGCCGACTCATTCGAGAGATAGGTGCCACCTCCGCCGCTGCGCGCGCAGGAGCCCTGGGGTGGGGGCGTCGGCTCGAGGGCAGGCGGGTATGTGTCCTCGCGCTGGGAAGTCTCCTTCTCTTCACCTGAGTCGCATCTGGGGAAATACCTGTAGTTCGTATTCCACAGCACGCCGAACGCAACCGACTCGTCTTCCCACGAATCGCCCGGCGGACGGGGAACATTCGAACCCGTGCGTGCCGCGATCATCTGCTCGATCGGTAGCGTCGACGCGGTCCACTGTGGTGGATCCGTCAATGTGTCGCCGCCACCCCAACGCTCCAGCACCTGGGTGTTGCAGCCAGGATTGTCCTTTGCCAGCTGCGCGGCGCCGGTCAAACCGGCAGGCGGACAGGGCGCAAAGCTGTCGTTGCCGGCAACGTCGCCGTGGTATCGGCCGTTCCATTGCTCCAGCGCGAACTGCGACCCGGCCGCCTGGCTCATGGTGATTGACGCATCCAACCGATCGTCGCCGGGCTCCATGAGTGGACCTACGGTGTCGTCCAGATATCCGCGCTCGAACTCGGGGTAGTTCACTGGCAGCGTGTACGCCTCGTAGCGCACCGTGGTGCCATCGGGAGCCGTCGTCGTCGTACCGTCAATCGCCAGTACGGTCGCCCCGGACGGATTACCGTAGCGAATCTGATTGCCGGCTGTTCCCGCCGCGCTGCCCGTGGCGCCACCGTCGAGAGTGAAGGGATCGAATCCGCTTACCAGCACCCGCGCCACCTGGTCGCCCGACGGCAGATCGACGTCACGCATGCCGCGGGCCGCCCGGTCGAAGGCATCGACCAGCAACGCACGCTCTTTGGTGGAGAGGGTGAAGTCCGGGCCCCACTGGTGCAGCACGGTCATGGCCTCCAGCCGCGTCCAGTACAGCGGTCGGTCGTCGCTCGCCGGCAGGTCACCGGTGACGCCTTCCGTCGATTGAGCTCGGGCGACAGCGTCCTGCCACAGCAGGGTACCCAGTCCCTCGACGACGGTCTTCGCATCGGCAAGGGACCCCTGTCCGCAGACGTCTTTGGCGAAAGCAGCGGTGAACTCACCGAATCCGGCGCCCTCGACCATCGTGCGTGCGAACGTACGATCGGCGGGCTGCGACGGATCGGCCTCGTCCGGCATAAACGCCGTGAGGCGCTCCTCTTCGACTGTGACGGGCAGCGAGGCGTTGGTGCAGCCCTCGGGTGCGAACCCGGCGACGATAGCGCTGAGCTCGTCGGATGCCGACTTGAGGGCGGTCGTTGACCGCTGCTCCGGGGTGGCCACCGCTGGCGAGCATCCGACCAGCAGTACGGAACCGAGCATCAGCGCCAGCCCGGCAGCGACAGGTACCGTCTGACGCGAGCGTGCACCTGGTTGACCTTGCTGAGATCGGCCGGATAGAGGGCGCATGCAGGATTCCCTTCCGCGCGTCCGCGGGGCGGCATAGCGCTTGGTCAAAGAGTGAACTCGAATCATTACATGCCTTTCGTTCACCTACGACGCTACGAACCAAGCCGCACCTGCACATCAGACTCCAGTCTCGAAAAAGAGCGACGAGGCAGTACCAGAGTCCACACCCGCGTAGTACTCGTGTGCCGCCCGCCGCAGTCTTTTCGGTTACGCAGTACCCGCAACTGATCGACCCCTCACCGAAAACGCTCGTAGGCGGCGCGTCAGATCGGAACGCAACTGTTGACATGTTTCGCGACCCGGAGCGCGTGGTGACGCAGCGTGGATCGCGCGCCATGGACAGCGCCTGGGCCCAGGTATCGCGCATGGTCAAATTGTGCTTGATGCGCTGAGACCTCGTCGCGGTGAGTCTCGGACCAGAACTTGAGCTGCCGGACCGTTTCGTGAAGTGACAGTCCCAGGCGGGTGAGGACATGACCGGAGTATTCGGCCGAGAGGGCTGGATCACGGCCGCCCATGCGCGTGCGACCTCTGCTACCGGCGACTGACGCATCTTTGTCGAATGCTAGTCAGGAGCACCCCTGACAACGCATGCTTGAGTGAATTGATCCACGACATGGAGGGAAATTGCGATGTCCGGCACTGACTTGGGCGACAACGACCAGACCCGCAAGGACACCAGTTACAGCCCGGCGAGCGAAACTGAAACGCAAGCCAAACAGACCGACGCCGCACCGTCAACGCTCGACCCCGAGATTGCCGACAAAGTGAATGTGGCGCCGGGAACAGGCGGTCCCGATGATGTTGGGGACGTCGAGGTAAATGAGGAGGACATCAATCTGCCGCCGTTTGGAGAGACGGTGGAACCTCCGGATTGACCCCTAACTCTTTCCTGAGCAAGGGGTGGTCGCTGATCGGACCTAGCTGATCATCGCTTGTTCGTTGTCGCTGACGTGGTGTGTCACGCACTTCGTTGCCATGTCTCGAAGGCTCATGTGCGCGCTGGCCGCGGCCGCTCGCAGGATCAGGAAGGCCTGATCCATGGGTACGCCGTGACGTTGCGCGAGAACGCCCTTAGCGGGCCGCGTTGTGTTTGTATACTCAACGAGTGAATTCAGCTGATCGAGACAATGAGCCCGAACCGGTGGGTCCTTCCGCGCAGTCATCGAGCAGCTCGATACTGCTGGCAGACGTCGGCCGGTCGCTCCTCGAAGACGAGCCGGATAGCGTCCTGGTTGACGTCGCGAGGAGCGGGAATTTGGTCGCTTTTGAGGTCTTGGTGCGTCGCTATCGGAATCTGATGCGTGGCTACGCCGTCAGGATCCTGAAGTCGTCTGCCGATGCTGACGATATCGTGCAGGAGGCCCTCATTACTGCTTGGGAAAAGCTACCAACCTTAAACGATGGCGCGCACGTGAAGGCCTGGTTAATGCGTGTGGTGCGCAATAAAAGCCTCGACCGGATCCGTAGGAACGCCCCGGTGGCTGCCGAGTATGACGATGACACAACAGAAATCCTGGATACCGAGCCTTTCAAGGTCGTCGAAACGCTGCTTCAGAATGAGGCATTGGCCCTAGCCCTTGCCAATCTGCCGACCAACCAGCGCCGCGCCTGGCTGATGCGCGAGTTCTCCGACTGCAGTTACGCCCTCATTGCGGATGAACTCGAAATTCCGGTATCGACTGTCCGTGGTCTCCTCGCGCGTTCACGCAGAAGCTTGGCAGGGGCGTTGGCCGACTGGCGCTGACGGTGTTTTCATCAACTCGAGAGGAAGCCTCCTCGGCTAGCTCATCATCAGCGGTACGGAAATTGAATTTGACGTGCGCTAGCTCGATACTGGCGGCAAGCTGCGCCGGGTGAGAGTTCGGTGTCTCTGGGTCTTCGTGCCGCGCCAGTATCGCAAATCCGTGTCGACGACGCCCGACGAGATCCTAAGATTCGAACTGATCGACGCAGCCGGATTTCGACTTTGATTCACGACGTCACGGCGTGGCTCCTCGCCTCCAGGACGCCGGCTCGAAATATTGACATTGGCCCGTCCGGGGTGTCAGCTATGTGAAAGCGCGAGTTGAGCAGGGGGCCCACTCGCGTGTGGGGGTGCTCATGAATCTACGCAACCGCTTCAACTCACGCTGCGGTGCCCGATGAGCACCGCCGCTACGCCCCGTCGAATTTTCGACCTGGTCGACTCGCTACTCTCTGGGACGTGGCCTGTCCTGGAACGCGACGCATTTGCGCTACTCGAGAGGCATTGCTGCAACGTTTTGGTCGCTCACCGGCACACTGAACGTGCGGTTCGGGTTGCGCGTTGGCACTGCACCGAACTAGACATCTGGGGCGCCTGGACGACCTGTCCCCCGCACGGGATCGGGCTCAGTGTCTATCTGTCGGACACTACCGCCACCGGCCCCACCATCTCGCTCGGGTACGGCGCCCTGACCAACGAGTTCACCACTCATCTGGGAGCGCCAGAGATCATTGACCGCAACCCCTACAGCCCCCGAACATCGTGGACTCGCCACAATCTTGCCGTCAGCATCGACTCTTACACCCGAGAACACGAATGCCCCTTGATCAAACTGACTATCCAGCCGCTGACCACAGTCATCCAACACCACGTCACCCCAACCGACCAAACCGCCTGAAATCTGGGGTCCTGTCCGGCGCCTCGTTACCCACCCGCTGGCTGAACTACCGGAATGTTGAAGGCAAGCAGCCCTGGACTTCTAATCCAGGCGAGGGCGTTGAAGCGGACGTCTCAATCGTTCCACCTAAAACGAGAGCCCGTGATGCACGACACCATCAGCGATGTCGTGCAGCTTTGAACTACTTGTGCGCGCGTAGGTGCGGAGCAAGGAGAAGGCGGCATCAATGGGCACCCCGTGGCGCTGCGCCAAAACACCCTTAGCTTGCTCGATAAGTATCCTGCTCTTCAGCGCTTGCTGTAATTGACCGTTCACCGTGCCTTGATTGCGGATGGTTTGATGTTGAACGAGGCTGATCGTTGCCACTTGAGCCAAGGCCAGCGCCAAGGCTGCGTCCTGGTCGCTAAACGGTTCGCGGGTGGAACTAAAGAGGTTAAGGCTCCCGAAAGTGTGACCGCGCAGGCGCAATGGGAAGGCATGCACGGCATCGAATCCTCGCGAGAGGGCAATCGCAACAAACTGAGGCCACCGCCCGGATTCTTCGGAGAGATTAGGAATCTCTACAGGTTCCCCGGAAGCGAAGCAGTCCAGACACGGGCCTTGATCGTGACCAAGCTGGGCCTCTTCGACCTCGCTCGTACGCTCGTTGGAAGACGCCACAATGTGAAGAACTCCACCGCTGTCGGCCAGAAGAATTCCGGCGTCTGTCGCCGCGGTATATTCGGTGCTGGCCTGGACGAGGATGTCCATGGTGTCGACGACGTCGCGGCCCGCGCTTAGTGAGTCGGCGAGGAGCACAAAGACGTCTGCAAGATCAACTTCGCGTTGTGAGGAGACCATGCACACAGAGAATAGAGCGCGATCACGACGGCCGTAAAGGGCTTGCGCTCAACTGTCAAAGGCCCTACACGGATTATCGAACTGTGCTCTTGGCCCACACTGGCTCATAGACCTCAGCGGTCCCGTTCGTCAGCCCAGCCATCCAGGACTGGACAGCTCTCGGACAGTGCTAATCGAAATACAGTCCCAATGGAAAGCTCTGGACACCAAAGCAAAATAGACGAAGGCAGTCCTTCGAGATTGCACAATGATCGGAATGGCTATCGACGACATTGCGGATTTTGTCCCGTCGAACCAAATGTGCTGACCGAACTCAGCCGCTCATGGGCACTGTTGCCCTGTCCTGGGCGGGTCGATTCGCGACGAGTGGGCGCGGTTCTGGGATGACCGTCATTCCTTCGGGCGTGTTCGCGGACTTGACTAACACTTCGACCCACTCCAAATCGAGGAAAGGCCATCGGCCGTCTGCGAACTTGAAGAAGAGTGGGGCGCCGGGGAATATCCAGATCGAGCCCCGCCCTCCGTCACCGTCCGTCTCATCTTTCCAGGAGAGATGAAAGCTTTCTTTTAGGTGGAGCTTGACCCCGATGGCGACCTGAAGATGAGCGAGTGTCCAGTCGTTGAAATAGATTGTGAGGCCCGAGTCGTACGTCAAGGTTCCCATGAGCTTTCCTCTCATGAAGTAACTATGGCCAGACCATAACCCCACTGCGTAGCCTCAGGGAGGGGGTTGCGCGCTCCCGCGACACTGTGTGTTCCATGCATTGCGGCGACGTCACGAGCGCTCTGGTACAGGAGCGGATCCGCACCTGCGAAAATGCGTGCGACGAGCTAATTGCGGCGAGCGAGAATTGCGCCGACGCGTGTCTGGCGGTGCCTGGTGACGGAAAAGTCACAGCATGTTTCCTCGCCGATCTCTACTGCGTGGAAATCGCAGCGGTGACAATCAGAGTGCTGTCATGGACGACAAGCACGACTGCACAGCAGCGATCTCAGTCCTGGGCGCGTGCGTAGAAGCGTGCACATCATCAGTAGTGCTCTCCGAATTCCGACGGCCCAAGGCTGCTCCCCCCACCAGGGCGCCGATGCTAGTGATTGTGTCGATTCGCTGAGCCGGACCGGCCTAGCTGGCGATCGCCGGGATGATGGCGCCGGAGAACACCTGCCAGGCCAGCGCCGTTTTCGCGACCAGGCTCAGGGTGATGTAGGTGCGTTCGCCCTGCAGGTAGCTCTTCCACTGGCCCACCTGCTTGTATTGCAGCCATTGGTTGATGGCGAAGGTGTTGAAAAACACGAACAGGGAGATGACGATACCGACCACGAACCCGGGGGCCGCAACGTCACTGGCGCTGCCCGGACGAAGGAAGTAGATCAACACCAGGATCCAGGGCACGATGCCCACCATGGACCCGAGGATGAACGGCAGCAGCCGCCCCGTACCCGGCTGCTCGTACTTCTCTTGCAGCGCGCCGAACATGATCATGGCGGCGTTGACGGCGAACACCGCGACCAGCGCGCCGATGTCGGTGACGCCGTTGATTTGTAGGATCAGCCAGATCATGATCGACGAGCTCAACGAATACTCCACCCAGCGGAAGTAGTTGTGGTTGTTCAGCAGTCCCTGCTTATAGCGTGCAAAGAACCCGGGGCTGGAAATGAGGAAGTGGAAGAAGGCGCTGAGCGCGAGGAACGCGACGACGCCGATGCCGATGTTCACCTCGAAGAGTGTCACCCGTTCCGGCGGGATCGGCACACCGGGAGGGCCGGCCAGGTAGTCGGCGGTCACGGCGAACAGAACCTGCGAGCTCAGCATGGTGAGAACCACCGTGAAGCCGATGGCCTGGATCAGATGCAGACTTCCGGCGACAACGTTATAGATGCGCAGCCGATCGATCTGCTCGTCAGGCGTGTTGACCCTTTTGGCCATGGGACGACTCCTTAGTTCGTGGGCGCCAGGGCCCCTGAGGACATCTTGGCACCGCCGTATCCGTAATTGGTTCGACGAGTGAGGAGCGGGCTGAGGCCGCCAGTTCTCCTGTACCCGCGTTCTTGGGTTAGCGACGATCAATACTCTTGCTTCCCCGCATATCCTTCAAAAACTCCACTCGACTTGGCCTTAAGCCGAGTGCCGGATTCATGTGCCTGCCCGTTGAGCCGGTCCCCCGCTCTCAAGCCGGGTTCGCTGTCCGGAGTTTGCGTGGGGCGGGGACAGTATTGAGGATTGTTGAGGTCAGGTCGGCGTTGCGGTCGGATAATGCTCAGGTACATTCCCACAGAGATGAGCAGAGTTCCAGCGGATCGTTGCGGCGGGTCAGCCGTGCTTCCGGTCACGTCTTCCGGTCGGTGGGTGGCGGGGTGTCCTTGAACAGGTCCGCTAGCCAGTTCTCGCCCCGGGATGCAGTCTCTTTGGATTGGCTGACAGGCGGGGTGTCCATATTCTCGCTCGCGGAGCTTGTCGCTCGCAGCGGGGGTAGTGACGGTGGCCGGCCTGGACGACTGCGGGCGCCGGCGAGGGCAATGACTTTGTCCAGTTCCCCGCGATCCAACCACACCCCCCGGCAGATCGGGCAGACGTCGATCTCAACGCCGGCTCGGCGAGCGACTGCCAGCATGGCTCCGTCGTGAGGGCAGTTCATGTGTGCTCCTTTTCTGTGGCTGAACAATACGGCGGCTGGTGAAGCGGGCGAATACCCCAAACATCACCAAAGGATCAGGGGTTTCGAAGAGAACAAAGGGGTGAGCGGGAACCACGCGACGCACAGTACCCCCCATTCGCTGACCCTTCCGGCGGGAGCCGGGAGCCGAAGTGTGGCGCGCGTGGCGCTAAAGGCCTCGACGTATACCTGCGATAGCGTCACCTCCACACCCGCCGTGCCTGCATCCCGCATTACCTCGGCGAGCATCGCCCGACGTCGGCGTTCACTCGATGCTGAGAGGACGGCCGGATCGATGCTGAATCCACCCCGTTCTGGCTGCGCGTGCACCCCGACGTGCGCGGTCCGTTCGGCCAGCACTCGTACGCCGGCAAACAGTCCCACCCAGCGGTCCCTGTCGCGGGGAAGAACGATGTGCACACACAGGTCATCGTGGCGGGTGAGCTTGAGGAGGTCTTCAGGCCACAGCTCCCCATCTAAGACCAAGCGGCCGACCGGCGCTTCGTACGCAGGGCCGCGGAGCTGGCAGTCGCGGGGAGAGTGCGTCATCGTGATCAGCTCGATTCCGGGCAGGGCCGGTCGTGCAGCTGCACCCGGGCGCCCCAGTCATCGACCGGATGCCACACCCCGGTCGCCTCAGTGGTGCGATCGATGACCGCCCGGACAGTGACCGGAATATCTCCTGAATTGCGCAGACTGCCGCATCCCGGTACCGGACCCCCGCAGGTGTCGTCAACGCCGACGGTCCACGCGACGACCAGAATGCCGGCTACCGCGAGCAGCGGCAACGCAAGCACCGCCGGCGTTACACCTCGACGGCCTCTCCGCACTGTCTGCGGTTGAGAGTCCAGATCCACCGAGGGGTCCAGGTCACTCATCGAAGCGATCCTTTCCGCCCCCGGCGGGCACTCCACGGCGGCCGAAGACCGGCTCAACCGCAGCAAGTTCCTCGTCGGTGGCGATCCGGAACGCCCCAGCGGCCTCGGCCTGCACTTCGCGTCGGCCTTGACCGCGGGTGGCGCGGAGGCTGGCCACGATGGACACCGTGATGATGGTCACGACTACGGCCAGGCTGATCGTGGTCGGGATGTAGAAGACATCCAGCAGCAGCATCTTGATACCCACCCAGATCAAGACGAAAGCGAGTCCGATCTTGAGGTAAATGAACCGATGGATCAGGTCCGCGAGCAAAAAATACATCGCCCGAAGCCCCAGGATGGCGAACGCGTTCGCGCTGAAGACCAGGAACGGTTCGCTAGTGACGGCGAAGATAGCCGGGATCGAGTCGACGGCGAAGATGATGTCCGTGATTTCCACCAGCACCAGCACGGCCAGCAGCGGGGTCGCCACCACGATTCCTGTCTTGCGGATCAGGAACTTCTGCCCGTGGTAAGCGTCGGTCATCGGCACGAACCGGCGAAACACCTTGAGAATGCGGGATTTCTCGGGGTGGACGTGGTCGTTGCGAGAGCGGAACATCCGCCACCCGGTGTAGATCAGGAACGCGGCGAATACGTACAGGATCCAGGAGAAGTTCTCGATCAGCGCGGCGCCGGCGGCGATGAAGATCCCGCGGAAAATCAGGGCGCCCAGGACGCCGAGGAACAACACTCGGTGCTGGTACTCGCGCGGGACCGCGAAAGCGGCGAAGATAATCGCCCAGATAAACACGTTATCTACCGCGAGGGATTTCTCGATCAGGTAGCCAGCGAAGTACTGCTGCCCGAATTCTGCCCCCCACAGCGTCCACACGAGCACGCCGAACGCGACACCGAGAGACACCCACACGATCGACCACACGGCGGCTTCCCGCACACCGATCACGTGAGCTTTGCGGTGGGCGACCAAGTCGACCGCAAGCATCAGCAGGATCACACCCAGGACAGCGAACCACGCCCACAGAGGGACAGTCATGACAAAGACCTCCACGAAATTATCGTGAAGGTCTCATCGGCCTTGCGGCCCTGCGCACCGGAACCCACGGAGGGAACGTATTGACGATGCGGAGCGAGGATTACTCCCCTTCTATGGATATTCAACACGAGAGGCGTGCTTCACGTCAACTGGGCCAGCCGAGGATTCCCTGAGCGAAGGATAGAAACTGCTTGTTTGACTCGCGCCGGGTATCTGGCTCGACTAGGCTCACCTCGCGGTTCAGCGGGCTGCAACACAAGAACGGTGGTTGCGGTGAAAGCTTCGGGACTCGACCTGAATTCGCGGTTGAGGCGCTACCCATGGGTGTCGCGGGCACTGAACGCGGAGGCCGTTTATGGCACCGTTTTGACCGCTGGCCTAATTTCTGCGTTCTCCCTCTACAACCCGGGACTACCCGTCCTGATCGCCCGCACTGTCGGCACCGTGTTGGTTTTTTGGGGCGCACACGTGTACGCCGAGATTGTCGGCAATCGGGAAACGAGCTGGCGGGAAGCGGTGCGTGAGGCTCTGCAACGCTCCGCCGGATTACTGTGGGCCCTCATCGTCCCGGTGGTCTGCCTAGCCTCAGCCGCAGCGCTTGGGCTTTCGATGGATGCCGGCGTCGACGTCTCGCTGTGGGGTGCCGTGATCACCCTGGCCGTGTTGGGATGGTGGGCAGCCCGACAACGTCGCGCCGCCCTCGTGGCAAAGCTCGCCACCGCCGCCGCCACCGCCGGCATGGGTGTCGCATTGATCGCCCTCAAAGCGCTCGTACACTGACCGATCCCTTGCCGCCAGACTGGGCCGGGCTAACTAGTGCTCTTCGCAGCCTGCGGCCCAGGTCGTAACCTGCGTCGATGGGGCCGTCACAGAGAGTTACCTCGTGAAGTGTGGCCCGACGCCCAGCGGGCTCAGCCTCAGTCGATTACGCGCCATTCGCGCACGGACTCCTCGACGGTCTTGGTTTCGAGGTCTCGGCGCACGGTCTCCAAAAGAAAGTGGGGGTCGCCGAGGTCGGCGGCAGTGCGAAGAACCTCAGCTCCGCTCGCGCGCCGGCGGATGACAAGGTCAGCGTCGACCTCGACGTAACCCCATGCTGCACGGACCAGCGCCAACGCACGACGGAACAGACGTCGAGTGCGTGTACCCGATGGCTCCTCAAGCTCGGCGACCAGGTGGTTTGACGCGCGATCCATTCCCTCATCTTGAGGCATATCAAAGCGCCTCGGTTGGTGTGCCTCCTGGTTGAGGTTGAGAGACGCTCCACAAATCAGTCGGACGCCAATAGGCTGAATGGCCTACTTCCCAGAGCCGCCAGAAGTCTGGAACGTCTGCCGAGCGGCCCGAGGTCCCCAACGCGTAACGAATTTCAGCCAGCCACGCTACTTCGTTGTCGTCAATCTCTAAATGAAAACCAACTTCGCACGGGGCGTGCACTGGTATTCCTGTCGGATCGATCCGCTGCTGACGGCACCCTGTCAATCGACGCCGGCCACCGTGGCTGGTAGAGGATCGCCTAACAAACTTTCGTCCGCAGCCGGCGTCTCGTATCCAACCTTCGCCACAACGGTCAAGGGGGAGATATCGGCGCACATCGGCGTTACCGTAAACCTCATGCTCCGCAGCGAATTAATTCACGCTCTGATTCAAGAGCGGATACGTACCTGCGAAGAAGCATGTGACGAACTGGTCCGTGTGAGCGAGATGTGCGCAGAGGAATGTCTAGCAGTGACCGGTGATGGGGAAATCACCACGTGTTTCCTAGCCGACTTGTACTGCGTTGAGATTGGACTTGTGACGGCCAGGGTTCTTTCATGGACGACCAGCGCCAATCACGCAGCAGCGATCTTAATCCTGGATGCCTGCGTCGAAGCCTGCACAGAGTCCGTGATCGCATGTGAGCGAATGGCTCAGCTCCACCCCAAGTGGGCAACCTGCACAAAAGCGTGCCACCGCGTGAGTAACGCCTGCACAGACCTGCAAGTAGCCCTCTCCGTCCGATAGACGATCGTCTATCGACCGTACGCCACGCGACGAGTGCGAGGGCGACGTCGTGAAGTAGCGCGAAGCGATCCAGATTACTCAAACGCGAATAGGCGTCTTCGGGCGGGGACTCCCCTCCCCATCGATTGCCGTAATCGATAAAGAGGCCCCGCTCGTCGCGATAGATCCCCACTGGGATCGTGGGGTGTCGATACTCACTCATGGTCACACGCCAGTCGTCAGCGTTCTCTCCATCGAGCGATCCCTTCCGGGCCCTCCTCCGCGGCTCGAAACCCAGGGGCTTTAAGGCACTAGGTTGCGAGACACTGGCGCCAGCTGACGGCACTGTGGCGCCAGGCTCACGGGCAACGACGGGCTCGAGCATCTGCTGGCAGCAATTGCTAGTTGAAACGGGGCTGTGGTGACCAAGACCAGTTGAAAAGGTACCGGTCTAACGGCGTATATCTCTACCGAAGAGAATCAATGTGGACACGATCACAACGACAAGCAGTACAGACCAAATCGGGCTTTCTCGGTGCCCAGCAACATTGTATTTCAGGGCCAGTATTCCGAAAATTGCTAGCAATCCCACTATCGGTATGAGAACCCTCTTCAATTTGCTCCGCTGTCTGTAGGGCGCGGCAACTCTGAAGCGAGTGGGGCCTCGAAGACCACTTCACCAGTTTGTGTCGCCGCCGGCCGGTCGTGTGTGGCCGCGCTTGCAGACGCTGATTGAGCCCCCCAAACACTGACCAAGATTAGGATACCTGCCGTGGCAAGGCTGGTCGCGCGATTCCTAACTCTCATTGCAATCCCCCTCATGGGATCGAGAGCGCTCGGACGAGTGACTTACCCTGGTTCCGTCTGCAGTCTAGGCCGAACGCCATGGACTGCGACACCTCGGCCCGTGCGTAAATGCGCTTCAAACACACTCCCGTCCCGTTGAGCGCCGGCGGCGTGCCCCTCGTCGATTGAAAAGGTGGTCTTCAATATCGAGCATGCCATGGGATATGACACAGCGACGTTACAAGACACCTCACGCATGAATCGGACTGCATCCGCGGGCTGGCGCGGCCGTCTCGCGCGATCTGGGACATCGTTCACCCCGCGTTCACCGTCTTCAACCCCGAGCGAGAGACCTTTGCCAACGTCTGGTCACCGTTCCACGCTGACTTCCCGACCTTCTGCGAACACACCGCCGACGTCTTAGCCAAGTACCGCACTTCCACGTCGTTTCGGCCGCAACCAGATATGCCCACAAATGTGTTCGACATATCCAGCGTTCCGTGGGCGTTAGATACGAGACAAATCATGTGCCACTCGTCGGCTGGAGAGGAATCTCCTACGTCTCGTATCCCATGGGTTTCGAAACACTCTCGTTTCGAGACAGCTCAGCTCACACGAAAAACCGCACTCTCGCCAACGTCTGGACGCGACAACGGCCGCTTCAGAAGTTTCGAACGCAGCCTGAAACCGGCCAGCTACCAGCCCAGAGAGATGGCGCGGAGCGCCCCAACGTGGGCCGAGTACGCGATGCGGCCGCTCTTGGTGAGCTTCACGAAAGTCGAGGTACGCGAGCACGTGGCGATGGCTGCCGCTCCGAAACCAATCACAGCGGCAACAAGCCCTGCGATCGGCGCCGCTGCAGCCCCCACCCAGATCAGCAGGAGGGCTGCAGTCACGGCTCCAACTCCGGTTGTCCCAAGTCCAGTAGCAGCTATGATCTTGCTCGTGTTACAGCTGTTCGCCCCGAATTTGCGGTCAAAGTAACCGGCGTAACACCGGAGGCGACAGGTGTTGGCGGAGGTGTTTGCGGTGCGGCATTGGCCGCAGAGTTCGCCCCAGGAACAAGGGCGACCACCGTCGTGGCCGTGAGAAGGAGGGCCTGCCACTTGCGGCGGCCAGTATGAGCGTTTATCTGTGATCCCCTTTGAATACTGTCGGTTGTTTTCTTCTCTACGGGATGTCCGCCTAGGTCCGAAAGGTTCAATAGCAGAGACAATTTGCAGGCGGTAGTCCCTGTGCCGTAGCGATTAGCTGGTTACCTGTCGCGAAACCTAAGTCTTCGCCGACACCAAACGCAGCCGCCGGAGTATTGGGCCCCTCGAGCGCCACCAGTTATTGCGGTTGAGCGCCGCTGAATATCGCGTTTCAGCGCCAATGGGTAGCGCCGGTGAGCGCCAGCGGTTCAGCTCGAGCTCACCGGCGTGGGTCACGCCGCGTCGTAAGAGTCGGAGGGACGGGGAACGTTGCGGGTGGAGTCTGCGAGCTTTCGTAATCGCGACTAGCTCGTCTGCGAGCTCGGTCTGTAGGCTTTCTTCGTTGACTGCCACGGTTTTTCCTGGCCTGTCGGTCATCATTCGTGAGATACGGCTGCGCCTAAGCACGGCGGAAGGTTCGCACCGCGTCGCCACTGAGGAGCTGCTCAGGCTCAACCGCGACTCTGAGAAAGCTCAGGCTCCTCGAGTCGCTCCCGCGTCGTAGCGAACGTGCCGGCCGACCTTGAGGTAGGGCGGGCCCGTGTGGGTCGGTCGCCAGTCCTTCAGCGTTCGCTCGGGCAATTTGAATAGCTCGGCGACCTCGAGCTGGGTCAGGAACGTCGCGGTGATCTGCGTTGTCGCGTCCATACCCAGAAGGTCCGCGCACGAAGCCGTGGGCAGCCCGTTTGGTTCAGGACGGGTCCGTATGAGCCGGTGCAGCACGTCACCATAGCAACCGTGAGCGGGGGGGGTATTGGACCGCTTCCGGTCACAGAGGCCGTTTAGGCCTAGTTGGGAGGAGGGACGATGGGCTGTTTCGCCGCGGAATCCTGCGCCTGTTGCTGCTGGGGTACCTGGACTCGAACCAAGAACAAATGAACCAGAATCATCCGTGTTGCCAATTACACCATACCCCAATGCGTTGTCCGAGGACCGCGCCGAAAAGTAACTCTATCCCACTCCGGGGCGACCAGCCAAATTGACGGGAGGGTGTGTCGCAAGCGGGCCGAGAAGTTCCCGGTTTATCGCCACCGCGGCGCGAGCTCCCTCTCCGGCCGAGACCAGCAGTTGCTCCGGGCCGGGCGGAGTGGTGTCCCCCGCGGCGTAAAGCCCGGGCACCGAGGTGCGACCCTGATCGTCGACGACAAGCAGGCCGACGGCATCCGTTGTCGGGGTCAGCGACGCAGCGAACGTGGCGGCAGCCTCGTACTTGGGGCGCACGAACCCGCCCTCTCTGGCCACGAACTCGCCGTCGGCGACCTGGATGCCGGTCATGGCTCCCCGCTCCCCCACCACGTCGGTGAGCGGGCGGCGGTCGACGCGGATGCCGCGCGCGGCCAGTGCGGCCTCGTCGGCGTCGGTGACCTGGCCGACACCGTTGGTGAAGACGATCAGGTCGTCGGTCCACTGCGAGATGAGCAGGGCGTGTTCGGCGAGGTCGTCGGTCTCGCCGATCAGGGCCAGGGCCCGGTCGGCCTCTTCGTAACCGTCGCAGGCGATACAACTGTGCAGGTTGGTGCCGTACCAGGCGCGAATGCTCGGCAGCGCCGGCAGCGTCTCGGCCAGGCCCGTGGCGATGAGCACGGTGCGCGCGGTGACCACGCGGTTCTTCTCGCCCCGCATGCCCTTGGTGGACACGGTGAAGCGGGCAGCGGCGGCGTCCGGCAACTGCTCGACGGAGCGCACCAGGCCCATGTGGAACTCGGCGGCCGGGTAGGCCTCGTACTCCTCGCGGCCGATGCGGCGCAGCTCCAGCGGCGGCACGCCGTCGCGGGTGATAAAGCCGTGCGAACGCAGGGTGGCGGAGTGCCGGGGCCGGTTGCTGTCGATCATCAGGGTGCGGCGGCGGGCGCGCACGAGGTTGAGCCCCGCGGCCAGGCCCGCCGGGCCGGCACCGATGATGACGACGTCATACGGCGCCTCAACGGCACCGGCAGCGGAATCGCTGCCGGCACCGGCGCTCAGCAGACCGTCCGAGCTCATGACACCAGGGTCGCCGAGAGCCGATCCAGGCGAGCCAGCGAGTCGGCCCGGCCGAGGATCTCCATCGACTCGAACAGCGGCGGCGAAATCTTGCGACCGGAGACGGCGACACGCAGCGGGCCGAACGCTACCCGCGGCTTGAGGCCGAGGCCACCGATCAGGGTGTCAGTGAGGGTGCTGTGCACGAGTTCGTGGGTCCACTCCTCTTCGGGAATGTCGCGCAGCGCTGCCGTGGCGGCCGTGAGAATCTCGGCGGCGTTCTGCGGGAGCGAGGCGAGCGCATCCGGCTGGTGCTCGAGCTTGTCGGCGCTCTCGAAGAGGAAACCGAGCATGTCCGGCGTCTCACCGAGCAGGGCGATGCGCTCCTGAACCAGCGGGGCGGCGGCGGCGAGGATGGCCTGCTCGGTGTCACTGAGCGGCTCGGTGAGCACGCCGGCGTTCACCAAGTAGGGAACCACGCGGGCGGCGAAGTCGGCCGGCTCGAGCAGACGGATGTGGTCGCCGTTGAGCGATTCGGCCTTCTTGAGGTCGAAGCGGGCGGGGTTCGGGTTCACGTCGACCACGTCGAATGCGGCGATCATCTCTTCGATGGAGAAAACGTCGCGGTCGTGGGTGAGCGACCAGCCCAGCAGGGACAGATAGTTCACCAGGCCCTCGGGGATGAAGCCCCGTTCGCGGTGCAGGAACAGGTTCGACTCCGGGTCGCGCTTGGAGAGCTTCTTGTTCTTGTCACCCATCACGTAGGGCAGGTGGCCGAAACGCGGCACGAAGGTGGTCAGGCCGATGTCGATCAGCGCGTGATACAGCGCGATCTGGCGGGGCGTGGACGAGAGCAGGTCTTCGCCGCGCAGCACGTGGGTGACACCCATCAGGGCATCGTCGACGGGGTTCACGAACGGGTAGAGGGGATGGCCGTTGGGGCGCACCACGACGAAGTCGCTGAACGAGCCGGCCGGGAAGGTGATCTCACCGCGGACCAGGTCGTCGAAGGAGAGCTCGGTGTCCGGCACCTTGAGGCGGAGCGCGGGCTCGCGACCCTCGGCGCGGAAGGCGGCCTTCTCTGCGTCGGTGAGGTCGCGCTCGTAGTTGTCGTAGCCGAGCTTGGCGTCCCGGCCGAGCTTGATGTTGCGCTCGGCAATCTCCTCGCCGGTGGCGAAGCTCTCGTAGATGTGGCCGGATTCGATGAGCTTGGCGATCACGTCACGGTAGATGTCGTAGCGCTGGGACTGGCGGTACGGCTCGTGGGGCCCGCCGGCCTCCACGCCCTCGTCCCAGTCCAGGCGCAGCCAGCGCATGGCGTCCAAGAGCTGGGTGAAGCTCTCCTCGCTGTCGCGGGCGGCGTCGGTGTCCTCCACACGGAAGATGAACTTGCCCCCGTTGTGCCGGGCGTAGGCCCAGTTGAACAGGGCCGTACGGATCAGGCCGACGTGCGGCGTTCCGGTGGGCGAGGGGCAGAACCGCACACGCACATCAGTGCCGGTTGCGGTCGAGAACGGGTGCGCTGTTGTAGTAGACATACGACATTCATCCTACCGAGCGAGCGGCGCGCCCGGGGTGTGTTCACGGTCTGCCCCCACGAGTGACCAGGGCGCCGCGTCGATCTCGCCGATGGCCCGGATGGTGGCAGCCACGGCCGGAATCGACTCCGCGCCCTCCGTTCCCACCAGGTGAATCGTGCGGAAGTCGCCGCCCGCGGTCGGCCGGGCGACGATCCCGGCCGGCAGGGGCGACGCGGCGATGGCCAGGGCGGGCACCAGCGCCACCCCCAGGCCCGCCGCGACCATGCCGAACACCGCCACGACGTTGTCGGTCTCGTAGGAGATGCTGGGGCTGAAGCCGCTGCGGGTGGCGAGGTCGAGCAGGTGCGCCCGGCAGCGCGGGCAGCCGCCGATCCACTGGTCATCGGCCAGCAGGGCCAGGTCGATCCGGTCGCGGCCGGCCAGGGGGTGCTCGCGGGGCACAACCACGAGCATCTCGTCGCGCCAGAGCGGCACGACGGTGAGGCCCTGGGCGCTCTGCCGGTGCGGGTCGGCCTGGTCGCCCGTGTAGCTGAAGGTGATCGCGAGGTCGGCGGCCTGGTCGCGCACGGCCCGCACGGCCTCCGGCGGTTCGGCCTCGAGGTAGTTCAGCTGCACACCGGGGTGCCGCTGGGAGAGGCCGCGCAGCACCGTGGGGATGACCGTGGCCGAGGCGGAGGGGAAGGCGGCGAGGGTCACCCGGCCGCTCCGCAGGCCGGCCAGGTCGCTGAGTTCGCCCGCCGCGGCATCCAGCGCCTGGGTCACGGTGGCGGCGTGCCGGGCCAGGATGCGGCCGGCCTCGGTGAGCCGCACGCCGCGGCCGGCCTTGGTCACCAACGGCATGCCCAGGCGGGCCTCGAGCCGTTTGAGGTGCTGGCTCACGGCCGGCTGGCTGTAGCCGAGCGACCGGGCCGCCGCGGTGATCGAGCCCAGCTCGTTGATGCGGTGCACGATGCGCAGCGCGTGGGAATCTACGTCAAGTGCACGGTGAAGATATTCGGGCATGCCCAAATCATAACCACTGGTTATCTGATTGATCGAGGACTGGGCGTTGCCGAATGGATCGAACGGGGCAACGCTGGATGGATGCGATCCACCGTTCCGTCCACTGTTCCGCCCGTAGCCCCGGCTCCCGCCCCGACCATGCCCCAGGTGCGGGCCGCCTACGCCCCCACGGACACGCGCTACCTGGCCGCGTGCACCTCGGGACTGCCCACCCTGGACACGGTGCGGGCGCTCCGCGAGGACGCCGACATGTGGGGCAGCGGCCTGGCCTCCCCCGCGCACTACCAGGCCGAAATCGACCGGGCCCGGACTCTCTACGCCGGGCTGGTCGGGGTGGGTACCGACCGGGTGGCGATCGGGTCACAGGCGTCGGTGATGGCAGCCGTGCTGGCCGCATCCGTGCCAGAGGGGCGCGAGGTCGTCTGCGTCGACGGGGACTTCACGTCGATGGTCTTCCCGTTCCTGCAGCAGGAGCACCGCGGGATCACGGTACGCCACGTTCCGGTGGCCCAACTCGCCGCCTCGCTCACCGAGCGCACCTGGCTGGTCGCCTTCTCGCTGGTGCAGTCCGGCACCGGTGTGATCGCGGATGCACCGGCCATCCGCGCGGCAGCAGCCGCGGTGGGTGCATTCACCCTCTGCGACACAACACAGGCCACCGGCTGGCTGCCCGTACACGCCGGCGACTTCGATGCCACCATCTGCCACGCCTACAAGTGGTTGGGTGCACCGCGGGGCGCGGCCTTCCTCACCGTGCTGCCCGCGCTGGCCGAGGTGCTGCGCCCGGTGCAGGCAGGTTGGTTCGCGGGCGACGACCCGTGGGCATCCTGCTACGGCCCGACCATGACCCTGGCGACGGATGCCCGACGCTTCGACGTGTCACCGGCCTGGCCGGCCTGGGTGGGCACGCGGGTGGCTCTCGAGTTCTTCAGCTCACTCGACTCGGCCGCCGTGTACGCCCACGACACCGGTCTGGGCAATGCCCTCTGCGCCGGGCTCGGACTGCCCGAACACAATCAGGCCATCGTCACCTGGGCCGATCCCGCCGGAACCGACCTGGCCCGACTCACCGCCGCCGGCATTACCGCGTCCGGCCGGGCCGGCCGCGCCCGCGTGGCCTTCCACCTCTGGAACGACCCCACCGACGTGGCTGCCGTCCTGGCCGCCCTGGGGCGCTAGCCTCGCACGAAAGCGGCCCCGTGGTCGCCTCGGGATGGTGAGGCGACCATAGGACCGCTTTCGCGAAACTGCCTGGTACGGCTAAGCGCTGCTACTTCTGGGCGGCCACCGCGTCGATGATTGCACTGGCGAGCTTCACCGAGGAGGCCGGGTTCTGGCCGGTGTAGAGGTTGCGGTCGATCTCGATGTGCTCGGCGAACGAGGCACCCTCGACGAAGTCGGCCCCGAGCTCGACCAGCCGCGCCTGCACGAGCCACTTGGCCTTCGGGGCGAGTCCGCCCAGGGCCTCTTCGGCGTCGGTGAAGCCGGTCATGCGGTAGGCCAGGAACGGCCAGGTGCCGTCAGCGGCCGTGGCGGCCAGAAGTGCGGCAGGGGCGTGGCAGAGCACACCGAGAATCCGGCCGGATGCGATGGTGTCCGTCATGATCTGGCCGCTGGTCGTGTCGACCGCGAGGTCCTCCATGGGGCCGTGTCCACCGGGGTAGAAGACCACGTCGTAGTCGGCGGCAGTGACGTCGTCGATCGAGGCCGGGCTCTTCAGCGCGGGGATCGAGTCGAGATAGCTGCGGAGTTCGGTGGAGCGTTCTTCGCCTCCGGTGGCCCCGGCGGCCAGGCTGCCCTCGTCGACGGTGGGCGCGACGCCCTTCGGGGTGGCGATGGTGATCGACCAGCCGGCCTCGGTGAAGAGGCGGTGCGGCTCGGCGAGTTCCTCGGCCCAGTACCCAGTGGGGTGCAGGGTGCCGTCGTTGAGGGTCCAGTGGTCAGCAGCGCTGACAACAAAAAGTACGGAAGTCATGTTTCTCCTAGATCGAATTCAGTGAATCGGTTGCGGCGGTTGCGGATTAGTGCCCGGCCGCGGCGGAGTCAGAGGTCTTGACCACCATCTTGCCGGTGTTCTCTCCACGAAGCATGCCCAGGAACGCATCGACCGAGTTCTCGATGCCCACAACGACGGTCTCGTCGAAGACGAT
Organism: Cryobacterium sp. TMB3-10; assembly: GCF_004402305.1. Classification (NCBI taxonomy): domain Bacteria; kingdom Bacillati; phylum Actinomycetota; class Actinomycetes; order Micrococcales; family Microbacteriaceae; genus Cryobacterium; species Cryobacterium sp. TMB3-10. The sequence continues at coordinate 146,616 of NZ_SOGH01000002.1, read as the reverse complement.
GTCGCCGGCCGTGAACCAAGCGCCCATCTGCTCGGTGAAGGCCGGGAAGTGCTGCAGGTAGTTGCCCACGGTGAAGCCCGTGAGGGTGAGCCCGCGGGTGACGATGTTGACCATGTTCTGCACGCCGGTGGGGCCATCGGTGCGGTTCATCTGCGAGATGGCGCCGCAGAGTGCGGCGCGGCCGCCATCCTTGAAGGCACCGAGTGCGGCGCTCAGGTGGTCGCCGCCGACGTTGTCGAAGTACACGTCGATGCCCTCGGGGGCGGCTTCGGCCAGCTGGGTGGCGAGGTCGCCGGTCTTGTAGTTGAAGGCCGCGTCGAAGCCGTACTTCTCGGTGAGCAGGGCCACCTTCTCGTCGGTGCCGGCGGAGCCGATGACTCGTGCGGCACCCTTGAGGCGAGCGATCTGGCCGACCATGCTGCCCACGGCACCGGCTGCGCCGGAGACGAAGACGGTGTCGCCTGCCTTGAACTTGGCCACCTCGAGCAGGCCCACGTAGGCGGTGAGAGCGGTCATGCCCAGCACGCCCAGGTACGCCGACGACGGCACGTTGGGGATCTCGGGAACGACGCGGAAGCCCGCGGCATCCTCCTGTACGACATCGCGCCAGCCGTACTGGTGCACAACGAGGCTGCCGACGGGCACGGACGCCGCGGCCGACTCGACCACGTGGCCGACGGCGCCGCCGCCCATGGTCTCCCCGAGCACGAAGGGCGGAATGTAGGACTTCACGTCGTTCATGCGGCCACGCATGTAGGGGTCGACGGAGATGAAGTCGTTAACAACGCGCACCTGGCCCGCCGCCAGGTCGGGCAGGTCGATGACCGCGGTGCTGAAGTCCGTTGCGGTGGGCCAACCGGTGGGCCGGGCGGCGAGCTGAATCTGAGTGCTGGTGGCTGTCGTCATGAAAAGAGTCCTTACTGTTCGCGATCGGTGCCGGGGGCGTCCCTGTTCTCAACGGATGGTTTTCTGCACCGATCGTTTTACTATAGCCGGGCTATCGTTTATAGTGAAACGAGCGGTACAGAACATTCACAGCAACACCGCTCGCAACACCCACGGACCAGACGTCCGCGGACGGAAGGCAGACAGCTCATGGGACGGCTCCAGACGTTCGACAGCACCACGGTCGTGCAATCCGCCCGCGACGTCTTCTGGGACCGCGGCTACGACGGCGCATCCCTGGCCGACCTCGAGACGGCGACGGGTGTAAACCGGTCGAGCCTGTACCACGCGTTCGGCAGCAAACGCGGGCTCTTCGACGCCGCCGTCGCCGATTACCGCGACACCGTCATCCGGCCGCGCCTGCGCGGCCTGCAAGCGGATGGCGCCGGCCGCCAGGAGCTGCTGGCCTACTTCGACGAACTGCGGGAGGCCGTGGCGACGCTGCCTCTGGACTCCCCCCGACGGGGCTGCCTCCTGGTCAACTGCGCCACGGGTCTGGCCACGCACGACGAACCCGCCCGGGAAGTGGTCGAGGCATACCGAACCGAGTTGGCCGCCGCACTTCGCAACGCCCTCGCCGGCGGACCAGCCGAAAACACCGACGAGCGGGTGCGAACCCTCGCGTCGCTCTCGATGAGCGCGATGCTGCTCGCGAGGGTCAATGCCGCCGAGTCGGCCGCGCTTCTCTCCACGGCCGCCGACCAGGTCCGCGCCTGGTTCCCGCTCTAACTGTTCCCCGTCCGGACAATTGGTCCCGGTGCGCCGGGCACAATTGTCCGCTTGGGCAACAGTCGCTGCCTAGGAGCGGGCGATTCCCCACTCCGCCGCGAAGACCTCTGGCGTGAATTCGTTCAGCTCGCGGCGCACCGTCTCCAGCATGGAGTCGGCCAGCTGCGAGTCGTTCTGCCCGGAGCGGTAGACCTCGCGCCCATTGGCCCTGACCCGGATGACGAGGTCGGCGACCGCCGGTCCGATCGGGGTGTCTCCCATGCCGAGCAGGCTGACCGCCAGCGACGCCACGGTGCCGGCGAGCATCCCTGCCCGCCGGGCCATGGTGACCTCGCGCGGTTCCAGGTCGGCCGTGTACAGCTCGGCAGCGGTCATCGGTCCCCCGTCGGTCCGGTCGGTCAGGCCGGGCGGCGAACCGGGTTGGTGAGCACGCCGAGGCCCGGGATCTCGATGCTCGCGGTATCGCCGTGCGACACTCGCCGTGCGGCGCTGGACGAGCCGGTGAGGATCACATCGCCGGGCAACAGGGTGAACGAGTGCGAGAGGAACGAGACGATTTCCGCCATCGAGAAGGCCAGCAGCGACACCTCTCCGCTCTGGAACTCCACGTCGTTGACCCGGCCGAGCACGCGGCCGTCCGTGGGGTCGAACTCGGTGTCGATAACCGGTCCGAGCGGGCAGAACGAGTCGAAGCTCTTGGCCCTGGCCCCGTGGCCACTGCCCTCGGCCAGGTCGACGGCGGTGACGTCGTTGGCGATTGTGTAGCCGAAGATGGCCCCAGGAGCGTCGGCGACGCTGAGATTCTTGGCGACCCGGCCGATCACGATGGCCAGCTCACCCTCGACGCGCACATCGTCGGAGGCCGCGGGCAGCACGATCGGGTCGTTGGGGCCTACGACGGTGGTGTTGGGCTTGAGGAAGAAGCGTGGCTCGGCGGGCTCCCCCGGCGCGGCAAGCGCCGCGGCCTTCTCCGCGGCATCCGCGAAATAGGCGCCGGCCAGGCCGACGACCTTGGAGCGCGGAATCACCGGCGCGAGCAGCGCCACATCCACCAGCGGCAGGCGCGCGCCGGTGGGGTTGTAGCCGGCGAACATCGGGTCGCCGGTCAGGACGACCAGTTCGTCGTCGTCGATGATGCCGAACGCGATGGTTCCGGCGTGGCTGAACCTGGCGATCTTCACGCCGTCACCTCCGCGTCCAGACGCATCAACCAGCCATGCCGGTCGGGCAGACGGCCGTACTGGATGTCGGTGAGCTCCTGACGGAGCGCCAGGGTGATCTCCCCCGCGGCAGCGTCGGCGTCGCCGATGGTGAAACCGACGGCCTTGAGCTGGGCGATCGGGGTGACCACGGCGGCGGTGCCGCAGGCGAACACCTCGGTGATCTCACCGGATGCCACGCCGTCGCGCCACTCGTCCACCGTCACGTCGCGCTCGATCACGGTCATTCCGCGGTCACGGGCGAGTTGGATGATGCTGTCGCGGGTGACGCCCTCGAGGATGGTGCCGGTGAGGCGGGGGGTGACGAGGGTGTCGGTGCCGTGCACGAAGAACACGTTCATGCCGCCGAGTTCGTCGATGTGGGTGCCGGTCTCCCCGTCGAGGAAGAGCACCTGGGCGCAGCCGTTGTCGTAGGCCTCCTGCTGGGGCAGCAGGGAGGCCGCGTAGTTGCCACCGCACTTGGCGGCCCCGGTGCCGCCGCGACCGGCGCGGGAGTACTCGGTGGACAGCCAGATCTTCACCGGGGCGACGCCGTCGGTGAAGTAGGCGCCGGCGGGGCTGGCGATCACGTAGTAGCCCACCTTGTGCGCGGCCCGCACGCCGAGGAAGCTCTCGTTGGCGATCATGAACGGGCGCAGGTACAGGCTGGTCTCCGGGGCGTCGGGCACCCAGGAGCCGTCGACGGCGATCATCTGCTTGACGGATTCGAGGAAATCGGCCACTGCGAGTTCGGGCAGCGCCAGCCGGCGGGCGGAGCTCTGCAGGCGTTCGGCGTTCTTCTCCGGCCGGAACGTCCAGATGGAGCCATCGGCATGGCGGTACGCCTTCATGCCCTCGAAGATCTCCTGGCCGTAGTGCAGCACCGAGGAGGCGGGGTCGAGCAGCAACGGCCCGTATGGCGTCACCCTGGCGTCGTGCCAGCCCTTCTCGATGGTCCAGTCGATCGTGACCATGTGGTCGGTGAAGTGCTTGCCGAAGCCGGGGTCGGCGAGGATCGTTTCGCGCTCAGCGATGCTGCGGGCGGTCTGTGACGGCGTGCGCTCGAACTCGAGCGGGAAAGATGTGGTCTGCTGGCTCATGGGAGTCCCTTGTGTTTAGACGGGAGTGCGGTTAGGCGGGAGTGCCGGTCAGGCGGGACACGATGGCATCGCCGACGGCGCTGGTGGATCGTGGCTCCGCTGCGACGCTGCGGGCGATGATGTCGGCCGTGACGGCCGCGCTCACCCTGGCCGACGCATCCGCCAGACCGAGGTGGTTCAGGAGGAGCGCGACAGAGAGGATCGCCGCCGTGGGATCGGCCAACTGCCGGCCCGCGATGTCGGGTGCCGAACCGTGCACGGGTTCGAACATGCTGGGGAAGCGACCTTCCGGATTGATATTTCCGGATGCCGCCAGGCCGATGCCGCCGCTGATTGCCGCTGCCAGGTCAGTGAGGATATCGCCGAAGAGGTTGTCCGTGACGATGACGTCAAATCTACTCGGATTCGTGACCAGGAAAATCGTTGCCGCGTCCACGTGCAGGTAATCCACGGTCACGTCAGGGTATTCGGCGGCGACCTCGGTGACGATGCGCTGCCAGAGGCTGCCCGCGAAGACGAGAACGTTGGTCTTGTGCACCAGGGTGAGCTTCTTTCGCGGGCGGTTCTGGGCCGCTTCGAAGGCGTAGCGCACGACCCGTTCCACGCCGAACGCCGTGTTGACCGAGACCTCGTTGGCGACCTCGTTCGGTGTGCCCTGACGGATGGCGCCGCCGTTGCCGACGTAGGGACCCTCGGTGCCTTCGCGCACGACGACGAAGTCGACGTCGCCGGGGTCGCCGAGCGGGCTGGGCACACCGGGGAAGAGGACGCTGGGGCGCAGGTTCACGTAGTGGTCGAGGGAGAAACGCAGTTTGAGCAGCAGCCCGCGCTCGATGTTGGCGTTCTTCAGCCGCGGGTCGCCGGGCAGCCCACCGACGGCGCCGAGCAGGATGGCGTCGTGGGCGCTGATCGCGGCCAGGTCATCGTCGGTGAGCACGTCGCCGGTCGCGAGGAACCGGGTGGCACCGAGTGAGAAGTGGGTGAGCTCGAACTCGACGGGGTCGGCGTGGGTCACGGCGTCGAGCACCTTCAGCGCTTCGGCGACGACCTCCGGGCCGATGCCGTCTCCGGCGATGACTGCGAGCTTGACTGAGCGGGACATGCGGCTCCGATTACGGTGAGGCAGCCGGTGGGCTGGCGATATTGGCGCGATATTGGCTTGGAGATACCCTGCAAATCAACCCTACTGTGCCCATTTGGCTGTCTATGCTTGAGGACCCTGACCATGTGCGTCGCCGGCGTGCGTGTGCCATCCCCGAAGAAAGCAGTTCACCATGAGTATCGGATTGGGAATCTTCCTTTTCGTCGTCGGCGCCATCCTGGTGTGGGCCCTGAACATCCAGGTCGACATGATCGACATCGACCTCGTCGGTTACATCTTGATGGGTGCTGGCGCGCTCATCTTCGTGCTCGGCCTGGTGTTGCTCACCCGCCGCCGCAGCAGCATCAGCACCACTCGCAGCGCCGTCGACCCGGTCAGCGGAGAGCGCGTCGTGCAGCGGGAGCGCTCGATCGACGACGTGTAACCCTCGCTTCACCAACGCTCCATCCACAAGAAAGCCCCGGATTCGCATCCGGGGCTTTCTTGTGTGTGCGGCCTGTGAGGCAGCGGTGTCCTATTCGGTGATGTCGATGGCGACCATCACGTCGGCAGTGATGGCTTCACGCACGGAGGCGAGCAGACTGGCCGGCACCGGCGAGTCGACGGTCAGCACGCTCAGCGCGGGGCCGCCGGCCTCGTGCCGCGCGATCTGCATGCCGGCGATGTTGATCTCGGCGTCGCCGAACTCACGGCCGTAGACCGCGACGATGCCGGGACGGTCGGTGTACAGCATGACGATGAGGTGCTCGGCGAACGGCACCTCCACGTCGTAGCCGTTCACTTCGACGATCTTCTCGATCTGCTTGGGGCCCACCAGGGTGCCGGACACCGAGACCTGCGAACCGTCGGCGAGGGCGCCGCGGAGGGTGATCAGATTGCGGTACTCGGGCGATTCGGCCTCGGTGATCAGGCGCACCGCGACACCGCGCTGCTCGGCGAGCAGGGGCGCGTTCACGTAGGAGACGGTTTCGCTGACCACGTTGGTGAAGATGCCCTTGAGCGCGGCGAGCTTGAGCACCGAGACGTCGAACTCGACGATCTCACCACGCACCTCGATGTCGACGCTGGTGAGCGGGCTGTGCGCGGCGAGTCCGGAGAACACCTGGCCGAGCTTCTCGACCAGCGGGATGCCGGGGCGGACCGTCGGGTCGATGATGCCACCGGCGACGTTGACGGCGTCGGGCACGAGTTCGCCCGACAGCGCGAGCCGCACCGACTTGGCGACCGAGACGCCGGCCTTTTCCTGAGCTTCGTCGGTGGACGCGCCCAGGTGCGGGGTGCTGATCAGGTTGTCGAGGCCGAGCAGCGGTGATCCGGTCGGCGGCTCGTTGACGAAGACGTCGAGGCCGGCACCGGCGATGGTCCCGTCGACGAGGGCTGTGTACAGGTCGGCTTCGTCGATGAGTCCGCCGCGGGCGACGTTGACGACGTACGCGGTGGGCTTCATCAGCTTGAGCTGCGGGGCGCTGATCATGCCCGTGGTCTCGGGGGTCTTCGGCATGTGGATGGTGACGAAGTCGGACTGCGCGAGCAGTTCGTCCAGGCTCACCGGGTGCACGCCCAGCTGCTGCGCACGGGCCGAGGTGATGTACGGGTCGAACGCGATGATGTTCACGCCGAAGGCCTGCAGGCGGGCGGCCACCAGGGCGCCGATGCGGCCGAGGCCGATGATGCCGACGGTCTTCTCGTACAGCTCGATGCCGGTGTACTTGGAGCGCTTCCACTGACCCTGCGCGAGGGCGCCGTGGGCCGGCGGGATGTGGCGGGCCAGGCTGAGGATGTGGCCGACGGTGAGTTCGGCGGCGGAGATGATGTTGGAGGTAGGGGCGTTGACGACCATGACACCGGCCGCGGTCGCGGCCTTGATGTCGACGTTGTCGAGGCCGACACCGGCACGGGCGATGACCTTCAGGTTCGGTGCGGCGGCGAGGGCCTCGGCGTCGACCTTGGTCGCGGAGCGGACCAGGATGGCGTTGGCGGAAGCCAGGGCGGAGAGCAGTGCGGCACGGTCAGTGCCGTCGACGTTGACAACGTCGAAGTCGGGCCCGAGGGCATCGACAGTGGCAGGCGAGAGTTCTTCGGCGATTAATACGACGGGCTTCGACACGAAAACAGATCCTTAGAAAGCGTCGGGCGAGGGAAGCTCGCGCCTCGACGGTGGGGCGCCAGATACCACAACACCTTACTGGCACCACAATGGAGCCATGAGCCCCGAGTCAGTGACCTACGTCCTAACCGTGCTGAGAATCGTCCTTGCGGTGGTGTTCGTCGTCGCCGGGATCAGTCATTTCGTGCCCGCGGTTCAGCGCACGATGTCGGCCATGATCCCGCCACGACTGCGCGTGCGGGGCCTGTTGGCCCCGCGGAACCTCGTGATTTTCACCGGTCTGTGCGAGATTGCCGGCGGCATCGGGCTGCTTCTCGAATCCACCCGTGTTACGTCCGGTGTCGCTTTGGCCGTGTTCCTCGTGGCCGTCTTTCCCGCCAACGCTTACGCGGCGCGGCACAAGGACCGGTTCGGCGCTGTCGCGATTCCGTTGGTTCCGCGGCTGCTCGGCCAGCTGGCGCTGATCGGTCTGGTGCTCGTGGCGGGTCTGGCCGGCTGAGCCAGCCTCTCAGGCCCTAGACGATCAGGCTGCCGAGGCCGAACACGAAAATGTCGAGGGAGATCGCCGAGACCAGGGCCAGCCCGGCCAGCAGCAGAAGCGCCTGCGGACCGGCTTCCCGGCGGCGGCCGAGCCAGAACGCGATCCCGAAGACCACGATCGGGACGAGCACACCCGCCAACAGCAGGCCCCAGCCGAAGCCGCTCAGGGTGGTGTCGAGCGACTGGGCGGCACTGTTGAGGCCCAGCAGGTTGCCCAGGCCCGACCACGCGCTGTACGCGTAGAACAGCCCGAACAGGATGGCGATGGTCGCGGAGAGCCACGCCGGCGTGCGACGGGTGCGCTGGGGTGCGGTGGTTGCAGTGCTCATCAGAGTCCCCCGGTTCCGGCGATGAAGGGCAGTGGGGCCAGCAGCACGACTCCCAGGATGAGCCAGGTCCAGCGCAGACGCGGCATGCCGCGGGTGAGCCAGTACGAGGCGGCGAACCACACGAGCGGTGCGGCCACGGCCAGCCAGGTGCCCAGTGAGAACATGAACTGCGACAGCGGGTCGGTCAGCGGATTCTCGATGCGCCCCACTCCGATGAACCAGCCGATCGTGTAGAGCAGGTAGACGCCCGCGAGGATGCCCAGACCAACGAGGGCCGGCGACGACAGGGCCGCCTTGCCCGCGGGTGCATCGACGTAGCCACCCGGTGATCCGGTGACGGTCCAGCCCTCGGGGAGGTCGGCAGCAGGCCCATCCGCGGGCTCGGGTGGGTTGGTGCTGCCGGACACGAGGGTGGGATCGTCGTCGCCGGCCCAGCCGAGCGCGTCGTTATCCCGGGAAGAAGTCATGCGCTCAGCCTATTAGTTCAGTGGCTGATCAGCACCTTGAGCGCGTGGGTTTCGGCGGCGCGGGAGAACGTGTCGTAAGCGTCTTCCACCTGGCCGAAGTCGAAGGTGTGGGTGGCCAACCGGTCTGCGGGGATCTTGTGCTGGGCCACCAGCTTCAGCAGCATCGGCGTGGTGTTGGTGTTCACCAGGCCCATGCTGATGCTGATGTTCTGGATCCACAGGTTTTCAACGTGCAGCGACACGGGCTTGCCGTGCACACCCACATTGGCCAGGTGTCCGCCGGGCCGCACGATCTCGGTGGCCATGGTGAAGGTCTCCGGGATGCCGACGGCCTCGATGGCCACGTCGACGCCGGCGCCGTCGGTGGCGGCGAGCACCTCGTCTCGCCACTCCGGTCGTCCGGAGCGCACGGTGTGGGTGGCCCCGAAGGTCTTGGCCTGTTCGAGCCGGTTCTCGTCGATGTCGACGGCCACGATCGACCCGGCGCCGTAGAGTCCCGCGGTGGCGATGGCGGCCAGGCCGACCGGACCGGCGCCGATCACGGCGACGACGTCGCCGGGTGCCACCTGGCCGTACTGCACGCCGATCTCGAACCCGGTGGGCAGGATGTCCGAGAGCATCACGGCCTCGGCGTCGGTGACGGAGTCTGGCAGCGGGTAAAGCGTGTTGTCGGCGTAGGGCACCCGCACCAGTTCGGCCTGGGTGCCATCGATGAGATGGCCGAAAACCCAGCCGATGCCCGAGCGGCCCTCGTCGCCGAGACAGTGTGAGTAGAGGCCGGTCTTGCAGTTCGCGCAGTGCCCGCAGGACTTGATGCAGGAGATCAGCACCCGCTCGCCCACGATGATGGATTCCACCGACTCCCCCACCGCGACGACGGTGCCGACACCTTCGTGACCCAGGATGCCCCGGGCGTCACGGCGGGCACGTCGCCCTTGAGGATGTGCAGGTCGGTGCCGCAGATGGTGGTGGTGTCGATGCGCACGATCGCGTCGGTCGACCGCACGATCTGCGGCTCCGGCATGTCGGTCCAGGATTTCACGCCAGGGCCGCCATAAACGAGTGCTTTCACGATGACGCTCCTTCGAGTCAGTTGTGCGCTGCCCCCGCTGATGCGCGCCATAGTACTCGCGGGGTAGTCTGGTGGGCTCGTTCGACCCCGGGCGAAAACAGGTTGATCATGCAACACCATCTCGATACCAACCGCGCGAACTGGGACGATCGGGCCGCGGCCCACGCGGTGCGCACCGGGTTCGGTTACGGAGTGCAGCGGTACGTCGACGATCCCGCGCTTCTGTCGGATGTCGTCCGCTTCGACCGCGAGCGGCTGGGCGATATCGCCGGGCTGACGACGGTGCACCTGCAATGCCACATCGGAACCGACACGCTCTCGCTGGCCCGGTTGGGCGCCCGGGTCACCGGGCTTGACTTCTCGTCGGTGGCTCTTGCCGAGGCCCGCGCCCTGGTCGCCGAAACCGGGGACGCCGTCGAGTTCGTTGAGTCCGATGTGTACGCGGCCCTCGCCGTTCTTCCGCAGGCCGGCTTCGACCTGGTCTACACGGGCATCGGTGCCCTGTGCTGGCTGCCGAGCATCGACCGATGGGCGGCCGTCGTCGCCGGGCTGCTGGCACCGGGCGGGCGCCTGTTCATTCGTGAGGGTCACCCGATCCTGTGGACCATGGACGAGCGACTCGCTGATGACCTGCACCTGCGATTCCCCTACTTCGAGCAGCAGGAACCGTTGGAGTGGGACGACGATTCCAGCTACGTCGTGACGGATCGGCCGATCACCAACACGAAGACCTACGAGTGGAACCACGGGATCGGCGAGATCGTCACGGCGCTCTTGAACGCCGGCCTCACCCTGACGATGCTCGTCGAACACGACAGTGTGCCGTGGGAGGCCCTGCCCGGCCAGATGATCGAGCGACCCGACGGCGAGTTCGCGCTCGGTGAGCGAGCCGGGGTCGCACCGCTCAGCTACACGATCCAGGCCGTGAAGCCGCTCGGCTGACGGGCACCGCGGCGACTCAGCGGTGCCGCACGGCCCTGACCACTGCGATGCTCACCGCGATGACCCAACCCAGCACCCCGGCCAGGCAGACCCGCTCGGCCAGGCCCAGCAGGCCGGGGGCGATCGCGGCGGTGACGCCCAGCGACACCAGGCCGACGGCGGCGACCCCGGTGAGCCACGCGGCGGCCGGGTAGGCGCGGGGCAGCTCACTGCCGCGGAGCCACCTCGTCAGAAGGGCGAACGCCACCAGCGCGGCGACGAAGCCCGCGGCCGCGACGATCAAGTGCGCGGCGCCCGGCGCGGTGGTCGGGGCGAGCCCCGGCGCATCGGCGGGTGGGATGTCGGTGGGCAGGAATGCCAGCGCGGCGGAGCACACCCCGGCGAACAGCATCAGGACCAGGCCGGCCTGCCGCAGCGGCGACCGCGGGCCGAACGAGGAGAGCGCGGCGACGGCGCAGAGCGTCACCACTCCCCTGGCCAGGAAGTTCAGGTTCATGATCCAGCCGTACGGCCCCACCGCGAGGTTGCTCTCGGCCTCCGAGATCACGCTGTAGTGCGGCGGTAGCAGCTGCAACACCACGTCTACCAGAACGTAGAGCACAGCGCCAACGAGGGCGACGGTCGCCAGCAGTCGGGTCCCGGGCCGGCCGGTGAACCGGGCCGTGACCGAGCTCTCGCCTCCGGCATTCATAGCGTTCACCTGCGGAAGCCTATCGGTCTGCCGGGGACGCTCGTAGACTTCCGCCATGGCTCGAGACGAGTCCCCCGGCGTCCCCTTCGCCATCCCTGGTGCTCCGGCCCCGACCGTGGGCCGGCACCACGTGAACGGATGCCGCCTGTACGCCGAGGTGCGCGGCGCCGGCCCGCCGCTGCTGATCATCGGCGCCGCCAGCGACGACGCCGAGATGTTCCGGCCGATCGCCGAGCGGCTGGCCGGGCTCACCGGCGTCGCCGGGTTCACCGTTGTGACCTGGGATCCCCGCGGCACCCGACGGAGCACGAGGCCGGGCTGGCCATGCGATTCGTATACCCACGCCGACGATGCCGCCGCGCTGCTCCAGGACCTCGGGGTCGTTCCCGCCGCGATCTTCGGCGCCAGCGCCGGTGGGATCGTGGCGATTCGGCTCGCCGTGCGGCATCCGGACCTGGTGCGACAGGTCCTCGTGTACGAACCGGGCTTCTTCCGCAGCACGGATTCGGGCGCCGCGCTGCTGGCCCGCACCTCCGACGCCGTGCGAAAGCACCTGCGGGAGCGCACCGACGACTGGGCCGGCGCCCTCGCCGTGGTGGCGCGTATGGCGGGGCGGGACCCGGCCGCCCGGCTGAACAGCCCCGACGACTCCGCAGGCCGGGGTCCGCTCGACGCCCCGCCCGGGCTCGAGTGGTACACCGAGCGCGGGGCGGCCCTGGCCGAGAACTTCATTCGGGACGACCTGCCGCGCACCGGGGAGACCGTCGACCCCGCCCTCCTGCGCGCAACCGGCAGCGACATCCGTTTCGCGTTCGGCACCGACTCCGCCCCGGTGTTCCGGGAGATCGCCGAGACGCTCACCCGCGCCCGCCAACGCACCGGCGCAGATCCGCACCTGCCGGACGCGATCAATGGAGCCGCCCACCTCGCTTATCTCACCCCGGACCCGATCGCACGCTACATCCGCGCACGGTGCCTGCCCGAGGAAGAGGTCGACTAGCTCGCCGAGTCGCCGCAAACACCCCCTTCGGTGGCTCTGAGGGGGAAGGATGCCGCAACTCGACGCGAGGCCGTTTCCGTGAGTTGCCAGTTGGCGCCCCCTCATGGCGTCCGAAGGGGCTTCAACTGGCAACTGACGGCGCATTCACCTTGTGAGCGGCGCCGGCACACGCCGAAGGGGCCAGTCGATTCGACTGGCCCCTTCGGGTGAAACAGGTACGGAGTTAGCGGGCAGCTTCGCCGTCGACGTAGTCGTCGTCGTTCGAGGCGTTCCAGGCGAAGAGCTTCCGCAGCTCGCGGCCGGTGGCCTCGATCGGGTGCTCTTCGCCCTTCTTGCGCAGGGCCAGGAACTCGGGAGCTCCGGCATCCTGGTCGTTGATGAAGCGCTCGGCGAATGCGCCGTTCTGGATGTCGGCGAGAACGGCCTTCATGTTCTCCTTGACGCTCGGGTCGATGACGCGCGGGCCGGAGACGTAGTCGCCGTACTCGGCGGTGTCGGAGACGCTCCAACGCTGCTTGGCGATGCCGCCCTCCCACATCAGGTCGACGATGAGCTTGAGCTCGTGCAGCACCTCGAAGTAGGCAACCTGCGGCTGGTAGCCGGCCTCGGTGAGAACCTCGAAGCCGTACTGGATCAGCTGCGACGCGCCACCGCAGAGAACGGCCTGCTCACCGAACAGGTCGGTCTCGGTCTCTTCGGTGAAGGTGGTCTTGATGCCGGCGGCACGCAGGCCACCGATCGCCTTGGCGTAGCTGAGGGTCAGCGGCCAGGCGTTGCCGGACGCGTCCTTCTCGACGGCGACGATGACGGGAACGCCACGGCCGGCCTCGAATTCGCGGCGCACGGTGTGGCCCGGGCCCTTGGGGGCGACCATGACCACGTCGACGCCCGCGGGCGCCTCGATGTAGCCGAAACGGATGTTGAAGCCGTGGCCGAAGACCAGGGCCTTGCCGTCGGCGAGGTTGGGGAGGATGTCGTCCTTGTACAGGTGACGCTGCACCTGGTCGGGTGCGAGGACCACGATGACGTCGGCCCAGGCGGATGCCTCGGCGGCACTGAGGACGGTGAAGCCGACCTCTTCGGCCTTGGCACGCGACTTCGAGCCCTCCTTGAGTCCGATGACGACCTCGACGCCGGAGTCGCGCAGGTTCTGCGCGTGGGCGTGGCCCTGCGAGCCATAGCCGATCACGGCGACCTTCTTGCCCTGGATCAGGGACAGGTCGGCGTCTTTGTCGTAGAAGATTTCAGACAATGTGGTGTTCTCCTTGGTTTGTGTATTTGTCGGGAAAATTTTGTTTGGCGTTCTTGTCGAGAAGGTGCGCTGGTCGAGCTTGTCGAGACCTTAGTTTTTGAAGACGCGTTCGGTGATCGATTTGGATCCCCGACCGATGGCGAGGAGGCCCGACTGGGCGATTTCCTTGATGCCGTATGGCTCGAGCACCCGCAGGAACGCCTGGGTCTTGCCGGAGTCGCCGGTCACCTCGATCACGACGGCATCCGTGGACACGTCGACGACCCGGGCACGGAACAGGGTGACCGCTTCGAGGACCTGGGAGCGGGTGGTGTTGTCCGCCCGCACCTTGACGAGCAGGTGCTCGCGCTGGACCGATTGGCTCGGGTCGAGCTCGACGATCTTGATGACGTTGATCAGCTTGTTGAGCTGCTTGGTCACCTGTTCCAGCGGGGCGTCCTCGACGTCGACGAGGATCGTGATGCGCGACAGGCCGGGGATTTCGCTGTGGCCGACGGCGAGGCTCTCGATGTTGAAGCCGCGCCGGGCGAACAGGCCCGCGACGCGGGTCAGCAGTCCGGGCTTGTCCTCGACGAGGAGGCTGAGAACGTGGGTACTCATCGGTTACTCCTCTTCCCAGGTGGGGGCGTGGTCCTTGGCGTACTGCACGAAGCTGTTGCTGACGCCCTGCGGCACCATCGGCCACACCATGGCGTCGCGGCTGACGATGAAGTCGATCACCACGGGCCGGTCGTTGGTGGCCAACGCAAGCTTGATCGCGTCGTCCACCTGGTCGGCGCGGGTGACCCGGATTCCCAGGGCACCGTACGCATCGGCCATCTTCACGAAGTCGGGCACCATCGCGGTGCCGTGACCGGTATTGAGGTCGGTGAAGGAGTGCCGGCCGTCATAGAACAGCGACTGCCACTGACGCACCATGCCGAGCGACGAGTTGTTGATGATCGCCACCTTGATCGGGATGTTGTTGATCGTGCAGGTGGCGAGTTCCTGGTTGGTCATCTGGAAGCAGCCGTCGCCGTCGATGGACCAGACCGTGCGGTCGGGTTCGGCGACCTTGGCGCCCATGGCCGCGGGCACCGAGTAACCCATGGTGCCGGCCCCGCCGGAGTTGAGCCAGGAGTTCGGCCGCTCGTACTTGATGAACTGTGCGGCCCACATCTGGTGCTGGCCGACGCCGGCGGCGTAGACGCCCTCGGGCCCGGTGAGCTCGCCGATGCGCTTGATCACGTACTGCGGGGCGAGCAGGCCGTCGGCCGGTTCGCTGTAGCCCAGCGGGAACTTCTCCCGGAGGCCCTTGAGGTAGGTCCACCACTCGGAGATGTCGGGGGTCGTCGTGGTGATCGCCTCACGGTAGGCCACGGTGAGGTCGGCGATGACGTCCTTGGCGTCACCCACGATGGGCACGTCGGCGGCGCGGATCTTGCCGATCTCGGCCGGGTCCACGTCCACGTGCACGATGGTGGCATTGGGCGCGAATTCGGAGGCCTTGCCGGTGACCCTGTCGTCGAAACGGGCGCCGAGAGCGATGATGAGGTCGGATTCCTGCAGTGCCAGCACGGCAGCGACGGTTCCGTGCATGCCGGGCATGCCCAGGTGCTGGTCGTGCGAGTCGGGGAACGCTCCGCGGGCCATCAGGGTGGTGACGACGGGGGTGCCGGTCAGTTCGGCCAGCTCGAGCAGTTCGGGTGACGCCTGGGCGCGGATGACACCGCCGCCGACGTAGAAGACGGGCTTCGCGGCGCCGGCCAGCAGCGCCGCCGCGGCCTGAACCTGCTTGCCGTGCGCCTTGGTGATCGGCCGGTAGCCGGGCAGGTCGAGCTTGGGCGGCCAGATGAACGGTGCCTTCATCTGCTGGGCGTCCTTGGTGATGTCCACCAGCACCGGGCCGGGACGGCCGGTGTTGCAGATCAGGAACGCCGAGGCGATGGCGGCGGGGATGTCTTCGGGCCGCTTCACCAGGAACGAGTGTTTGGTGATCGGCATGGTGATGCCGACGATGTCGGCCTCCTGGAAGGCATCCGTGCCCATCAGCGTGGAGAAGACCTGGCCGGTGATCGCCAGCAGCGGCACCGAGTCCATGTAGGCGTCGGCGATGGCCGTGACCAGGTTGGTCGCGCCGGGGCCGGAGGTGGCGATGGCCACCCCGACCCGGTTGCTCGAGGACGCATAGCCCTCGGCGGCATGGCCGGCGCCCTGTTCGTGGCGTACCAAGATGTGGCGGATGTCGTCCTGGTTCATCAGCTCGTCGTAAAGCGGGATGACGGCGCCGCCGGGCAGCCCGAAGACGTCGGTGACGCCGAGCATCTTGAGGCTGCGCAGAATTGCGCCGGAACCGGTGAGGATTTCAGGCGTTCCGGACACGGCGTCGGCGGACGGCGCGCTGGGGGTCGGGGCGGATGGCACGGGCAAAGGTTCCGTGGTCATGAGAGCAAATCCCTAATTCGAATGACGGATGGTGTCGATTATCCCGTGGTCGCACCCAGGGCCGCGGACTGCACGAGCTTGGAGTACTTGGCGAGAACGCCACGGGTGTAACGGGGAGGAAGTGGAGCCCAGCCTTCTCGGCGGGCGGCCAGCTCTGCGGGGTCGACCAGTAGGTCAAGCGAGCGAGCTGCGATATCGACCCGTATCAGATCACCATCGCGCACGAAGGCGATCGGACCTGCGTCCACCGCTTCGGGTGCTATATGGCCGATACACAGTCCGGTTGTGCCGCCTGAGAATCGACCATCAGTCAATAGTAGTACATCGGCTCCGAGCCCAGCGCCCTTGATGGCCGCGGTGATCGAGAGCATCTCGCGCATGCCCGGGCCGCCCTTGGGGCCTTCGTAGCGGATGACGACGACGTCACCCTTGAGGATCTCCCCCGCGGTGAGGGCGTCCATGGCCGCGCGTTCACGCTCGAAGACCCGGGCGGGGCCCTCGAAGATGTCGCTGTCGAAGCCGGCGGTCTTGACGACGGCGCCCTCGGGGGCGATGGAGCCCTTGAGGATGGTGATGCCGCCGGAGGCGTGGATCGGGTTGTCCAGGGTGCGCAGGACCTTGCCGTCGAGCTCGGGCGGGTCGATCTCGGCGAGGTTCTCCGCCACGGTCTTGCCCGTGACGGTGAGCGCGTCGCCGTGGATGAGACCGGCCTCGAGCAGGGCGCGCATCACGGCGGGTACGCCGCCGTGACGGTCGACGTCGTTCATGACGTACTTGCCGAAGGGCTTGAGGTCACCGATGTGCGGCACGGTGTCGCCGATGCGGTTGAAGTCGTCGAGGGTGAGCTCGACCTCGGCCTCCTGCGCGATGGCGAGCAGGTGCAGCACCACGTTGGTGGAACCGCCGAAGGCCATGGCCACGGCGATGGCGTTCTCGAACGCCTTCTTGGTGAGGATGTCGCGGGCCGTAATGCCTAAGCGCAGCAGGTTGACCACGGCCTCGCCGGAGCGGTGCGCGTAGTAGTCGCGGCGGCGGTCGGCGGAGGCGGGCGACGCGGAGCCGGGAAGGCTCATGCCCAGGGCCTCGGCGACGCTGGCCATGGTGTTGGCGGTGTACATGCCGCCGCAGGCACCCTCGCCGGGGGCGAAGGCGCACTCGATGCGCTTGGCGTCTTCCACGCTCATGCGGCCGGCCTTGACGGCGCCGACGGCTTCGAACGAGTCGATGATGGTGATGTCCTTCTCGGTGCCGTCGCTCAGCTTCACCCAGCCGGGTGCGATGGACCCGGCGTAGAGGAAGACGCTGGCGAGGTCCAGGCGCGCGGCGGCCATGAGCATCCCGGGCAGCGACTTGTCGCAGCCGGCCAGCAGCACAGAACCGTCGAGGCGTTCGGCCTGCATGACGACCTCGACGGAGTCGGCGATGACCTCACGGGAGACCAGGGAGAAGTGCATGCCCTCGTGGCCCATCGAGATGCCGTCGGAGACCGAGATGGTGCCGAACTGCAGCGGGTAGCCGCCGCCGGAGTGCACACCCTCCTTGGACGCCTGCGCGAGGCGGTCCAGGGACAGATTGCATGGGGTGATCTCGTTCCAGGAGCTGGCGATGCCGATCTGGGGCTTCTCCCAGTCCGCGTCGCCCATTCCCACCGCTCGGAGCATGCCGCGGGAGGTGGTGGCCTCGATGCCATCGGTGACGTCGCGGCTACGGGGCTTCATATCGAACTCAGACATGCACCGAGTCTAGAACGTCGCGGGCGGCACACCCGTCATGACGACCGGTGGCACGCCCGCGACGCGGGACCTACTGCTGCTGCGTGGCGGCGGCGCGGAAGTCTGCTAGGAGCGCCAGCACCTGGGTGACCTCCTTCGGGCCCCGCACCCGATAGCCGGCCTGGGTAGCGCCCGGGCCGATCTTGAGGCCCAGGTCGCCCTCGCCCAGCACCGTGAAGGCGTCTTCGTCGGTGACATCGTCACCGGCATAGAGCACCCTGTCGGCGCCGGTGTGCGCACGCAGGCGTTCGAGGGCGTCGCCCTTGGTGCTGGAGCGCACCGAGAACTCGAGCACGTTCTTGCCCTCGCGCACGGTGAGGGCAGGCAGCAGCTCGGCCAGCTGGTCGCGGGCCTCGCGCTGCACGGCCTGGCCGTCCTGCGCGGTGGCCAGGCGGGTGTGCAGCGCCAGGCCGGCCGGCTTCTGCTCGATCCAGGTGCCGAACACCGGGCCGGAGATGCGCTCAAGCACCCGGGTGAGGGTGTCGAGCTTCTCGACCTCTTCGGGTACCAGACCCAGCTCGATGCCGTTTGCGTCCAGCTGCACCTCGATACCGTGCGATCCGGTGAGCAAAACCTCGCTCTGCGGTTCGGCCACATGCTTGAGGCTCACCAGGGCCCGGCCGGAGACGAACGCGACACGCACGCCGGGCAGGTCGAGCAGCCGCTGCACCACGTCGTGGGTGCCGTCGACCGCGCGGGCGTCCTCGGGTTCGTCCACGTGCGGCGCCAGGGTGCCATCGAAGTCGAGGGCCACCAGGATGGTCTCGGCCGAGCTGATGTCCTTCAGCGCCGACACGAGGTTCTCCGGCACGCCGCTGGGCACGGCGGCCCCGCCGGTGAGGGTCTGCAGGAACGAGGCGGACCAGGTGGCCACGTCGTTGTCGAAGACCTTGCGGCGGAGGGCCCGCATGCGCCTCGTGCGTTCGCGCTTGGGCATGGTGACGGCCTTCATGATCGACGCCTTCATGCCGTCGATGTCGTGCGGGTTGATCAGTACGGCCTGCTTGAGCTCGTCGGCAGCACCGGCGAATTCGCTGAGCACGAGCACGCCGTCGCCGTCGTAGCGCACCGCGACGTATTCCTTGGCGACGAGGTTCATGCCGTCCCGGAGGGCCGTGACAAGCATCACGTCGGCGGCCAGGTAGAGCGCCACCATCTCTTCCCGCGGGTAGCCATGGTGGTGGTAGCTGATGGCGGTGTGGCTGATGGTGGAGTAGTCGCCGTTGACGCGGCCGACGGCGAGTTCGATCTCGTCGCGCAACTGCATGTAGGTGGCCACGCGCTCGCGGGACGGGCTGGCGACCTGTACGAGCGTGACGTCCTCGACGCTCAGAGTGCCGTCGGCGAGCAGCTCACCGAAGGCCTTGATGCGGTGACCGATGCCCTTGGTGTAGTCCAGGCGGTCGACGCCGAGCATGATCGTTTTAGGATTGCCGAGGTCCTCGCGGATCTGGCGGGCGCGTTCCTGAATCTCCGGTCGCTTGGCCATTTCCTCATAGGCCTCGGCGTCGATCGAGATCGGGAAGTGCTTGGCGATGACCCGGCGGTGCTGGCCGTTCTGGCTGGGCACGTCCACGGCGACACCGCGGGTGGCGTAGCCGAACAGGCGGCGCACGGCGCGAGAGAAGTTGCCGGCATCCGCCAGCCGCTGGAAGCCGATCAGGTCGGCGCCGAGCAGGCCGTCGAGGATCTGCTTGCGCCAGGGCAGCTGGGCGAAGATGCCGTACGGCGGGAACGGGATGTGGTTGAAGAAGCCGATCACCAGGTCGGGGCGGGCGTCGCGGAGCATCCGCGGCACCAGCTGCAGCTGGTAGTCGTGCACCCAGACCGTGGCGCCGGGCGCTGCGGATGCCGCGGCCGCGGTGGCGAACCGGCGGTTGACCTGCACGTAGGCGTCCCACCATTCGCGGTGGTAGCTGGGTGAGGCGATCACGTCGTGGTAGAGCGGCCAGAGGGTGTCGTTGGAGAAGCCCTCGTAGTAGAGCTCGAGATCTTCGGTGCTCAGGCGTACGGGCACGATCGAGATGCCGTCGTTTTCGAAGGGCTCGAATTCGCGGTCGGCCACGCCGGGCCAGCCCACCCAGGCGCCGTCGGAGGCGCGCATCATCGGTTCGAGGGCGGTGACCAGGCCGCCGGGCGAGGTGCGCCAGCTTTCGGTGCCGTCCTCGGCTACTTCGTAGTCGACCGGAAGCCGGTTGGAGACCACGACCAGGTCGAAGTGACCGGGCGCGACCGAATCGGGGCCGGGCTCCGCGCCGGCCTCTCCGGTGGTGTCGGGTGCGGTGACTGATGCGGTGGTGTCTGCTGCGATTTCGATGACTCATCCATTCCGGTGCCCGCCTGTGCGGCGCACCTGGCTGCACCTCGAGGTTACCAGCGAAGGCTATGCTGACGCCGTGATTCGCATCGGCATGAGCTCCACCTGCGTGTACCCGCTGGGGTTGGAAGACTCTTTCAGGTTGGCGAAGCAGGCAGGGTTCGACGGCGTTGAGATCATGGTCACCCGGGACGAAGCCACCCAGGATGCGGCGGCGCTGACCGCGCTATCCGAGCGGTACAGCCTGCCGATCTTCTCGATCCACGCACCGGTTCTGTTGCTCACCCACTTCGTCTGGGGCCGGGACCCCCGGGTGAAGTTGGAGCGGTCCGCCGAGCTCGCCGGGCTGGTCGGCGCATCGACGGTGGTGGTGCATCCGCCGTTTCGCTGGCAGGCCGGTTATGCGGAGGACTTTCTCGACATCGTGCGGGAGCTCGGCGCCGGCACCGGCCTTCAGATCGCCGTCGAGAACATGTTCCCGTGGAAGATCGGCGGGCGAGGGGTCAAGGCGTACTCCCCCGGTTGGGACCCCACGGTGATGGACTGCGCCGCGGTGACCCTCGATTTCTCGCACTGTGCGCTCAGCGGCCAGGACAGCCTCGCGATGGCCACGGCCCTGGGCGAGCGTCTGCGCCACGTGCACCTCTGCGACGGCACGGGCTCCCTCGACGAGGGCCGGGTCTTCGACGAACACCTGGTGCCCGGCCGCGGCACCGAGCCGGTGGCCGAGGTGTTGCGGAACCTCGCCGCGGTGAACTGGGACGGCACCATCGTGGCCGAGGTGAACACCCGGACCGCCCGCACCGAGCCGGAGCGCCTGGCCCTGCTGACCGAAACCCTCACCTTCGCCCGCGACCACACCCGAGAGCTGTGACTCAAGCACCTAAAACCCGAGTTTTTTGGGGCTTTTCTCTCAGTTCGCGGGTTGTCGGCTAGCGTGTAGCCATGCGAAAGTTCTTGTTCAACACCGCAATGATCAGCGTCGTCGTCGGCGGCTGGCACATCCTGCAGGCCACCAAGAACGGTCCGAGGGACTGGCGCCTGGTGCTCACCTGGATCGGCTGGGGACTCAGTGTCGCGGTCGCCGTCGGCAACGTGGTGAAGGACGCCGACGAGAAATCCGTGCCGGGCGCCACTGCCGTGAAGGTTAAGTAGCGGGCATCCCCCCGCCAGTCCCCGTTCTGCGGCGTGTCCCCCGTGATTTCGGGGTGGAGAAGGCGAAACTGGTCTTCTCGCGTTGTTAGTAGGAAGGGGCTCACGATGTTCGGTCGTCGACGTCGCACCGCACCCGTCATCCAGGCCCCGGTTGCTCCCGCTCCGGCAGAACTCAGCCGCGCCGAGGTCTTTGAACATCTCCACGCCGCGCTGGCCGATCTCGTCGGCGCCGAGGGAGCCTGGACCCTGGTCCCCCGCCGCTCCGATGACACCGATGTGATCTTCCACGGGCTCAAGGCCCACCAGATCGCCGAGACCCTCACCGAGCTCCTGGCTGCCGAGACCATGCGCCTGCGCACCGATACCCAGGCAGCGCCCCGCAACATCGCCGAACCCCGCACCGACACCCCGATGGACGGAATCACGGCCGTCAACACCGGCGCCCTCCTGGTGTCCTCTGGTGCGGAACCGACCGCACTGCCCTGGAACCCGGCTCCAATCTCGGTGTGGGCCGAACCGACGTCCGGCGCCCGCGCCGGATCGGCCACGATCAGTCGCCTCGTCGCCTAAGCACCACCCGCGCTGCAGATCAGGTCGAGCTGCTACTCCCGCGGTTGCGGGTAGCCGCGCCGTAGATGAGCAGCACGATGATCGACCCGAGAATGGCGATCACCCAGGTGCGCAGGTCGAAGAACGACCCCATGTCGACCCCGAAGATCAGGCCGGCCAGCCAGCCGCCCAGCAACGCGCCGACCACACCGAGCAGCAGGGTCACGAACCAGCCGCCACCCTGCGTTCCGGGGAGGATCAGCTTGGCCAGGGCGCCGGCCAAGAGGCCGAGCAGGAGAAATCCGAAGAAACCCATGAGAACTGCCTTCCGTGTCCCGGCATCGGTGAACTCTCCGTCCGGCTGCGACGATCATAAAACCGCACAGGTCCGACGGATAGGCGTGCCGATGGCAGCGGGAAACCGGACCGGAGACCCCGGCCGGGACCGGTGACCAGCGTTCCGCCGGATTTTTTGTAGGTATTCCACTGCGGCGCCCTGCCGAGGAAATCTAGATTGAAAACCATGACAGCCCCCACCGTTCCCGCCCGTAGAGTCACGGCCCGCCTCAGCGTGCGCGACCTGGCGCAGATCGCCATTTTCGCCGCCCTCATCGCCGCCCTCGGGTTCCCCGGCGCGCTTTCCCTGGGCGCCAGCACCGTGCCGATCACGTTCCAGACCCTCGGCGTGATGCTGGCCGGCGCGATCCTCGGAGCGCGCAAGGGTTTCTTGGCCGTGCTGCTGTTGCTGGTCCTCGCCGCGGCCGGGCTGCCCCTGCTCTCCGGTGGGCGCGGCGGCCTGGTCTGGTTCACCACCTCCCCCTCCGCCGGCTACCCCTACGGATGGCTGCTGGGCGTCGTCGTGATCGGCGCCCTCACCGCGTGGCTGCTGCCGCGCTACCCGTTCTGGCCGGCACTGGGCGCCACCGTTCTCGGCGGCATCGTGGTCGTCTACCTGATCGGGGTGCCCGTCACCGCCATCAACCTGGGCCTGCCGCTGTGGGCCGCCGCCGTCGACAGTACGAAGTTCCTGCCCGGCGACCTGGTGAAGGTGGTCGTGACGGTCCTCGTCGCCAAGCAGGTGCACCGGGCGTACCCGGGCCTGATCACCCCGCGCCGCACGGTTCCGGTCTCCGCGCCCGTCGACGCCCGGGCGTGAGCGTGAGCGCCGCCGGCATCCGTTTCGAGGACGTCTCGCACGGCTTCGACGACCAGCCCGTGCTGCGCGGCATCGACCTGCACCTCACCGAACGCCGGATCGGCATCGTCGGCGCCAACGGCAGCGGCAAGTCGACGCTGGCGCGCATGATCAACGGTCTGGTCACCCCCACTAGCGGCACCGTCACGGTGAACGGCCTGGACGTGCGCCGGCAAGCCAAGCTCGTGCGGCGCGAGGTGGGCTTCATCTTCACCAATCCCGACAACCAGATCGTGATGCCGACCGTGCAGGAGGATGTGGCCTTCACCCTGCGGCGCCGGGGCCTGGCCGCCGACGAAATCACGGCGCGCACGGCAGAGGCGCTCGATAGGTTCGGTCTCACCGCTCTCGCCGAGCGCCCCGCGCACCGTCTGTCCGGCGGTCAGAAGCAGCTGCTGGCCCTCGCGGCGGTGCTGGTGGCCGGGCCCAGCATCGTAGTGGCCGACGAACCGACCACCCTGCTGGATGCCCGCAACACCCGTCTGATCACCGGGCTGCTGGTGTCGCTGACCCAGCAGGTGATCGTGGTGACCCACGACCTGGAGGTGCTGGACGGGTTCGACAGGGTGATCGTGGTCGACGAGGGCCGGGTCGTCGCCGACGACGTGCCCGCCACCGCTCTCACCGCGTACCTGAGCCTGCTGTCATGACCGGGCCGGCATGATCGGGCTGTACCGGCCGGGGACCTCGCTGCTGCACCGCGCGCCGGCGGTGTTCAAGCTGGCCGTGCTCGCCGTCGCCATGGTGCTGGTCGGCCTGGCGGCCGATCCGCTGGTGCTCGCGGGGGAATTCATGGCCGTGGTCGCCCTGTACGCGCTGGCCGGCATCCCACCCACGGCGGCCTGGCCGCAGATCGGTCCGATCCTGTGGATCCTGGTCTTCGCCGTGCCGGTGCAGGTGCTGGTCGCGAATGGTTCGGCGGAGGGCTGGACCACGGCCGGTCTGATGGCCGGCCGGCTGCTGGCGGCCGTGGCCCTCGCCGCCCTTTTCACCCTCACCACCACGGTCACCGCGGTGCTCGAGGCGTTCCAGCTGCTGTTGCGGCCGTTCCGGCGCTGGGTGGATGCCGACAGGGTGGGGCTGCTCGTAGCCCTGACCATCCGGTGCATCCCATTGGTGGCGGAGATCGTGCGGGAGGTGCTCGACGCCCGGAGGGCGCGCGGCGCACAGGGGTCGATCATCGCCCTGGCCGTCCCCGTCGTCGTACGCTCGTTGTACGCCGCCGATGCGATCGGAGAGGCCCTCGCCGCACGCGGATTGGACGACTGATCGAATTGACCACTGACAGCAGCCCTCGAACCGTTCTGCGCACCCGCATCAGATTCGCCGGTTGGACCGCGCTCACCGCGCTGGCCCTCGGGATCGTGGCCGTCCTGTTCTGGACGCAGCTCGTGATGCCCGCCGACCGCACGGCCGCCCAGGCCGTGTTCGACGACCCCGCCGTCACGGTGACCGACACCGACGTCTCCGTCGTGATCGCCCCGGCCGAGGAACGCTCGGTCGCCGGCCTGGTCTTCATTCCCGGCGCCAAGGTCGACCCGTACGCGTACCTCGCCACCCTGGCTCCCACCGTGGCAGAGACGGGGATGACCGTGGTCATCACCAAACCGGTTCTGAACCTCGCCTTCTTCGACCAGCGTCCGCTGGACACCTTCACGGCCACCGCGCCCGATGTGGCGGCGTGGTTCGTAGGCGGCCACTCGCTCGGCGGCGTGCGGGCCTGCATGTACGCCGAGGACAACGAGGTCGCCGGCCTGGTGCTGTTCGGCAGCTACTGCGCCTCGGCCGTCGACGACGAGCTGCCGGTGCTGAGCCTCAGCGGGAGCGAGGACGGCTTGAGCACCCCGGCCAAGATCGAGGACACCGCCGACCTGCTGCCCGCCGACACGACCTTTGTGCGGATCGAGGGCGCCAACCACGCCTCCTTCGGAGCGTACGGGGCTCAGCCCGGCGACGGCGAGGCCACGCTGACCCGGGCGGCATCGGAGCGGGCCATCACCGAAGCGCTGTCGAGCTTCATCACGCTGCGAGCTCCGCAGTCGCAGTGACCCGGCAATCGCACTGACCCGCGGGACCTGCTGCTCTTGTCGGTCGCCGGGGCCGGGGCCACTATGACTCGTGTCGGCGAACGTCGCCACGACCCGGGAGGACTCATGCACGCACTCGTCGTCTATGACACGAACTATGGCAGCACCCGCACCATCGCCGAGGTGATCGCCACCGAATTGGGCCAGGGAACCACCACCCTCAGCGTGTCCGACATCACCGAGGCAAGCCTCGACGGCGTCGACGTCCTGGTGGTGGGATGCCCGATCAACGGCTGGAAGCCCACCGATCGGATGCGCCGGTTCCTGCGAACCCTCGCACCGGGCTCCCTCGCCGGTGTGCGGGCCGCCGCGTTCGACACCCGCATCAAGCTATTCATCCACGGGGATGCGGCGGCCAAGATCTCGCACGCCCTGCACGCCGCCGGCGCCACTATCGTGGCCAAGCCACACGGCTTCGTTGTCGACGGCACCGAGGGGCCGCTGGCCGCCGGAGAGACCGGCAAGGCCGGTGCCTGGGCGGCGTACATCGGCGCCGAACTGCGCGCCAGCGCCTGAGACGACCGCGCCAGAGCCGACCGCACCAGAGCCGACCGCGCCAGAGACGACACAGAAACGGCCCGTGCCGAGGCACGGGCCGTTCATGGACGGGGCAGTCGACTACGCGGTGAGCGAGTCCACATACTCCTGGTTGTCTTCGATCCACTTCGCGACGATGGGGCCGTAGTCCTGGCCGTCGTAGTCAACGAACATGGCGGCTTCGAGCGACTGGAGCTTGTCGAGGTCCATGGTGTAATCGGCGATCCACTTGGTGGCCTGCGGGAAGTCGGTGGAGAAGTCCTTCTTGCCGTAGGCGTGGATGGTCTCCGAGGCGCCGAGGGTGCCTTCGGGGTCTTCGAGGTTCTTCAGGTCGAAGGTGTCGTAGGCCCAGTGCGGCGCCCACAGGGTGACGGCGATGTTCTCGCCGGACTTCTCCGCAGCGGTCAACTCGGTGAGCATCGCTGCGGTCGAGGAGGTCTGGTAGTCCATGTCCTCGAGGCCGTAGGTGGGGATGGTGTTGTCGGTCACGGCCTCGGTGAGACCGGCGCCGGGCTCGATGCCCACGAGACGGTTGTCGAACAGGTCGGCGTTATCGGCCAGCTCGGCGAGGGTGTCGATCGGCGCATCGGCGTTCACGGCGATGGTGTTCTTGGCCTCGTCGTTCCAGGCCCCGAGTTCGGTGATGTCGTCGCCGTACTCCTCGAGGTAGGACTTGTGGGTGTTCGGCAGCCAGACGTCGAGGTTGAGGTCGTAGTCACCGGTGGAGAGCCCGGCGTAGACCGGTGCAACGTCGGCGTACTCGAGTTCGACGTTGTAGCCCTTCTCGTCGAGGATGGCCTTCCACAGCTCTGATGCCGCGATCCCCTCGTCCCAGCCGTTGAACACGGCGATGGTGAGGTCCTTGTTGTCCGAGTTGCCGTCACCGACGGTCTCGGCCTCGGCCGCGGTGCAGCCGGCCAGGGCGAGCATGCCGATGGCACCGGTGGCGAGGATCTTGAGTGAACGGTTCTTCATGTGTCTGCCTTTCGTGTCACCTGCTGGTGGTGACCGGGGTTGAAGCTGCGGGGGTTGAAGCTACGGGTGGAGCTAGACGCGGGACGGCTCGCGCTCGGCGGCCTGCGTCGGTGTCACGGCCGGGGCCACGGTCGGTTCCACGGCGACGGCCGCGGCCGGAGCGTGGACCGGGTGGGCGCGGCGCTTGCGAGCGGCGAGCACCCTGCTGATCGGGGTGTTCCCGTTGCCGAGAGCCGCGGTGAGCCGGTCCAGGAAGATCGCGAGAATCACCACGGAGAGGCCGGCCTCGAAGCCGAGCGACACGTCGATGCGGTTCAGGCTGGCCACGACCTGCTGGCCGAGACCGCCGGCGCCGACCATGCCGGCGATGACGACCATCGAGAGCGACAGCATGATCACCTGGTTGATACCGGCCATGATGGTGGGCATCGCCAGGGGCAGCTGAATCTGACGCAGGATGCGCCACGGTGACGCACCGAAGGCCTGGCCGGCTTCGACCACCTCGCTGTCGACGCTGCGGATGCCGAGTTCGGTGAGCCGAACGCCGGGAGCCATGGCGAAGATGATCGTCGCCACGATGCCGGGAACAACACCGACGCGGAACAGGATCAGCGCGGGGATCAGGTACACGAAGGCCGGCATGGTCTGCATGAAGTCGAGGATCGGGCGGATGATGCTGGACGCCACGCCGGACTTGGCCGAGAGGATGCCAAGCGGCACGCTGAACAGGATCGCCAGGACGCTCGCGACGAGCACCAGGGCGAGCGAGTCCATCGCGTTCTCCCACTGGTCGACACCCACGATGACAACGAGGCCGACGACGGTGCCCACGGCGAACTTCCAGCCGCGGATCATCAGTGCCAGCGCCGCGGCCACGAGGATGATCACCCAGAACGGCGGTGTGGCCAGAATGAGGTCGACGAGGTCGTAGGCGCCGCTGAAGATGGCGCGCACGAAGTCGAAGAAGAACCCGAAGGTGTCGGTGATGAAGTCGATGAAGGTATCGGCCCAGGAGCCGAGGGGAATCCGGAAGTCGTTCACGGCTGTACTCCTTCCGACGCGGTTTCGCGCAGGGTTTCGGTGATGATGCTCATCGAGATGGTGGCCGGCGGTTCCATCACCGGCAGCTCACCGGTCGTCGGACTGACATTGCCGAGAGCCGCGAGCAGGGTCACCCGGGGGATCACACCGAGCAAGCGGTTGCGATCGTCGACCACGGCGATGGGCAGGTCGCTCTCCACGGCCAGTTCGACGAGGTCGACCAAGGCGGTGTCGGCGGCCACCGCGGTGGCGTCCAGGATGATGGCCCGCAGGTCGCCGTCGCCGGCCTTGACCTGCTTGAGCACGTCCCGGTCGCGCACGACCCCCGCGAAGCTGCGGTCACGGCGCAAAACGAAAGTGGCCGAGGTCTGCAGGTCGCGCATGGTGCGGAGAGCCGCACGCGGGCCGGCGGTGACGGTGACCACCGAACGCGCCGGCTCCATGACGCTGCCGGCGGTGAGCACCCGCGCCCTGTCGACATCCTGCACGAACTGGGCGACGTAGTCGTTGGCCGGGTCGGTGAGGATCTCTTCGGGCGTGCCGATCTGCACGATCCGGCCGTCGCGCATCACGGCGATGCGGTCGCCGAGGAACATGGCCTCGTTGAGGTCGTGGGTGATGAAGATGATCGTCTTGCCGAGTTCGGCCTGCAGCTCGATCAACTGTTCCTGCATTTCGCGGCGGATCAGAGGGTCCAGGGCGGAGAACGCCTCATCCATCAGGAGAACGTCGGTGTCGGCGGCCAGGGCCCGGCCGAGGCCGACGCGCTGCTGCATGCCACCGGAGAGTTCGGAGGGCAGATTGTCGGCCCATCCGTCCAGTCCCACCAGGCGGATGATGGTGCGCGCCTTGGCGAGGCGCTCCTCACGGGGCATGCCCTGCACCTCGAGGCCGTAGGCGACGTTATCGATCACCGTGCGGTGCGGCAGCAGGGCGAAGTGCTGGAAGACCATCGAGATGCTTTGACGGCGCACGTCCCGCAGCTTGGCCGCCGGGATGCCGGTGATCGGGGTGTCTCCGACGGTGACAGTGCCGCTGGTGGCCTCGAGCAGGCCGTTGAGCATGCGGATGAGGGTGGACTTGCCCGAGCCGGAGAGGCCCATCACCACGAAGATCTCACCACGCTGTACCTCGAAGGAAGCGTCGATGACGGCGGCCGTTCCCAGGTGCGCGAGCTCGTCACGGCTCGCGCCGCTCTGGAGTTTCTTGACGATGTCGTGCGGTTTGCGGCCGAAGGCCTTGTAGAGCCTGTCCGCCTTCACGGCGATTCCCGGTGCTACTGCTGCTGCAGTTTCTGTCTGCTCCGCCTCGCTGGCGGGTACTTCTGCCTTGACGGCGATGATTTCGGTCACGGATTCTCCGGAGCACGCCGAATAGACCGCCTGAGCGGTCGACAACACGGGGCTCGCTGTGTCGGACGGGTAGGCCGAGACCGGCCTCGACACCGAGAAACGGCGTGGGCTGGAGCGACCATGGGATCGCGTCCGTCTGGGCCTCACCGTACGCACGCGGCCGTCCCAGTCGAGCTGGGGGCTACGCGTTCGCGTCCTGGTGAAGGGTCGGAAGACCGTCACCGAGCCTACCACGGTAGGGCACGCCAGACCCCTGGACCCCCGACTCGCCGACCCACAACGTGCACTCTCAAGTGCTGGTCAGTGGGGATAAAGCGTCCCGACTCAGATCAGCACGCCAGGGGCACCGGCCCCGGCGCGGCGGTCTGGGCGTACGTTCTCCCTAGAGGTCAGGATGGTCACGACGACGTGGACCAGTGGTGCGGCCGGGAAGGATGGGTGCGAACTATGCACGGGTGGAGCATTACACGCCGGCTGTTCGTCGCTCACTCTGTGTTCATAGTGTCTTTGGCCGTGTTCGTGAGCACTGCCGCCTTCGTCGACGCCCGGGACCGCGGCTACTCCGAAAGGGCCGACCGGCTACTCGCGGTAGCGGCCGCGATCGCCGACAGCCCGTTCGTGGTGACGGCGGCGACATCGCCGGATCCGACGGCGGCGCTGCAGCCGTACACGCTCGAGGTCAACCGGGACGCCGCGCTGGACTTCATCACGATCATGAGCCCGGCGGGCGTCAGTTGGACGCACCCGGACCCCGCCGAAATCGGCCGGCAGTATGTCGGCCGCACGGGCCCCGCCACAGCCGGAATGTCGTTCACCGACGTCACGCCGGGCACCCCCGGCCCGTCGGTGCGCGCCGTGGTGCCGATCCTCGACTCCGACGGCGAAGTGGTGGGCATGGTGGCCGCCGGCGTGAGAACCAGCAACCTGCAGATCGCCCTCGACGCCCGGCTGCCCGCCATCCTGGCGATAACGCTCACCCTGCTCCTGGCGGGTTCGCTGGCCACCTGGGTTCTGCGACGTTACCTGCGCCGGGTCACCCTGGGCTGGGGGCCGGAAGAACTCGCCCGACTGTTCGTCCATAACGACTCCGTGGTCAACTCGGTGCCAGAGGGGCTGATTCTCGTGGACGGTGCCGGCGACCTGGTGCTCTACAACGATCGAGCCGCAGAGCTGCTCGGGCTGCCGCCGCGGCCCGCCTCCCGCGCCGCGGGCGCCTTCTCGCCGGGCATCGACGACCTGGACCTGCCGCCCAGCCTCGCCGACCTGTTGCGGAGCGGCCGCACCGTGGCAGACGAGATCCACCTGTGCGGGTCCCGGGTGCTGGTGGTGAGCCAGAACCCGGCAGAGCCCACCCCCAGCCGGCTGGCTACGCGGGCGGCGCCGGTGGGAACCGTGGCGACGCTCAGGGAACGCTGAGCCCGGTCAGTGCAGGCGCCGCGCCCGCACCACGACGTCTTCGGTGTGGTGGGCACCGGCACCGGTGGCCACGTGGCGGGGCCGGGTTTCGTCGACCTCGATCCGCCAGGTGTCGTCCAGCAGGGCCGCGACCTGGGCCGGGCTCACGTACAGGTCGGGATCAAAACCGTGCGCGGCGGCCTCAGCGGCGGTGGGCGTGGGGTGGTGCACGATGAGCAGCACACCCCCGGGCGCGACGGCATCCAGCAGGGCGCGCTCCGCGATATTCTCGTCCGTGCGCAACAGGGCGGGGTACTGCGCGGAGACCAGGTCGAAGCTCGCCGCCGGCAGGGCCGCCTCGACGAGTCCGGCGTGCAGCCAGCGCACCGTGCCGCCGACCAGGTCGGCTCGCACGAGGTCGGCCTGGCGGGCGGCGCGCTCGAGTGCCACTCGTGAGACATCCAGCGCCGTCACGTCCCAGCCCTGTGCCGCCAGCCAGAGGGCATCGGCGCCCTCGCCGCAGCCGACGTCGAGGGCCCGCCCCGGCCGCAGGTGGTGCGTCTCGCTGACCAGCGCGGCGTTGGGCCGGCCGCTCCACAGGGTCTCATTTCCGGCGTAGCGCTGATCCCAGAAGTCTCCTATTGCGTCGGGCTCCTGGGGTTCACGGGCGGTGTCGTTGGTGTGCATGACTGCATCCTCCCTCGTCGGCGGCACGGCGACAAACTGGCTTGCCGAACCAGCAACTGGCCTGCGCCCCGGGGGCTCGTCGAAACGATAGCCTCGTCGCATGACAGCTGAGCCGGGGCGCCGTGGACGTGCCTGCTGAGAGCCGGGCGGCGCCCACGAAGGCCGATGTGCCCGCCGCCCGCCACACCCTGCAGATACTCACCCACCTGGCCGCCCAGCGCGGGCCGGTACCGGCGTCGACCATCGCGCAGACGCTCGGGCTCCCCCGGTCCACCGTCTACAGGCTGCTCGGCGTGCTCACCGAGCTCGGCTTCGTGCTGCACTTTCCCGAGGCCCGTCGGTACGGCATCGGCCTGGCCGCCTTCGAGCTGAGCAGCGGCTTTGCCCGGCAGGAGCCCCTGGCCCGGCTGGGCCGGCCAATCCTGGCCTCGCTCGTCGACACCATCAGCGAGAGCGCGCATTTGGCCGTGCTGCACGGTCGCGATGTGATCTACCTCGTGGAGGAGCGCGCTCCCCGCCGCCCCGCCCTGGTGACGGATGTCGGGGTGCGCCTGCCCAGCCACCTCACGGCCAGCGGCCGGGCGCTGCTCGCGACGCTGCCGGTCGCGCAGGTGCGGGCCCTGTTCCCCGACCCGTCCGCCTTCGTGCAGCGCGACGGCGGCAACACCCCGGCGCCGGGCGGCGTGAGCAGCTATCGCGAGCTGAGCCGGCTCCTGGCCGAGGTGCGCGCGCAGGGCTACGCGGCGGAGGACGGCGACGTCACCCTGGGTCTCGCATCCGTCGCGGTGGCCGTTCGGGACCACAGCGGCTGGCCCGCCGCCGGCATCGCCGTGACCTTCGCCCGGTCCAGCGTGCCGCCGGAACGCTGGCCGGAGCTCGCCGCCGCCGTGGAGCACGCCGCGGCCGAGTTGGGCCGCCGCATCAGCGGTCGAACCGGCTAATTTTTCGAAAAAGTGAACCGGTCTGAACCTTTTGGCCTGCCGTCTCGTTGCACAGAGTGGATGACCACCATCCGCTCGCTAATTACACGCGAAGACTATGAACGAGGGTGACATGCAGAAAAAGACGAAGATCGGGCTGTGGATTGCGGGCGGAGTTGTCGTCATCGGCGGTGCCGCCCTGGCCTTCGGGCCTGCGGTCTATGCCGACTACGCCAACAGCACCGTCGAGGCGGCCCCGACCATCGCCGCGGGCACCCCGGGCCCGACGGATGCCGGCGCGGCCACCGAGGTCAACGCGGACGACCTCTCCGGCACCTGGAGCGTGGCCGCGGACTCTTTCGCGGGCTACCGCGTCGACGAGGTTCTGCAGGGCAACGACGTGACCGTGACCGGTCGCACGGCGGACGTTTCCGGTGAGCTCACCGTCGACAACCTCTCGCTCACCGCCGCCACGATCACGGTGGACGTGGCGAGCATCGCCACCGACGAAGGCGCCAGGGATGCCTACTTCCGGGACTCCGCGATGGAAGCCGACGACTTCCCGACCGCCATCTTCACGCTTACCGCACCGGTCACCCTCGAGGCCCCCGTGGCCGGTGTCGCGCAGACCCTGAGCGCCACCGGCGAACTCACCCTGCACGGCGTCACCCAGCCGGTCACGGTGGAGCTGCAGGCCGCGCTCACCGAGGCCGGCGGCCAGGTTGTCGGCAGCATCCCGATCACCTTCAGTGACTACGGCGTCGACGCCCCCGACCTCGGCTTCGTCTCGGTCGAAGATGCCGGCTCCGTCGAGTTCGAGCTCTTCGTCGCGCAGAATTAGTCCAGCAGAGCCGTGTTCATTGTGGGCATCGGGCAGACCGGGAGGTGACCGTGGCAGAGCCACACGCGGAGCTCCTGCGGGCGCTGCACGACGCCCACGGGCCGGCACTGTTTCGGTACGTGGTGCGTTTGACCGGGGATTACGGGTTCGCGCAGGACGTGGTGCAGGAGACCCTGTTGCGCGCCTGGACGCGGCCGGCGTTGCTGGACCGGGATGACGACGCCGCTCGTGCCTGGCTGTTCACGGTGGCCCGCAACCTCGTCATCGACGACAGGCGCAGCGCTCGGTACGCCCGTGAGATCGCGACCGATGACCTGCCGGAGAGGTCGTCGACCGACGCCACCGAGGCCATCCTGGATCGCTGGCTGCTCACGGATGCCCTCACCGCGCTCACTCC
Organism: Cryobacterium sp. TMB3-10; assembly: GCF_004402305.1. Lineage (NCBI taxonomy): Bacteria > Bacillati > Actinomycetota > Actinomycetes > Micrococcales > Microbacteriaceae > Cryobacterium > Cryobacterium sp. TMB3-10. The sequence goes on along the minus strand of NZ_SOGH01000002.1, from coordinate 113,497 downwards.
CGAGCACCGCACCGTACTGGTGAGCGCCTACTACCTCGGGCAGTCGATCGCGGAAATCGCCCTCCTCCAACAGGTGCCGGAGGGCACCGTGAAGTCCCGCCTGCACTACGCCCTGCGAGCAATGCGGCTCGCCCTACAGGAAAGAGGGGTCACCGAATGACCTCCGACCGCTTCCGCGAGTGGGACGCCGCCTACCTGCTCGGCGCGCTCAGCCCCGAAGACCGGCACGCCTTCGAACGCCACCTGCCGACCTGCCCCGCCTGCGCCGTCGCCGTCGCCGAACTCGCCGGGCTGCCCGGCATCCTGGCGGCCCTGCCCGCGGCGGAGGCCGTGGCGCTCACCGAAACCACGCCCACCGAGATCGCCGCCTCTGCACCTCTGAGTGACGCGCATCTGCGCGCCGCGCCGCACCAGCCCGGAGCTGTGCAGCGGCTCGCCGGGGCGGCCGTCGCCCGCACGCGGCGCAACCGGCTGCGTCTGGCCGTGGCCGGCACGGCCGTCGCTGCCGGCCTCGCCCTGGGCGGCGGGTTCCTCGGCGCCACCCTGGGCACTCCGGCGACTCTCGAGGCCGCACCGCACTCATCCGCACCGTCCGCCACCGCGCCGCCCACACCCGCCGACCCGGCCCCGACGATGGTCGTTGCCATGGAGCCCGTGGAGGACGACGCCCTCACCGCGGCCCTCACCATCACCGACACCGACTGGGGCACCCGGTTCGACTGGTCGTGCGTGTACCTCAATCAGCTCTGGAAGGACAACGGGCCCCAGGACTACGACATGGTGATGACCGATCAGGACGGCACCGCGACGGTGCTCGCGACCTGGACGGCGACGAGCCCGAGCACCGAGAACCTCGCCGCGTCGACCGATGTGACCCTCGACCAGATTCGGAGCGTCGAGATCCGGGCCAGCCTCAGCGGCCTGCCGCTGGCGCACACAGACCTGTAGGACCGTTCGGAGAGTCAGACCGTGAGCGGCCGCAGTGTCCGCTCAGCCTGAACGCGCACCGCCGTCGAAACCGCGTCGAGCAGCGGCGACGCCAGGTTCCAGCGCTGCCAGTAGAGCGGCACGTCCACCGGATGCGCCGCCGCCAGCTCCACCAGACGGCCGTCGGCGATCTCGTCCAGACACTGCTGCTCGGGCAGCACTCCCCAGCCCATGCCCAGCAGCACTGTGCGGGCGAAATCGTGGGAGGTGGGGATGACGTGACGGGGTGGGTCACCGGGCCCGCCGGCGTGCGCCCGCAGGAAGGAGTCCTGCAGGTCGTCGTTGCGGTCGAAGGTGACCACGGGCGCCTCCGGCAACGCGGCGAGTCCGTGGGCGAGCCAGCGGGCCACGAAGGCCGGCGTGGCGACTGCACGGTAGCGCATCCGGCCCAGCGGCTCGGTGACACAGCCCTGGATCGATTCGCGGTCGGAGGTGACCGCGGCCATCACGGCGCCGGAGCGCAGCAGCGAGATCGTGTGCTCCTGGTCTTCGCGGTGCAGGTCGAAGGTGATGTCGAGTTCGTCGGCCACCCCGGCGAGCGCGCCGAGGAACCAGGTGGCCAGGCTGTCCGCGTTCACGGCGAGGGAGATCTGCACGGACCGTTCGGCGGACCCGTTCTCGCGCAGCGCTCGCTCGGTGTCGGCCTCCAGGAGTTCGACCTGGCGCGCGTAGCGCAGCACCACCGCACCGGCGGCTGTGAGACAGACCGGGGTGGTGCGCTGCACGAGGACCCGGCCGCAGGACTGCTCCATGGCCTTGACCCGCTGCGAGACCGCCGACGCCGTGACGTGCAGCCGGCGGGCGGCCTTCTCGAAGGTGCCGTCCTGTACCAGGGCGCGCAGGGTCTCCAGCTGGTCGAGGGTGAAGCGTTGCATAAGTCCAGCTTACGCATCCTAAGAAAACGTAGCTGGACTGAATCACTGCGACTCCCTAGCGTGGGAGGCATGACACCTGCGACAACCCTCCTCCCCGCACTGTTGGGCCTGGTCACGGGTCTGTCCCTCATCATCGCCATCGGCGCCCAGAACGCGTTCGTGTTGCGGCTGGGCATCGAGGGCCGCACCCGGGTGATCGCACCGGTGGTGGCCATTGCCGCTCTGTCCGATGCGGCTCTCATCCTCGCTGGCGTGCTGGGAATGGGTGCCCTGGTGGCGGCGGCGCCGGCGGTCATGGTGGTCGTGCGACTGGTCGGGGCCGCTTTCCTGGTCGGTTACGGCCTGTGGGCGGCGCGGCGGGCCATCCGTCCGGGCGCGCTTCTGGTGACCGGATCCTCGGGCAGCACCGGGATGCGGGTCGCCGTGGGCACGGTTCTCGCCCTCACCTGGCTCAACCCGCACGTTTACCTGGACACCGTGGTGTTCCTCGGCGCCGTGGCCAGCCAACAGGACCCCGCCGAGCGCTGGTGGTGGGCCGGCGGCGCCATCACGGCTAGCATCCTGTGGTTCACCGGCCTCGGCTTCGGGGCTCGTCTGCTGCGCCCGATCTTCGCGCGCCCCGGTGCCTGGCGGGTGCTCGACGGCGCTATCGCTGTGCTCATGCTTGCCCTCGGCGCCCGGCTCGCGTTCGACCTCTGACCCCGGTCGGCCGGCTAAGCGGCGGTACGCTTGCCCCGTGCTTTCCAAGGACCTGATCCGCCTCTACCCCGAGCTGTACCACGTGGCAGCGGATGGGTCGTGGCCGTCGATCGAGCGGCACGGACTGCTCAGCACGGCTGCGCTGGTCACCCGATGGGGCGTGCGGCAGGGGGCACCGCAGGCCGCGATCCTCACCAAGCGGCGTGGTGAGTCGCTGGAGTTGGAACATCCGGACTACGGCACCGCCGTCATCCGGCATCAGAAGGCGATTCACGAGTCATCGCTGGCGGCCGCGCTGGAGGACCTCTCCCCCAGCGAGTGGTACACGATGCTCAACGACCGGGTGTTCTTCTTCCTGCAGAAGCCGCGGCTGAACGAGCTGCTCGCCGCGCGCTCCTACCGGGACGACGCCCACACCGTGATCACGGTGGACACCCGCAGCCTGGTCACCGCGCACGAGGCCGACATCGAGCTCACCAGCGTGAACACCGGCTTCGCGCAGCGATTCAGCGCCGAGCCGCGCGGGCGGGACAGCTTCCAGTCGATCGAGGAATTCGCGCATCCGACCCGGTCACACGCCTCGACCAAGGTGGTGGATGTTGCCGAACTCGCGGTGTATCGCGGGGTGCGCGACATCGCCAAGCACGTGAAGCGCGTCGAGCGGATGCGCGAGGGCACGGTGCTCGAGCGCTTCGTCTAGCCGCGCGGCGTCCCGCCGCACTGTTCCCGTTCCGGACACGTTCGGCCGGCGCACCGGGACCATTTGTCCGCCGGCAACAGTTGCAGCCGCGGAGGCGGCTCAGACGCCCTCCCGGGCCTCCAGCCAGCCGGTGTGCACGGCCTCGAGGAAGGCCTCGTAGTCCTTCTCGTTCTGGTCGGCATACCGGTTGGAGAAGTCGGTGACCGCGCGGTCGAACGTGTCGCTCTTTCCGAGGTACGCCGCGATCGCGACGGGGTCGCCCGACCTGGCGTGGGCCCGGGCCAGGGTCCAGCCGCAGGCGTGCGCGTAGAACGTCATCCCCATCGGCACCATCGCCTCCACGATCGCCGAGCCCTTCATGTCACGCAGCTGACGCCAGTACAGGTACCGGTCGGCCTGCACTCCCTTGGTCCAGCCCAGGAAGATGTCGCTGGCGGCCTGCATCATCCGCTGCCCCTGCACCACCCGCTCCCCCGGCTGCTCGTAGACGCTCTTGGGCAGGTGGTCCTCGAGCACGGATGCCGTGGCCTCCTTCACCTGCAGGAACAACGGGTCCTGCTCGTCGCGGCCCTGCAGCAGGGCGATGAACGCCCGGTTGCCGACGCTGCCGACACCCACCACCTTGTGAGCCACATCCACCACCTCGAAGCGTTCGAGCAGCCGGCGCCTGTCGTCCTGCAGGCTCTCGCGGTACGACCTCAGCTGTTCCAGGACCGCCGCCTGCACATCGTCGGACGACAGGCCGAGGGACTCCGCGAGGTCGCGGACCGGAATGACGATCGGCGGTTGGCTGATGATCCGGTACTGGCCGTCGACGAGCTCGGCAAGCTTGGACAGAGCCTGCATGCTGTCGCGGGAGCGTGCCTTCGCAGCGTTCTTCAGCGCGGTCTTCTCCAGCCCCTTGGCCGCCTTTCGCGCCGCCTTGTCCTTCTGGGTGGCCCTGGCCATGTCCATGGCCTTGAGCATCTCCTGCTCGGTCATCCGGGCATACCAGATGTCCATGGTGCGCATCGCGGCGAACTGAGCCATCCCCTCCCGATAGGAGCGCACGGCTTCCAGCGTCACGCTCCGGATGTCCGCGGCACTGAACCCGTTGTTGCGGGCCGCGATCGTGAAGCTCGCCGTCATGCGCAGCACGTCGTATTCGAAGGGACCGGGCAGGGTCTCATCGAAGTCGTTGAGGTCGAAGAGCAGGTTGCGCTCCGGCGACGCGAACACGCCGAAGTTGGAGAGATGGGCGTCACCGCAGAGCTGGACTATGAGTCCGGCGCGCGGGGTGTCTTTGAGGTCGGTCGCCATGATCTTGGCGGCGCCGCGGTAGAAGGTGAACGGCGAGACCATCATCCGCCCGTGCCGCACCGGCACCAGATCGGGCACCCGGGTGCGATTCTGCTCCTCGATCAGAGCGACGGGGTCGGGGCGGTCGGCGGCCGGCTCCCACCCGTTGTGGCTGGCGCGGGGGGTCTCGGCTCTCGCCGCCTTGCCTCGAGCGGCGCGCGCGACCACGGTCGGGTGCTCGACGATGTGGGGCGCGCTGGTCCGGCGCTCGGTGCTCGACCGCGTGGTGGACAGCTTCTTGGCGGGGGCCTTCTTCGCGGGCGCTTTCTTGACGGGCGCTGTCTTAGCGGTCGCTTTCCTGACGGGCGCATTCTTCGCGGTCGGTTTCTTCGCGAGCGCTGCCTTGACGGGCGCTTTCTTCGCAGGCGCTTTCTTGACGGGCGCTTTCTTCGCGGTCGCTTTATCTGCCATGGTGGCGGCTCCTCTGTGGACGACGCTGGAGCCCTCGCGAGCGGCGAAACCCACCGGCGGGCGGAAAGACCCTGTGAAGGGTCCACGATTGCCCGGGGGTCGGCGGCTGTCAATGCCCGCCGAGGCAAAAAGTGTTCAGCCGGTGGGTGCCCGGACACCACGCGTTGAGCCTGGACGCCGAGTCCGTCGATGCCCAACTCGAGGCCTCCACTATGACGGCAGGGGCTCGACGGTGGCGCCCTCGCCAGGCATACCGACGTCCCGAAGTACTGAATGCTTCGCGCCGGCCGGCCACTCCCGGTAGCGCCGAAACGCCAGTGGCAGGCCTCGCGCGATAGACAGGTCCGGGCTGTCCATCACCTGCAGATGCAGGTGCGGCTGGGTCGAGTTGCCGGAATTCCCGCATTCGGCCAGAGGTTGCCCCGGGTTTACGGTGTCTCCCGGACGAACGCGAATGGAACCGGCCCGCAGATGCACGAGAGCCAGAAACCCGGCACCCCCGACGAGTTCGATGACGATGTGATTGCCCGCGATGGCTCCCACTCCGGCCCGGAGCCGCGCCACCTGGCCCAGGGCGTATGGCACGAGCGCCAGCTGAGATCGCCGGGCGGGGTGGTCGACCTCGCCGTCGAACGCCTCGACGACGACGCCGGCGGCCGGTGCCAGGATCGCCCGCCCGTAGGCGAAGAACCGCTCCGGTGGTTCTGTGCCGACGTAGGTGCCCCAGTCGCGGCTGGCTGCCGTGCGCCCGCGATCATCCACCCCGGTGAAGTCGATCGCGTAGCGCTCGCCGAGCAGGTCGGTGCCATGGCTCGGCACGCGTCGGGCCGGGCTGTTGCCCGCCAGCCACCGGCCCGCGAACGGCAGGGCGAGCACGACCGCGCCGCGCGCCGGGGGCTGGTTAGCTGGCGGTCTGCTCACGGCGCGGCAGGACCCAGCCCGGCCGCACGAAGTGGCAGGTGTAGCCGTTGGGGTAGTTCTGCAGGTAGTCCTGGTGCTCGGGCTCGGCCAACCAGAAGTCGCCGACAGGCTCCACCTCGGTCACGACGGGGCCCGGCCAGATACCGGATGCGTCGACATCCGCGATGGTGTCGCGGGCGACGCGCTCCTGCTCGGCATCCGCGAAGAAGATCGCCGAACGGTAGCTGCGGCCACGGTCGTTGCCCTGGCGGTCCTTCGTCGACGGGTCGTGGATCTGGAAGAAGAACTCCAGCAGTTCCCGGAAGCTGGTGCGCTCGGGGTCGAAGGTGATCTCGATCGCCTCGGCGTGGTCGCCGTGGTTGCGGTAGGTGGCGTTCGGGGTGTCGCCGCCGGTGTAGCCCACCCGGGTGGAGAGAACGCCCTCGCGCTTCCGCACCAGTTCCTCGACGCCCCAGAAACAGCCGCCGGCCAGTGTCGCCTTCTCAGTGGTTGTGCTCATAGTGTCTCTCCTCGTGTCGTGGACATTCCCTGGGCACAACGTGTCGGCGTACCGGCCTGTTCCGGCGCTCCCGTCACACACAGCCCGCTCACAGCTTAAGCGGTCGTTTGAGGGTACAGAAAAGCCCGGCCGCACACTCGCGGCCGGGCTTGTCTTTCGTGTGGTGCACCCCCCCGGACTTGAACCGGGAACCCGCTGATTAAGAGTCAGCTGCTCTGCCAATTGAGCTAGAGGTGCGTATTTTTGTGCATATCGTTCAGGCGGGGCATCCCCGCCGACATGAGACATTACCATCAGTTTCGGCGCTCGCGCCAATCGAGAGCTGACATCGGCGTGTCGCGCCCCAGTCACTATTCTGGGGAGCGTGACCGAGACCCTGCCGCCCACCCTCGCCGATGATCTCACGCTGGCCCTCGAGCTGGCCGATGCGGCCGACGCGATCTCGATGGCCCGATTCGAAGCCCTCGACCTTGTTGTCACCACCAAGCCGGACCGCACCCCGGTGACCGATGCCGACCAGGCGGTCGAGCGCGCCATCCGTGCTCTCCTGGCCGAGCGGCGCCCCGGCGACGGAATCCTCGGTGAGGAATTCGGCACGGCGGGGTCGACGACCCGGCAGTGGATCATCGACCCGATCGACGGCACCGCCGGCTTTTTGCGGGGCATCAGCATCTGGGGCACCCTGATCGCCCTCGCGATCGACGGGGTTCCGGTGCTCGGTGTGGTCAGCTCCCCCGCCCTGGGTAAACGGTGGTGGGCCGCGACCGGCGGCGGAGCCTGGGCGACCGATGCCCGCCGTCCCGAGGCCGCGCCCACCCGTCTGCACGTCTCCGGCGTCGAGACCCTCGCGGACGCGTCCCTCAGCTACGGCAGTATCCAGCAGTGGGATACGGCCGGCCGGCTCGACGGGCTCGTGGCGCTGACCCGGCAGGTCTGGCGCACCAGGGCCTACGGCGACATGTGGTCATACATGCTGCTCGCCGAGGGACACCTTGACATCGCCGGCGAATTCGACCTGCAGCCGTACGACATGGCGGCCCTCGTGCCCATCGTGCAGGAGGCCGGTGGCGTGTTCACCTCGGCCGATGGCGCGGCCGGCCCGTGGCACGGCAGCGCCCTGGCCACCAACGGCCTGCTGCACCAGCCGGCGCTGGACGCCATCGCCCCACCGGTTCGCTGAGCCGACCCCACTGGGCAGACGGCGCCAAGAGCCCGGACCTACGGCCCCGCGGTGTCGGCTCGGTCGACGGCGCCGGCCGACTGCCAGAGCTCGTACTGCAGCAACAGCGCCAACTCGCGCAACAACACCAGGTCAACGTCCTCCTGGGAGCGGGGGTTCTGGTCGTATACGCAGAGCGCGCCGATGCGTTCGCCCGAGGGTGATTCGATCGGGAAACCGGCGTAAAAGCGCAACCGGGGACCGGAGACGACCAGAGGATTGTCCCGGAATCTCGGGTCAAGCCGCGCATCGGGAACAACCAGAGCCGCCGACTCGAGCACCGTGACGGTGCAGAACGACTCGCTCCGTGGAATGTCGAACACCGCGAGGCCCACCGTCGCCTTGTGCCATTGCCTGTCACCGTCGATCACCGTGAACGCGGCCGCGCTGGTGCCCAGCGACGAGCGGGCCAGCGCAACAATCCGGTCGAACCGCGCCTCCGGTGCGGTGTCGAGCAGGTTCAACGCCATCAGCGCCCGGTGCCTGGCCTGCTCGATCTCCTCGGGCGTGCGGCCCTGTACCTCGGGTGCCGGCACCCCATCGGTGCGTCGCAGGGGCTCCAGCGGGCCGGCCATCGGCTCGGCCAGCACCTCCGCCCAGAGGTCGTAGTCGCTCGCGGACCGGAACCGGCCGGACCTGGCGACCGGCGTGCCGGGCAGCCTCACGAAGGTCAGCCGGTCCACGGCGGCACAGACGTCTTCGCTCAAAGCGTTGAGCTCCAGCGCGTGCCTGCCGGCCAGTGCGCCGAAGGGGCCGCTGAAGGCCGGAATCAACGCCACCGGGGCGATCCCGGCGACGAAGACCTCGGTGCCGAGGGAGCTCGAGTGCTGGATCTGCTCAACCAGGCTGGCGAGGTCCCGGCGCCAGGCCCGTGTGGACGTGAGCCGGCCCGCGTCGAACAGGCCGAGGGTGAGCACCACGGCGTCGTATCGCCACAGGTTGGCGAAGTCGATGTGCTCTGGCGCGTTGCGCGGCGTCATGTTCGACCGGGCGATCACGTCGACATCCACGCCGCGACCGGTGCGGGCCGTGAGCGCCCTGGCCAGAGCGCCCGGCAGTGCGAGGGTGTGACTGAGCACACCCCAGCCGATGGCCGGTCCGCCGCCGACGATGAGGATACGGTCACTGTCGATTCCCGGCGAGTGCGCCTGGGGAGCATCGTCCGGCACCGGGATGCCGCGGAACTTGCGCTCGAGAGTAGCCAGCCATGCCAGCATCACGGGGACCATCGCGCACCGCAGGGCTTCGCGCACGTGACCCTCCAACTCGAAGTTGTTGGTACTGGACGGTCGTAGGCGTACATTGCATACAACTGGGTCTCATCATACGCATCCGCCGGTGTCATAAGATTCTGTAGTGTCCCCTGTTACAGATCCCCTGCGTATCGCCCTGGTTTCCCTGCACACCTCCCCCGGTGCCGAGCCCGGTTCGGGGGACGCCGGCGGCATGAATGTCGTGGTGCGGCACCAGGCCGAGGCCATGGCCGCGCTGGGCCACCAGGTGGAGATCCTGACCCGACGGTCCTCCCCCGAGATGCCCGCCGCCCGGAGCCTGGGCGCCGGCGTCACCCTGCGTTACCTCGACGCCGGACCGCTCCGCTCGGTGCCCAAGGGCGACCACGAGGGGTTCATCGACGAATTCCGTGCGCAGGCCGCCGCGCTGGGTCCGTGGGACGTCATCCACTCGCATCACTGGTTCTCCGGCATGGCGATGCTGCCACTGGCCCGCGAGCTGGGCGTGCCGCACGTACAGAGCTTCCACTCCATCGCGGCCGACGAGGCCACCCCGCTGTCGGCGGGCGAGCGGCCCGAATCCGGCGGGCGGATGGCCGGCGAAGCCTGGCTGGCCCGGGAATCGGACCTGATCGTGGCCGTGAGCGCCGCCGAGGCCGACACCGTCGTGCGTCGGCTCGGCGGGTCGATGAACCGCATCGCGATAGTCCCACCCGGCGTGGACGGGTCCCTTTTCCATCCCGTCGCGCCCGCAGCAGCCGGAGCGGACCGGGCCACGCCATCGGACCGCGGCTACGCGGTGGTCGCCGGGCGCCTCCAGCCGCTCAAGGGCCTCGACCTGGCCATCGAGGCCATCGCCGCCGTGCCGGCTCACCTGAGGCCGGAGCTCGTGATCGCGGGTGACGCCTCGGCCGACTACGACGGCTACATCGATGAGCTGAACCGGCTCGCGGCCCGGCACGGCATTGAGAACGGGGTGCGCTTCGTCGGTCCGCGGTCCCGCGTCGACCTGGCGGCCCTGCTCCGCGGCGCCCGGGTGGTGCTGGTTCCCTCACACTCCGAGACCTTCGGCCTGGTGGCCCTGGAGGCCGCGGCCAGCGGTGTTCCCGTCGTCGCCCAGGGCACGGGCGGACTGCGCGAAGCTGTGCTCGACGGCGACACCGGTCTGCTCATCGAGTCGCGCGACCCGCAGGTCTGGGCGGATGCGCTCACCGACGTGCTCGCGGACCCCGCCCTGGCGCGGCGCCTGTCGCTGGCGGCCCGCGCGCGCGCCGAGACCTTTGACTGGTCGCGCTCCGCCGCGTCCCTGCTCGACGTTTACTGCGCCCTGCTGCCGGTATCGGTCTGCGCGTGAGCCTGCTCGACGGCCAGCGGTCGGTGCTGTTCGTGCACGCCCACCCCGACGACGAGACCATCTCCACCGGCGCACTCATCGCCGAGTTCGTCGCCAGGGGCAGCCGGGTGTGCCTGCTCACCTGCTCACGGGGCGAACGCGGCGAGGTCGTCGACGGTCCGCTCACGGCCCTGGCCGGCACCGAGGAGCTGGCGCGCGAACGGGAACTGGAGCTCGAACGGGCCACCGGCATCCTGGGCATCACCGAACGGTTCTGGCTCGGTGAGCCGCCCGCCAGGGTCGACGGCCTCGAGCCCCGCCGCTACCGCGACTCCGGCATGGTCTGGATTCGCCCCGGCCTGGCCGGGCCGGCGGACGACGCCGCCGACGACGCCCTCTCGGTGGCGCCGCTGGCCGAGGTCACGGCCGACATCGCGGCCCTGATTGTGCGGCTGCGGCCGTCCCTGGTGATCAGTTACGACGACGGCGGCGGTTACGGGCATCCCGACCACGTGCGCGCCCACGATGCCGCCCACGCCGCGACCACGGCCACCGGCACCGCCTTCGCCGAGGTCCTCGAGGCACCCGCGGGCGACGAAGAATGGTTCGATCTGCCCCAGCACCTCGCGGTGGTGACGGATGCGCTGCGCGCGCACGCAAGCCAGCTCACCGTGCACGGCACCGAGATCGTGCACTCCGGCGGTCAGCGCGAGGCGATCGGCACCTCGGCCGGCCTGCGGCTGCACCCACACCCCGCCGTCTGACCATGGCGAGCATCCTCAGCCGAGGATCGCTCCAGCGGCCACCGTCACCCTCTCGGCGCGCCGAGCCGGGGTCATCGTCCTGGTGAGCAGCCGGCGCAGCTCGGGCCGGCCGCCCCGGCTGAAGGCGGCACGCTGCTGTGCCGCACCGGTGCCGTCGACTCTGAGCCGGGCCACCGCCTCTCGCACCAGTTCGACGTCGCCCAGTTCTACGAGCTCGGGCTCGAGCATCCGCACGAATCGGCGGAGGCAGCCGTGAGCCGGGGCCAGCCCGCCGCGCAGCGGATCGAAGACCTGCCGGTCCATTCCGTGATGGGCCGAGTGCAGCAGGGCAGCGGAGAGGAGTTCGGAGGGCATCTGGGCGGATGCGCTCGCGGCGGCGGCCTGCGCGGCCGGCACCCCGAGTGAATGCGCCACGAACGCCCGGCACAGCGCAGTGATGAACAGCGTGGTCTGCGCGTCGAGCTGTGCGTCTGCCACCCGGAACTCGATCGTGGGCAGGTGCTCCGAGAGCCGCACATCCCACATGATCACGCCCAGGTCGACGGTGCCGCCGATGCCCAGCAGTCGTGCGATGCGTCGGTCGTAGTCCGCGGCGTCGAGGAAGGCCGGCGGGCAGCCCGAGGTCGTCCACCGGCGCAGCAATACCGTGCGCCAGCTGTCGTGCCCGGTGTCCTGCCCCCTCCACAGCGGAGAGTTCGCGGCGATGGCCGTGAAGAGCGGCAACCAGGGCCGCACCGCATTCAGGACGATCACCCCGGCCTCCCGGCTCGGGATGCCGACGTGCACGTGCAGACCACTCACCTGATGGTCGGCGATCACAGCGTCCATGGTGCGTACGATGCGTTGGTAGCGCTCGGTGTCGGTGATCGTGGGGAACGCCGTCGTGTCGGGCGGGGTGCCGATACTCGCCACGATCACACCGAGTTCGGCCGCCTGGTCGGCGACCGCGCGTCGAAAGCCCGTCATGGCCGCGTGAGCGTCGTCCATCTTTTCGAACACCGCCGAAGCGTGCTCGATCTGGGAGGCCAGGAACTCCCGGTGCGTCACGCCCTGCCACTCGGGCATCGTCGACAGGTGCTCGAAGGCCTGGGCGCCCACATCCACGGGGAACAGGGTGTCAGGATCGAGGAATTGGAACTCCTCTTCGATGCCAAACGTAGCCACGTTGACCTCTTCCGTCGCCGTCGGATCACGACAGTGTGAACCGTCTGCGATGAGTGTGACCTGTAGCCGGATAGCGGTCAAGGGTCTTGCATCACCCTGCTGGGGGAACCGGACCGCCCTCGGTGGACGGGTGCACAATGGTCGCGTGCGCGCCACCGCGGCGGTGCCGGATGGGAGATGGACGGATGTGCAGATGGCTGGCGTACCTCGGGGAACCCCTGCAACCCTCAATGATCGTGCTCGACGCTAAGCACTCGATAGTCGCGCAATCGCTGAACTCCCCGCTCGGGGCCGAGACGGTGAACGGGGATGGCTTCGGCTTCGGCTGGTACCCCACGGGAGCCCCGAAGGGCACCGCACCGGCGCTGTTCCACAGCATCGAACCCGCGTGGAACGACGCGAACCTGAGCGAGCTCACCAGGGCTCTCACCAGCCCGCTCTTCTTCACCCATGTTCGCGCGGCAACCGCACCGCCGATCCAGCAGACGAACTGCCATCCGTATCGCTATCAGAACTGGATGTTCATGCACAACGGCGCCATTGCGGGGTGGCGCGAGCTCAGGCGCGACCTGACGTTGGCGATCGACCCGTCGCTGTACCCGAACGTGCTCGGCACGACGGACTCAGAGGTGCTCTTTCACCTCGCGCTGACCTACGGGCTCCGTGATGACCCTATCGATGCCATCGGGCGCGCCATTCGCACCGTCGAGTCTGTCGGCCACGATCACGATGTGCGTTTTCCCTGGCAGGGCACCGTCGCCGTCTCCGACGGCACCACCTTGTGGGCCTTCCGTTACTCGACCCAGGGACGCACGCGCACGTTGTTTCATTCGGCGGACATCCGCACGCTCCGCCAGATGTACCCCGACCAGGAGCGGCTGGCCGCCTTCGGTGATCATGCGAAGGTCGTGGTGTCCGAGCCGCTCAACGACCTGCCCGGCGCCTTCGTCGAGGTACCGGAATCGTCCGCACTCATTCTCGAAATGGACGGGTATCGGCATCAGCCCTTCCTAATCGACTGACCACGTCGGGCCGGCCGCTCCTGAATACACAAAACGCCACCTCGAGAGGTGGCTTTTTGCATGTTGGTGGTCAACAGCGTGTGGCAACAACCCAATGGTGGAGATGCGGGGAATTGAACCCCGGTCCATTGCTGTGGTCATGTTTCTTCTACGGGTGTATCCAGTGAAGGCGTTCTACTCGGCTCCGGAACTTGCCACTGGCAGCTGATCCGACGAGCCCAGCCCTCGTTTAAGTCCCCCTATACCCCGAGGCTCAGGATAGGAGCAATCTCTCTAAATGACGTCAGGATCCGAGTAGAGAGCATTCCCGGTCTGACGGTCTCAATGTGGTTCTACTTAGGCCGCGAGGGCGAAAGCGGAACGCGAGACAGTGCGGTTTGAATTGGCACTTATTGTTTTGCAGAGATCGTTTACGAGATAACCCTGCATCCTCGACCCGCTTCTCACAGTTACGCAGGCAATGTCGAAACCGATCATCCCCATGTTCACGTGCTGCCGACTCGAATGAGTTGCGCAGAACGCGGTTGTTGTCACACGCTGTTGAGTTACCAATCCTGTTTCCAGAACCGCAGTGGCGAACATTGCAGCTCACCACCACGGCCTTTCAGGATACAACACTTTCGCGCCACCCCGGTAGCGACGGATGCCGCATGCCGTCATCGACAACGCGCCGTCTAGCGAAAATGTTTCCGATACCTGGCCTACAGATTCATGACAAATTCTCGCATACTTCTACGATTTATGAGATAATGGGCGTATGGACGACGAGCTGGCTCCAGGCTCCCCCGCACCGACGGGAACTTCTCCCACCGGTTCCAATCTCCACGACTGGAACACCGGCCTGACCGGGCCGGCACCGGATGCCGGCAGCGTGAGCGGCACCGCCGACACTCAATTCGGCGGTGAGGGCAAGCCGGAGTGGCGGGATCCGTCGGCGATCTCGGGGGTGCAGCGCGCGTTCACCGGCGCCTTCGGTGAAAAGCTCCGGGTCCTCGCGGATGCCGCGGAGATGGTGCAGGCCGTTCTGGAGTCGACCGACCTCGACTCGCTCAGTGACGCGGAGGTGGTGGCGTTCACCCAGACGGTCGAGAATGCCGGCCGGCCCGTGGACGCGGCCCGGGTTGGCGCGGCGACCGTTGTCGGATACCGGTCCCGCCCCGGGTTGGGCCGGGATTCGATGGCGTGGCGGTTGGGGGCGTCGCATCAAATCGACCTGCTCACCCGCCTCACCTTGACGTCTCGGCAGGAGATGAAACGGCGCCTGGCGCTGGGTGAGAAGGTGGCCCAGAGGATGCTGGCCGGCCAGGTGCTGGAGCCGGAGTTCCCCGCGGTGGCGGCCGCGATGCGCGCCGGGGAATTGGGGATCGATGCGGCGGAGACGATCGTGAAGGGGCTGGCCGACTATAAGGTGCACGGCCGCTTCGATGCCGACCAGGCCGACGTCGAATCCGCCGAGCTCGGCCTCGTCGAGCGGGCGACAGGGTCGGTCTTCGATCGCACCCGCGGCCCCGGCGACAGCGACATCCGGTGCACCGGTCCGATTCTGCGGCGTGGCGATTCGGAGGGGTTCACCTATCCGGCCGATGATCTGCGGTCCCTGGCGGCACGGATGCAGGCGCTACTAAACCCCGACGGGGCCGCCCCGAACGCGACCACGGTTGAAGCGAAATCCACCATATCCTTCGGCGAGCTCACCCGGGGCCTCTACCCGCTGCGTGGCGGCGTGACCCCGGTCCTCAAGGGTGTCATCCAGAACCTGTTCAACACCTTCCAATCCGCCCGCTCCGCACCACGGTTCCCGTCCGCACAGGAACAGCAACGCATCGAAGCCGGCGAACTCGTGCCCGGCGAGCTGATCGACGAACGCACCGGCGGGGAGAAGCGCGCCGATATTCTCCGCGGCATCCTGGTGCAGGTCGCCCAAGACCCCCGCACCCCGACCATGGGCGGCATGCCACCGACGGTGATGGTGCATGTGAACGCGGCCGACCTCCTCAAGGACGCCGGCGTCGGTTGGATCGACGGCGTCGACGGGCCGGTCTCGATGAAGACCATTACGCAGATGATCGACAACGGCGGCTTCCAGCCCGTCTTCTTCGGCAGGGCCGGTGCCGTCCTCGGCCTGGGCTCCAAAGCCCGTTGTTTCTCCCCGATGCAACGCAAAATGATCACCGCCAGAGACGGTGGCTGCATCATCCCGGGCTGCGACTGCCCACCCCAGTGGACCGAAGTACACCATGTGGTGCCGTGGCAGGTCGGTGGGAAAACCCATGCTTCCAACGGGGTATTGCTGTGCTGGTACCACCACCGCACCATCGACAGCAGCGGGTGGAGAATCCGGATGGTCGGCGGGCGGCCGCGAGTGATGGCCCCGCACTGGATCGACCCGTCCGGGACATGGCGCACACCCGGAAAACACCGGGCGCACGACCCGAAGACCCGACCACAAGACGAGTAGCGGCCAGATTGAGCGGGCGACTCGGGGCGGGTCGGGTCGGGGCTGGCTAGTCGCCGAGGTTGCGGCGGGCGGAGATGGCTCGGTCGGACTCGCGCTTGTCCTGGCGTTCGCGCAGGGTCTGCCGCTTGTCGTATTCCTTCTTACCCTTGGCCACCGCGATCTCGACCTTGGCCTTGCCGTCGCTGAAGTAGATCTTCAGCGGAATCAGGGTGTAGCCACCCTCTTTGGTCTTGTGGCTGATCTTGACGATCTCCGCCTTGTGCAGCAGCAGCTTGCGCTTGCGACGGGGCGGGTGGTTCGTCCAGGTGCCGGCGGTGTACTCCGGAATGTGCACGGCATCCAGCCAGGCCTCCCCGGACTCGATGAACGCGTAGCCGTCGACGAGGGACGCCCGTCCGGCGCGGAGGGACTTCACCTCGGTGCCGCTGAGCACCATTCCGGCCTCGTACGTATCCTCGATGAGGTAGTCGTGGCGCGCCTTGCGATTGGTCGCGACGACCTTCTCGCCTTTTTCCCTGGGCACGGCATTCTCCTCGATCGGTTCAGTGAAGCGGCCAGGCATCCGCCGGGCAACCCATTAGTCTAGTGGATCTGATCAGACCTTCAGATAGCGGGTGATCGCGAAGTTGGCCGACGCCGCGGCCAGCGCCGCACCGAGCACCAGCAGGATCGGCACCACGGTGAACGCGTCATCGAGGCCGACCAGGGCGAAGCCGGTGAGACTGGCACCCAGGTAGCCCTGCACGAAGTAGTGCACGATCGCCACGATCGCCCCACCGGCCAGCAGTGAACCCAGCAGCGCCGCGAAGACACCCTCAAGGATGAACGGCGTTTGGATGAACCGGTTCGACGCACCCACCAGTCGCATGATGCCCAACTCCTTGCGCCTGGAGAACGCCGACAGCCGGATGGTCGTGGCAATCAGCAGGGCCGCCGCCACGAGCATCAACGATGCGATGCCGATGGCTGTATAGCTGGCCACGTTCAGCACCGAGAAAATCTGATCGAGGTACTTGCGTTGATCGGCGACATTCTCGACCCCGGCGACGCCGGACAGGCTCTCGACCAGCACCTCGGAGTCCTCGGGGTTGTTGAGGTTGACCCAGAAGGTCTGGTTGAGCTGTTCGGCTGTCACGTAGTCGGCCACGGGGTTGCCCGCGAACTGCGTCTTGAAGTTCTCGAACGCCTGCTCGTGCGTCTCGAAGTAGTACTTGTCGATGAAGGTTGCCAGGGTCGGGGACTCCAGCTGCGCCTGCACCGAGTCGATCTGCTCCTGGGAGGCTTCGCCTGCGGTGCAGGTCTCCCCCGGCGAGATGGCGGTGCACATGTAAATGCCCACCTGAGCGCGGTCGTACCAGAAGTTCTTCATCTGGCCGATCTGCATCTGCATCAGGATCGCCGCGCCCACGAAGGTGAGCGAGATGAAGGTGACCAGCACGACCGAGACGACCATGGAGGCGTTGCGGCGCAGGCCGTTGGATGCTTCGGAAAGCACAAGTCCGAGTCTCATCGGGTGGGTCCTACGTTCTGCTCACTAGTGGGATCGGCCTTTTCGCCCGGAGCCCGCAGGCCGAGCTTCTCGGCCAGGGTGAGCTGTTCTGGTTCGTCGTGCTGGGTGACCGGGAGCACCGGCCTGGACATCGTGGAGGTCGGCTGCTCGACCGGCGGCGCAGCGGCCTGCTGGTCGGGTTCCGGCTGAGGGGTTTCCGGCTGACGGTCAACCGCTGCGGGCTGCTCGGCCATGGCCGGAACAGGCGGGATGGGCGCCAGGACAGGGACCGGCGGGGTGGAAGCCACGACCGACAGGGGCTCGGCCCGTTCGATCACCGGTGCCGGTTCGGGCGTCGGCTCCACCGGCAGCGCGGTGCTCACCGCAACGGCGGCGGCCTCGACCTCGGCCGATGCCACCTCCTGGGGCAGCACCTCCGGCGCGGGGTGGGTCAGCGGCGTGGCCGGGGCGGCGCCCGTGGCCGGCATCCGGGAGGACCGCGACGCGGCCCGCTCGCCGGGGGGCAGCACCATCGGGATGGCCGCCGTGGCGTAGCCGCCCTGACGCTCGTCGCGCACGATCTGGCCCGCGGAGAGTTCGATCACGCGGCGCTTCATCTTGTCGACGATGCCGGCCTCGTGCGTGGCCATGATCACGGTGGTGCCGCCGGCGTTGATCCGGGCCAGCAGCGACATGATCTCCGCACTGGTGGTGGGGTCGAGGTTTCCGGTCGGTTCGTCGGCGAGAACGATCTGCGGTTTGTTCACGATCGCTCGGGCGATGGCCACGCGCTGCTGCTCACCACCGGAGAGTTCGTGTGGTAGACGCTGCGCCTTCTCAGCCAGGCCCACCATCTGCAGGGTGTCGGGCACGGCTTCCTGGATGTACCCACGGGACTTACCGATGACCTGCAGGCTGAACGCGACGTTGTCGTAGACGGTCTTGTTCGGCAGCAGACGGAAGTCCTGGAAGACCACCCCGAGGTTGCGACGGAAGTAGGGCACCTTGCGGTTGGAGATGGAGCGCAGATCCTGGCCGAGCACGTGAATGCTTCCGCTGGACGGCTTCTCCTCCTTCAACATCAGGCGAAGGCAGCTCGACTTTCCCGAGCCCGAAGCCCCGACCAGGAAGACAAACTCGCCGCGAAGAATTTCGACGTCGATTGAGTTCAGGGCCGGTCGGTTCGTACCGGGATATTTCTTGGTGATGTGATCAAATCGGATCATGGCGTTTCGAGCCTAGGCAGCCATCCGGGATTTACCTACTTGCGACATGCCTCAAGCAGCAAGTCCAAAGGTTGACACGCCTAGTCGGTGGGGGTCTTGCGCCAGCGGATGCCGGCGGCGATGAATCCGTCCAGGTCACCGTCGAACACGTTGGACGGGTTGTTGACCTCGTACTCGGTGCGCAGGTCCTTGACCATTTGATACGGCGCGAGCACGTAGCTGCGCATCTGGTCACCCCAGCTCGCGGTGATGATTCCGGCGAACTCCTTCTTGGTGGCCGCCTCCTGCTCACGCTGCAGCAACAACAGCCTGGACGCCAGCACCCGCATCGCCGCCGCGCGGTTCTGGATCTGGCTCTTTTCGTTCTGGCAGCTCACCACCAGTCCGGTGGGCAGGTGGGTGATGCGCACGGCGGAGTCTGTGGTGTTCACCGACTGCCCGCCGGGGCCGCTGGAGCGGAACACATCGACGCGGATGTCGTTGTCGGGAATCTCCACGGCCTCGGCCTGGGCGATCAGCGGGACCACCTCGACGGCGGCGAAGGAGGTCTGGCGCTTGCCCGCGGAGTTGAACGGGCTCATCCGGACCAGCCGGTGCGTGCCGGCTTCGACGCTGAGGGTGCCGAACGCGTACGGCGCGTTCACCTCGAACGTGGCGGACTTGATGCCGGCCTCTTCGGCGTAGCTCACGTCGAGAACGTTGGTGGTGTAATCGTGCTGCTCGGCCCACCGCAGGTACATGCGCAACAGCATCTCGGCGAAGTCGGCGGCGTCCACGCCACCGGCCCCGGCCCGGATGGTGATCACGGCAGGGTTGGGGTCGAACTCACCGTTGAGCAGGGTGTGCACCTCGAGGTCGCCGAGGACCTTCTGCACGCTGCGCAGTTCGGCCGTGGCCTCATCGGCCGATTCCTGGTCGCCCTCGGCGTTGGCCAGCTCCACGAGCACCTCGAGGTCGTCGAGGCGGGACTCGATGCTGTCGATGCGTTTGAGCTCGCTCTGGCGGTGGCTGAGCTCGCTGGTCACCTTTTGGGCGTGCTCGGAGTCGTTCCACAGGTCGGGGGCACCCGCCTGGTCGCTCAACTCGGCAATGTCCAGCTTCAGCCTGTCGATGTCGATCACCGACCGGATGTCGTCAAACGTGGCCCGCAGCGCGGCGATCTGCTCAGAGAAATCCAGCTCAATCATTGTGGAATCCAGCCTACCGGGCGAGAGGTAACATCGAACGGATGAGCACCGAGCGCCCCTTCAGCCTCCGGGGAGTGGCTCTGGCCGCGTTTCTACCCACGCTGCTCTTCTCCATCGGCGAGGGTGCGATGATCCCGCTCATCCCCCTGGTGGCGGACGGCCTCGGCGCGTCGCTGGCCTTCGCCGGTTTCATCGCGGCCATGGTCATGGTCGGTGAACTCGTCGGCGACATCCCCAGCGGCGCGATAGTGTCCCGCATCGGCGAACGCAACTCGATGATCGGGGCGTCGCTGCTTGCGATCATCGCCGTGCTGGTCTGCATCGTCGCCCCCAACCCGGTCGTGCTGCTGGTGGGCATCTTCCTGATCGGCCTGGCCACGGCCGTGTTCGCTCTGGCCCGCCATGCCTTCATGACCAGCTACGTGCCCGTGGCCTACCGGGCCAGGGCGCTGTCGACCCTCGGCGGCGTCTTCCGCGCCGGTTGGTTCGTCGGACCGTTCCTGGCCGCCGGGGTCATCCACCTCACCGGCAGCACCACCGCCGTCTTCTGGGTGTTCATCGTCTGTTGCGTGGCCGCCGCCGTCGTGCTGATGCTGCTGCCGGATCCGACGATTACCTTCGCGAAGCCTGCTCCCGTCGCCGTCGCGGAGACCGCGGGACTGTTCAGCACCATCTGGCGCTACCGGGGCGTGCTGCTGCGGCTGGGCACCGGCGCGGGGCTGGTCGGTGCGATGCGGGCCACCCGCACGGTGCTGCTGCCGCTCTGGGCGGTCAGCATCGGCATCAACGAACCCGACACCGCCCTCATCATCGGCATCGCCGGCGGCATCGACTTCGCGCTCTTCTATGCCAGCGGCCAGATCATGGACCGCTTCGGGCGCATGTGGACCGCGATCCCGTCGATGACCGGACTGGGGGTCGGCATGCTCGCCCTCGCGTTCACCCACGATCTGCCCGAGAACGTGGCGTGGTTCATCGCCGTGGCGATGTTCCTGTCCGTGGCCAACGGTATCGGCAGCGGATTGCTGATGACCCTGGGCGCCGACCTGGCGCCGGCCGGCGGCCCGGCCCCGTTCCTGGGCGCCTGGCGGTTCACCGCCGACTTCGGCAGCGCCGCCGCTCCCCTGGCCGTCGCCGCCATGATCGCGCTGTTGTCGCTGTCGGTGGCCAGTGCTGTGATGGGAGTGGTGGGCCTGGTGGGAGCCGGCGTGCTCTGGCGCTACATTCCGCGGTACGCCCCGCGCCACCCCCGTTTTCCCCCGAGAGAAAGATAGCCAGCATGCCCCTGCACGGAGAGTACGAGCCCAGCCCCGAGAAGTGGGTCCGCGACCAGGTCGAACTCTACGAGACCTCCGCCGGTACCAAGGGCACCACCATGCGCGGGATGCCCGTGATCGTCCTGAGCACCCTCGGCGCCAAATCCGGCAAGATCCGCAAGGCTCCGCTCATGCGCGTCGAACACGACGGCCGTTACGCCGCCGTGGCGTCGCTCGGCGGCAGCCCGAAGAACCCGGTCTGGTACGCCAACGTGCTCGCGCATCCGCTCGTCGAGGTGCAGGACGGTCCGGTGCGACGCGACATGCTCGCCCGGGAGATCACCGGCGACGAGAAGGCCCTTTGGTGGGAGCGGGCCGTTCTGGCGTACCCCGACTACGCCGATTACCAGGTCAAGACCGATCGGGTCATCCCGGTGTTCCTGCTCGAACCCGTCGCCGAGCGGGCCTCCTAGTGGCCAAGCCACCGGCCCGGTCGAAGCGGCGCGGACCCCAGCTGGACCGGATCCTGCTCGAGAACCTGCTCGACAACGACGGCTCGCTGGTGGGCCGCGGTGACGACCGTGAGGCCGAACGCTACAGCCGGGTGGACTTCTCCGGCCGGGACTTCACCGGCACCCGGTTCGCGGAGTGTGAGTTCCACGGCGTTGACCTGAATACCACGGTGCTGCGCGGCAGCACCTGGAACGAGTGCGTCGCCACCGAACTGCACGCGGCCGTGTTCAGCGCGCCACGATCGAGCTGGCGGGACGTGCGCATCGAGCACTCCAGGCTCGGCTCGGTCGAGCTCTACGACTCCAGCCTGCGCAGCGTTCAGCTGGACGGGTCGAAGCTGGACTTCATCAACCTGCGCAACGCCACCCTCACCGACGTGCTCATCTCCAACTGCATCATCGACGAGCTCGACCTCTCCGGGGCCACCGTGCAACGGCTGGAACTCCGCGACTGCCGGATCGGCACCCTCGACGTGGCCGGCGCACGGCTGACCGACGTGGACCTGCGCTCCAGCGATTTCTCGGCCATCCACAGCCTGGAAGGGCTCAGGGGCGCCACCATCGACGACGCCCAGCTCGCGCTGCTCGCTCCGTTGCTCGCGGCGCAGCTGGGCATCCTCGTTGAATAAAAGTAGGGCTCTCTAGAGCCACTTCTCGGCAAGGTGCTCGGCCACGACCCGGCGGATGGTGCCGGTACTGCCGCGCAACACGATGCTCTCGGTGCGGATCTTCGGCCCCATCTTGCGCACCCCGCCGACCAGCTGGCCGTCGGTGACGCCGGTGGCGACGAAATAGGTGTTGTCGCTGGTGACGAGGTCGTTCACGCCCAGGATGCGGTCAAGGTCGTGGCCGGCGTCGATGGCCCGCTGGGCCTCGTCGTCGTCCTTGGGGTGCAGCTTCGCCTGGATGAAACCGCCCAACGCCTTCAACGCGCAGGCGGTGATGATGCCCTCCGGGGTGCCGCCGATGCCGACGCACATGTCGATCCGGGTCTCGGTGATGGCCGCGTTGATGCCGCCGGCCACGTCGCCGTCGAGCATCAACCGGGTGCCGGCGCCCGCCGCGCGCACCTCTTCGATCAGGCCGGCGTGCCGCGGCCGGTCGAGGATGGCGATGGTCATGTCTGACACATCCTTGCCCTTGGCCTTGGCCAGAGCGCGAATGTTCTCGCCGATCGGCTGGCGCAGGTCCACGACGTTGTGGCCCTCCCATCCGGTGACGATCTTGTCCATGTAGAACACGGCACTGGGGTCGTACATGCTGCCCCGGTCGGCGACCGCGATCATGCTCAGTGCGTTCTGACGCCCGTTGGCGGTGAGTGAGGTGCCGTCGATGGGGTCCACCGCGATGTCGCAGGAGGGCCCGCGCCCGCTGCCGACGTGCTCGCCGTTGTAGAGCATCGGCGCGTCATCCTTCTCGCCCTCGCCGATGACGACGACGCCGTCGAAATCGACAGTGCCGAGGAATTTGCGCATCGCGTCGACGGCGGCACCGTCTGCGGCGTTCTTGTCGCCGCGGCCGATGAACGGCACAGCGCGGATGGCGGCGGCTTCGGTGGCCCGCACCAGCTCCATGCCGAGGCTGCGGTCGGGGTGGAGGTAGAGAGAATCGTGTTCAGTAGTCACTGTGTATTGGTGTCCTTCGAGGTCGTATGTGGGTTGCTGAGGGACGCGCCGGAACTACGCCGGTACGGGGCCAGCATACCCAGCGTGCCTAGAGCGGGACCTTGTACCCCGAGCGCTCACACAGAAGCCCTCGCTAGACTTGACGGACACCCCCGCTCGATTTCGAGGAGAAGCAATGCCCATCGCAACCCCAGACCAATACGCCGAAATGCTGAACAAGGCCAAGTCGAAGGGGTTCGCGTACCCCGCATTCAACGTCTCCTCCTCGCAGTCCATCAACGCCGTTCTCCAGGGCCTGACCGAAGCCGGCTCTGACGGCATCATCCAGGTCACCACCGGTGGCGCCGACTACTTCGCCGGTCACACCGTCAAGAACCGTGCCGCCGGCGCCCTCGCGTTCGCCAAGTTCGCGCACGCCGTTGCTGACAACTACCCCGTCACCGTGGCCCTGCACACCGACCACTGCCCCAAGGGTGCGCTGGACGACTTCGTCCTGCCCCTCATCTCGGCCTCCGAGACCGCCGTCGCCGATGGCTTCAACCCGATCTTCCAGTCGCACATGTGGGACGGCTCGGCCATCGCGCTCGACGAGAACCTCGAGATCGCCAAGGGCATCATCACCCGCACCAAGGCGATCAACGCCATCCTCGAGGTCGAGATCGGCGCCGTCGGCGGCGAAGAAGACGGCGTTGAGGGCGACATCAACGACAACCTGTACACGACCTTCGACGACACCGTCAAGATGATCGAGGCCCTCGGCCTCGGCGAACAGGGCCGCTACATGGCCGCCCTCACCTTCGGCAACGTGCACGGCGTCTACAAGCCCGGCAACGTCAAGCTGCGTCCGGAGCTCCTTGCGGAGATCCAGGCCAGCGTCGCCGCCAAGTACGGCACCAGCGCACTGCCCCTCGACCTCGTCTTCCACGGCGGCTCGGGCTCGACCGATGCCGAGATCGCCGAAGCCGTCGCCAACGGTGTCGTGAAGATGAACGTCGACACCGACACCCAGTACGCGTTCACCCGCGCCATCGCCGACTACATGCTGAAGAATTACGACGGCGTGCTCAAGGTCGACGGCGAAGTCGGAAACAAGAAGCTGTACGACCCGCGCGCCTGGGGCAAGGTTGCCGAGACGGCCATGGCCGCTCGCGTTGCCCAGGCCACCCGCCAGCTCGGTTCCGCCGGGCACTCCAACAGCTAGTTCAACAGAAAACACCGGATGACGATGGCAGAGAACGCTTCAGACCAGACCCCGGCGGTCACCCCGCCGGTGGACTACCGCCCCCAGCCCCGCTACGGCGAGCTGGCTCCGGAGGGCTGGACCTGGACGCCGCCGCAGGACGAACCCGTTCCTGCGGCCTCTGCCGCCGCATCCACCACGGTGACGCCGGCCCGGGCGACGCGGGGATCGGCCGAACGGCCGGCCTCCGCGGCGCCAGGTTCGGTGCCGGGAACAGCGCCTGCCTGGGACCGACCCCTCACCATCAGCCTGCTGGTCTTCGGGCTGCTCGGCGCCTACTTCACCATCTCGATTCTCGGCAGCCTGCCGCAGGCCCTGGCGATGCTCTATTCGCAGGCCGAACTGGGTGAGTACACCGTGACGGACTCCGTCACCGCGATCATCACCGGCGGCAGCATCGGCCAGGCCGTCGTCTGGGTGGCCGCAGCCGTCTCGTCGATCCTGCTGCTGCTGCGCGGCCGACGCGCGTTCTACGTTCCGATCATCGGCGGCGTCGTCGCGTTTGTCCTGCTGGTCGCGGCCGTGGCCGTCGTGCTCGCCGGTGACCCGGCGTTGCTCGAGTACCTCAGCCAGCCGTAAGGCCCGGCCAGCCACCGACTACTCCGGTCGACTGACCCTGCCCCCGAGCGCACGCGCGTCGGTCTTGCCCTGCAGGTCTTTGCGCAGCTCCTTGGGCAGCGAGAAGAGCAGGTCTTCTTCGGCGGTCTTGATCTGCTCCACGTCGCCGTAGCCGGCGCCGGCCAGGTCGCGCAGCAGTTCCTCGACGAGTTCCTCGGGCACGGATGCTCCGCTCGTGACGCCCACGGTGTTCACGCCGTCGAGCCACTCCTGCTTCACTTCGTTGGCGTAGTCCACCCGGTAGGCTGCCTTCGCGCCGTACTCCAGCGCCACCTCCACCAGGCGTACCGAGTTGGACGAGTTCGCCGACCCCACCACGATCACCAGATCGGAGTCGCGGGCGACCATCTTGATGGCCACCTGACGGTTCTGGGTGGCGTAGCAGATGTCGTCGCTGGGCGGGTCCTGCAGGTTCGGGAACCGGGCCCGCAGCCGGCGCACCGTCTCCATGGTCTCGTCAACGCTCAGCGTGGTCTGCGACAGCCAGACCACCTTGTCCGGGTCGCGCACGACGATAGTGTCGGCCTCGTCCGGGCTGCCGACGAGCGTCGTGTGCTCCGGCGCCTCGCCGGCGGTGCCCTCGACCTCTTCGTGGCCTTCGTGGCCGATCAGCAAGATCTCGAAGTCGTCGCGGGCGAAGCGCACAGCCTCGCGGTGCACCTTGGTGACGAGCGGGCAGGTGGCGTCGATGGCCGACAGGCCGCGAGCGGCGGCGGCGTTGACCACGGCCGGCGACACGCCGTGCGCGCTGAAGACGATATGCGAACCGGTGGGGACCTCATCCACTTCTTCGACGAAGATGGCGCCCTTCTTCTCGAGTTCGCTCACCACGTGGGTGTTGTGCACGATCTGCTTGCGCACGTAGACGGGCGCCCCGTACAGTTCGAGGGCCTTCTCCACCGCGATGACCGCCCGGTCCACGCCGGCGCAGTAGCCGCGCGGGGCCGCGAGCAGCACCTTTTTCGGCCCGACCACCGGGGTATCCTTGAGCCTGTTGCGCAGGCTGGGAATTCTGGGCATGCCAAGGCCGATCACGGGCGCATTAGTACTGGTACTCACCCGAACAGTCTAAGCGGGCATGTCTGAACGGACCGTGCGAGCCCTCAGCAGACCAGGAGACCCATGAACGCAGTCACGATGCCCGCCGCGGGCGACGAGCCGCCCACCGTCGACGCCCCCTGGCCCGTCGCCGTGCTCTCCAACAAGATCCGCGGCTACATCGAACGGCTCGGCACCGCCTGGGTGGAGGGCGAGATCGTGCAGTGGGGCACCAGCGGCGGCAACGTCTACGGCAAGCTCAAGGACCTCTCGGTGGATGCGACGGTGAGCTTCACGGTCTGGTCGTCGGTGAAGGCCCGCCTGACCGGTGACTTCAAGCAGGGCGACAGGGTCATCGCCCTCGTCAAGCCCAACTACTGGGTCAAGGGCGGCTCCCTCACGATGCAGGTCTTCGAGCTGCGCCACGTGGGGCTCGGCGACCTGCTGGAACGGCTCGAACGCCTGCGCGCGCAGCTCAAGGCCGAGGGCCTCTTCGACGCGTCCCGCAAACGATCGCTGCCGTTCCTGCCGCACCGCATCGGGCTGGTCACCGGCAAGGACTCCGACGCCGAGAAAGACGTGCTCCGCAACGCCCAGCTGCGCTGGCCGGCCGTCGACTTCAGGGTGGTGCACGCCGCCGTGCAGGGCGACCGGATGGTCGGTGAGGTCACCGCGGCCATCAGGGCGCTGGATGCCGACCCCGAGGTGGACGTCATCATCGTCGCCCGCGGCGGCGGCGACTTCCAGAACCTGCTCGGCTTCAGCGACGAGTCACTCGTGCGCGCCGTCGCGGCCTGCACTACCCCGGTGGTCAGCGCCATCGGCCACGAGGCCGACCGGCCGCTGCTCGACGATGTCGCCGACCTCCGCGCCTCGACTCCCACCGACGCGGCGAAGCGGGTGGTGCCCGACGTCTCCGACGAACTCAACAGGGTGCAGCAGGCGCGGGCGCGGCTGAGCAGCCGGCTCACCGGTATCCTCGCCACCGAGGTCGACAGGCTCGGCCAATTGCGCAGCCGACCGGTGCTCGCCGGCGCGGACTGGATCATCGACAGTCGTTCGCAGGACCTCACCCGCTACGTGGCGCGCGGCACCGAGCTGATGCACCGTACTCTCGAACGCGCCGGGTCCAGCGTGGTCGAGCTGCGCTCCCAACTGCGCGCCCTCTCCCCCCAGGGCACCCTCGACCGGGGCTACGCCATCGTGCAGCTGCCGGACGGCCACGTGCTGCGCTCCAGCGACCAGGCCCCGGCCGGCACCGAGCTGCGCATCACCGTGGGCGTTGGCACCGTGCCCGCGGTCTCGAAATAGATGGAAAGAAATAGGATGGATGACATGACTTCGTCCGCAGCCCCGACTCCGACCACCGCCGGCACCGTCCCGGCGGTCGACTCGCTCAGCTACGAGCAGGCCAGGGACGAACTGATCCGTGTCGTCTCGGTGCTCGAGCAGGGTGCGTCCACGCTCGAGGAATCCCTGGCGCTCTGGGAGCGGGGCGAGGCCCTCGCCACCCGCTGTGAGGA
Organism: Cryobacterium sp. TMB3-10; assembly: GCF_004402305.1. Taxonomy (NCBI): domain Bacteria; kingdom Bacillati; phylum Actinomycetota; class Actinomycetes; order Micrococcales; family Microbacteriaceae; genus Cryobacterium; species Cryobacterium sp. TMB3-10. The sequence goes on along the minus strand of NZ_SOGH01000002.1, from coordinate 86,161 downwards.
ATGGCTGATCGGCGCCAAAGCACGCCTGGACGCCGCCCGCGGCGCGGCCACCGCGGAATGAGCCGCAGTCCCCGCCCACCGCGCGTCGTCGCGGAGCTCGGCCGCCCCGAGACCGCCGAGGAACGCGCTAGGCGGCTGGCAACCAACTCCAAGAACTACCGGTCCCGCAAGACCATCAACAACCTCGTCTACTCGCTGTTGGCGACCCTCGGCGCGGTCATCGTGCTGGTGCTGATCGTGCCCCGCAGCGACACCCCGATCAATCGCGAGGTCGACTACACGAGCGTCGCCGAACAGGCGCAGTCCGGCGTCGAGGAACCGCTCGTCGTGCCCGAGCTCCCACCCGGCTGGAGCGCCAACGCCGCCCAGTGGCGCCAGGGCGGCAACGACGGTGTCTCGAGCTGGTACCTCGGCCTGCTCACCCCCGAGAATGAGTTCATCGGGCTCACCCAGGCCGTCGACGCCAACCCCACCTGGCTGGCCGACCAGCTCGAAGACGTCGAACCGACCGACACCATCACCATCGCCGGTCTGGACTGGGCTGTCTACCGCAATCCCGCGCCGGCCGCCGACCGGGGCAACTTCGAATCCGCCCTCGTCTCCGAGGCCGGCGACAGCAGCTATCTCCTGATCGGCACCGCCACCGACGAAGAGCTGACCGTGCTCGCCGCCGCCGTGGCCCGGCAGATCAGCACCGAACCGACCGGCACCGAACAGAACGGCTCCAGCGAATGACCGACACACCGACTCTGACACCGGCCCAGGTCTGGAACGACCTCGCCGCGGGCAACGAACGCTTCGTGGCGGGCACACCGCAACATCCCCGGCAGGACGTCGACCGTCGCGCCGAGACCGCGTTCGTGCAGAATCCCATGGCCGCCCTGTTCGGCTGCAGCGACTCCAGGCTCGCCGCCGAGATCATCTTCGACAAGGGTCTGGGAGACCTGTTCGTCGTGCGGAACGCCGGCCAGGTCATCTCCGATTCGGTGCTCGGCTCACTCGAGTACGCCGTTGCGGTGCTCAAGGTGCCTTTGATCCTGGTACTCGGCCACGACAGGTGCGGCGCGGTCCGAGCCGCCATCGACTCGCAAGCCGAAGACGCCGAGGCCCTGCCGCCGCACATCAACAGCATCATCGAGAAGATCGTGCCGGCGGTGCGCCGCGTCAATGGACCCGAAACCGGTCCGCTCGACCCCGACGATGTGGATGCATCCGCCGTGGGCCGGGAACACCTGCGCGACACCGTGGCGGAGCTCGTGCAGCGCTCCGAGATGATCAGCGCCGCGATCGCAGAAGGTACATTGGCTATCGTCGGTGCGAACTACAGGCTCCTCGAGGGCCGCGCAGATCCTGACCTCGTCGTCGGCGTCGTCTAGGAACTCTCGACACCGACCGGCAACCCGCATGAATCGAAAGGTATGACACACCGTGGTGGACATTTCAGCTGAGACAGAATTCCGGATCGAACACGACACGATGGGCGAGGTCCGGGTTCCCGCCGACGCGCTCTACGGTGCGCAGACGCAGCGGGCGGTCGAGAACTTCCCGATCTCCGGATCCGTGCTCGAGTCCGCCCAGATCGCAGCCCTGGCCCGCATCAAAAAGTCGGCGGCCCTCGCCAATGCCCGTCTGGGCGTGCTCGACTCGAACATCGCCGACGCCATCGCGGCAGCCGCCGACGAGGTCATCACCGGTCGATACGACGCCCAGTTCCCCATCGACGTGTACCAGACCGGCAGCGGAACCTCGTCGAACATGAACATGAACGAGGTGCTCGCCACCCTCGCCACCCGCCGCCTGGGCAGCCCGGTTCACCCCAACGACCACGTGAACGCGTCGCAGTCCTCCAACGACGTCTTCCCCACCTCGGTGCACATCGCCGTGACCAGCGCCCTCATCGACGACCTCATCCCGGCCCTGGATCACCTCGCGGTCGCGTTCGAGGCCAAGGCCGAACTGTGGGCGACCGCGGTCAAGGCCGGCCGCACCCACCTGATGGACGCCACCCCGGTCACCCTCGGCCAGGAATTCGGCGGCTACGCCCGCCAGATGCGCCTGGGCATCGAACGGGTGCGCACCGCGCTCCCCCGCGTCGCCGAGGTGCCGCTGGGCGGCACCGCCGTCGGCACCGGCATCAACACGCCGGCCGGTTTCCCGCAGCTCGTCATCGAGCTGCTCTGCGACGAGACCGAGCTGCCGATCACCGAGGCCATCGACCACTTCGAGGCCCAGGCCAACCGTGACGGCCTGGTCGACGCCTCCGGTGCTCTGCGCACCATCGCCGTTGGCCTCACCAAGATCTGCAACGACCTGCGTTGGATGGGCTCCGGCCCCAACACCGGCATCGGTGAGCTGAGCATCCCCGACCTGCAGCCGGGCTCGTCGATCATGCCCGGCAAGGTCAACCCGGTCATCCCGGAGGCCGTGCTCATGGTCTGCTCCCGCGTGATCGGCAACGACGCCACCATCGCCTGGTCCGGCGCCTCCGGCGCGTTCGAACTCAACGTGGCCATCCCCGTGATGGGCACGGCGCTGCTCGAGTCGATCCGGCTACTCACCAACGGCGCCCGGGTGCTCGCCGACAAGACCGTCGACGGCCTCGAGGCCAACCTCGACCGTGCCCGCGCGCTGGCCGAATCATCGCCGTCGATCGTTACCCCGCTCAACCGGGTGATCGGCTACGAAGCCGCCGCCAAGGTGGCCAAGCACTCCGTGGCGCAGGGCCTCACGGTGCGCGAGTCGGTCATCGACCTGGGCTTCGTGGAACGCGGCGAGGTCACCCTCGAGCAGCTCGACACGGCCCTGGACGTCCTGAGCATGACCCGGCCGCCCCAGGCACGCTAACCCGTACCGCGAAAGCGGCGAACCGGTTGCTTCAGCTTCGCTGAGGCAACCGGTTCGCCGCTTTCGCGCCTCTATGCCAGCTCGTTTCCCTCCAGCATCTCGGTGACCAGGGCGGCGATGGCGCTGCGCTCGGACCGGGTGAGGGTCATGTGGGCGAACAAGGGGTGGCCTTTCAGCGTTTCGATCACACTCGCGACACCGTCGAAGCGCCCCACCCGCAGGTTGTCGCGCTGGGCCACATCGTGGGTGAGCACCACCCTGGAGTTCTGTCCGATCCGGCTGAGCACCGTCAGGAGCACGTTCCGCTCCAGCGACTGCGCCTCGTCGACGATCACGAAGGCGTCGTGCAGGCTCCGACCACGGATGTGGGTCAGCGGCAGCACCTCGAGGATGCCGCGCTCGACGACCTCCTCCAGTACGTTCTCGCTCACCAGTGCCCCGAGGGTGTCGAACACAGCCTGGCCCCAGGGACCCATCTTCTCCTGCGCGTCACCGGGCAGGTAGCCGAGCTCCTGGCCGCCCACCGCGTACAGCGGCCGGAACACCATGATCTTGCGGTGCTGCTGCCGTTCCAGCACGGCTTCCAGGCCGGCGCAGAGGGCGAGCGCCGACTTCCCCGTCCCCGCTCGACCTCCCAACGACAGGATGCCGATCTCCGGGTCCAGCAGCAGGTCGATCGCCAGGCGTTGCTCCGCCGAACGTCCGTGCAGGCCGAACAGGTCGCGGTCCCCGCGCACCAGGCGCAACTCGCCCCGCCCGGTGACCCGCCCTAGGGCCGAGCCTCGGTCGGAGTGGATCACCAGGCCCGTGTTGACCGGCATGTCCTGCACCAGGCGGGTCTGCAGGGACTCCTTGTCGTAGAGGTCGTTGACCTGCTCGGCGCTCAGGGTGATCTCGTCCATGCCCGTCCAGCCGGAGTCCACAGCCAGCTCATGCCGGTACTCGTCTGCGGTCAGTCCGATCGAGGCGGCCTTCACCCGCAACGGCAGGTCCTTGGACACCACGGTGACTGCGAGTCCGTCGTTGGCCAGGTTCATGGCCACCGCGAGGATGCGCGAGTCGTTGTCGCCCAGCTGCAACCCGGAGGGCAGCACCGACATGTTCGAGTGGTTCAACTCGACCCGCAGGCTGCCGCCCTCCCCCACCGGGATGGCGAAGTCGAGTCGTTCGTGCTTGACCCGCAGTTCGTCGAGGTAACGCAGCGCCTGCCGGGCGAAGTAACCGATCTCCGGGTCGTTGCGCTTGGACTCCAGTTCGGTGATCACCACCACCGGCAGTACGACGGAGTGTTCGGCGAACCGGAAGATCGCCTTCGGATCGGACAGGAGAACCGAGGTGTCCAGCACGAAGGTGCGCTCGGTTTGGTCGACCCCTGACGGTGTGTGTTCTGCGTTCAGGTAGTCGGTTCGATTAGCGGTCACAACCACTCCCACCCCGCACCCGAGGGTGCGGATTTGTTGGCGAGCGGCCACAAGCTTTTTCTCGAGCCGTACTTATGTGGCCGTCTCGATCAGGTGCCATACCTGATGAGATGAACGTACGTCGAGTGGCTGGGAATTAGAAAAGCGACACGCCCAACGTCACGAGACGTTAACGTTCGTCGGGCGGGTGCCGGCCAGGTCAGTATCCGGCGGCGGCCGCGTACGCCGTGAAGGCGCCGCGCAGCATGCCGACGGTCTCGTCGGCGAGGTGCGCGTGCACGCTGAGCCGCACCGTGCCGCCCCGGGTCGTGACCGTCACGCCGTGGTTGTGCAGCGCGGCACCGAGCGCGGTGAGACGTTCCGCGGGCGGTGCGAGTACCACCAGGCCGGCCCGTTCCCTGGCGTCCCTGGCGGACAGCACCGGAATGCCGAACTGGTCGGCCAGGTCGATCAGTCGCTCGACGTTGGCGCACACCAGGGCCTCGATGGCGGGCAGGCCCGCGACCTGGATCTCCTCCAGCGCCGTCGCGAACCGGGCCTGGGCGATGCCGTCCCCGTTGGTCACCCCGAACGCCGACGCCGCGTGTGCCGGCGGCGGCACCTGGTCCCACGGCTCGGTGATCTCAGTGCCGGTGAATCCGGAGACAACCGGGGTGAGCCGTTCCACGGCCCGGTCGCTCAGGGCGAGGAAGCCGGTGCCCCAGCCGGCCCTGACCCACTTCTGGCCGCCGGAGGCGACGACATCGGCCGCCTCGTAGGCGGCATCCACCACCCCGAAGCCCTGGATGGCGTCGACGATGAGCAGCCTGTCACCGATGACCTGCCGGATGCCTTCCAGGTCGGCCCTGAAGCCCGTGCGGGAATCGACGAGGCTGACGGCGACCGCGACGGTGGTCGGTGTCAGCTGGTCCCGCACCTGGCCGGGAGTGACCGCTCCGGCGCTGTTCTCGCCGCCGTCGGCCGTGAGCCACTGCGGCGTCGCCACGTGCAGGGCCTCCGCGGCACGGCTGGCCGCGAACGGCAGGCTCGGAAAGTCCGCCGGTGACAACAGCACGTCACCGGTCAGGCCGAACATGGCGTGCATGAGGCCCATGCTGGTGTTGGGTTGGGACACGATCTGGTCGGCCCTGAACCCCAGGCCCGCGGCCACGGCGGTGCGCATCCGCAGATCTTGCTCGCCGAAGTGGCCGAGGCTGCCGTGTCGGGCCCTGGCCAGGATCTCGGTCTGGCCGCGCGTTTCGGCGACGACGGCGCTGGACATGGGGCCGATACGGCCGTAGTCCAGGTAGCCGGGGTCTTCGGTGAAGCCGTTCAGGAAGGCGGCGAGGGGCGTCTCGACCGCGCTCACCCGCCGAACCTGCGGTGCCGTTTGGCGAAGTCGCGCAGGGCCCGCAGGAAGTCGACCTGGCGGAGGTCGGGGCCGAGGGCCTCGACGAAATAGAACTCGCTGTGCGCGCTCTGCCAGAGCATGAAGTCGCTGAGGCGCTGCTCGCCCGAGGTGCGGATGACGAGGTCGGGGTCGGGCTGGCCGCCCGTGTACAGGTGCTGGCCGATGAGTTCGGGGGTGAGGGTCTCGGCGAGGTCCTCGAGAGTGCCGCCGTGGGCATGGTGGGTGGCGACGATGCTGCGCATCGCGTCGGTGATCTCGGTGCGGCCGCCGTAGCCGACGGCGAGGTTCACGTGCAGGCCCGTGTTGGCGTGCGTGCGGGCCTCCGCGGCGGACAGGGCGCCCTCCAGGGGCCCGGGCAGGCACTTCTTCGACCCGACCTGCTGCACCTTCCAGTCGCGGTAATGCGACAGGTCCTCGGCGAGGTCGGCGATGATCTCGAAAAGGGCGTCGAGTTCCTCGGTCGGGCGCTGGGTGAGGTTGTCGGCCGAGAGCAGGTACAGCGTGACGACGGAGATGCCGAGATCGTCGCACCACTCCAGGAATTCGCGCATCTTCGCGGCCCCGGCCCGGTGCCCGTGGGCGGCGGAGTCGTAGCCGAGCTGTTTGGCCCACCGACGGTTGCCGTCGATGATCATGGCCACGTGCCGCGGCAGGACCGCCGCGGTCAGCCCGCGACGCAGCCGACGCTGGTAGACCCTGTAGAGGAGTCCGCGTCCGAGGGAGAATTGCCGCATCTGCACACAGTTACGCTAGCTCAATCCGGCCCGCGTTCGCGCCGCGGCGCCGCCGAGGCTGCCGTATCCTGACAGCATGGCCGCTACGGATGACATCCCGAATCTCCCCCTCCTCGAAGACGAGATCGAGCATCCGGTTCCCGAAAAGCCCACCTGGCGGGGCTGGATCCACGCCGGCACGTTCCCGGTCACCATCGTCGCCGGCATCATCCTGCTGCTCGCGGCGGACGGCCCGGCTGCTAAATGGAGTTCGGCGGTCTTCGTGGCCAGTTCGATGCTCCTGTTCGGCAACTCGGCGCTGTACCACCGCTTCAACTGGCAGCCGCGCACCCGCATGGTGCTCAAGCGCATCGACCACGCCAACATCTTCCTGCTGATCGCCGGATCGTACACGCCCATCACGGTGCTGGCCCTGCCGCCGGACAAGGCAGTGCTGCTGCTGACCCTGGTCTGGGGCGGCGCGATCCTCGGCATCGCGTTCAGGGTGTTCTGGATCAACGCCCCGCGCTGGCTGTACGTGCCGCTCTACCTCGCGCTGGGCTGGGGCGCGCTGATGTTCATCGTCGACTTCTTCCAGGCCGATGCCCTGATGATGACCCTGATCATGGTCGGCGGGCTCTGCTACTCGGTCGGCGCCGTCGTCTACGGTCTCAAGAAGCCCAACCCGATCCCCGGGGTGTTCGGCTTCCACGAGATCTTCCACTCGCTGACCGTGGTGGCGTTCCTCTGCCACTGGTTCGCGATTCTGATCATCGCCACGCATCCGCTGTACCCGTAGGCGGGTACCCCCGAGCTCAGGCTTCTGGCGTGTCCTTCTTCTGGGCGGCCAGCGCGTCGCGTTCGGCGACCTCGGCCTGCAGCCGTTCCTGCATCTCCGCACGGTATGTGGTGCGGCGGATGCGGCGGGCCAGGTCCATGCCCAGCAGCAAGGTCACGGCCGCGACGAAGAAGATCGCGAAGAAGCCCCACGGGCCCGGTGTGACGGTGTCGGGGTTGAACTCGGGCGCCGGGGTGTTGGACAGGATGAAGCTGACCACGGGAGAGTACATCCCGCTCACGCGTCGTCCCTCACACCACTGAAAAGATCGGATTCGGGCATGTTCGTGTCAACTTTCGATTCGACGAGTTGGAAGTCCTCGTAGGGCCAGGCCTTGCGCACCATGTCATTGGGCCAGAAGAAGAAACTGCTCGTCGGCGACACCTGGCTGGCATGTGACCGCAAGGCATCGTCGCGCACCTCCAAGAAGTCCCCGATCGGCACGTGCGTCGTGGCCAGGTTCGGGTACTCGCTCATCCGTTCCCTGGCGCTGGCCAGCGGTTCGAGCAGGTCGGAGTCCGGTTCGGTGATGCTGAGTTCGAGGTACATGGCGTCCATGCGCTCGAGGTTGAAGATGCGGTCGTAGTACAGCTTGTCGATCTGCCACGGCGCGCCGGCATCGGGATACCGGTCGGCGTCGGCCGCGGCGCGGAACGCCTCGACGGAGACCTGGTGGCAGCGAATGTGATCGGGGTGCGGGTAGCCGCCGTTCTCGTCGTAGGTGATGAGCACCTGGGGACGGAAATCGCGGATGATGCGCACCAGGGGTTCGGCCGAGTACTCCAGGGGCACGTCGGCGAAGGAGTTCTTGGGCACCCCGCCGTCGTCGGCCATGCCGGAGTCCTGGTAGCCCAGCCAGAGGTGTTGGATGCCCATCGTCTGCTGGGCCGCCGTCATCTCCCGGCGGCGGAGGCCGGCGAGGTCGCGCTCGGCCATGGCCACGTCGGCCAGGTCCTCGTTGAGGATGCTGCCGCGTTCACCGCCCGTGCAGCTCACGATGAGAACCTCGGCGCCGAGGCTTCGGTAGTACGCGTACGTCGCGGCGCCCTTGCTCGACTCGTCGTCGGGATGGGCGTGCACTGCCAAGAGCCGCAGGGTCATGAAACTCCTCAGAAATGCCAGCTAACCTAAGGTACAAGCCTAATCGTTGAACCGTGAGTGTGGAGTCTGAGTGGCCGTGAGCAGCAACCTCGACGAACGCTATGGGCGAACCCCCGGCAGCACCCGCCGCGACCGCCGGGTGTTGTGGGTCGTTGCCGGACTCTTCGCCCTGATCCTCACCGGATGGGTCGTCTGGGCGGGCCTTGACGGCGCGGGCCCGGAGATCGAAGCCAGGGACACCAGGCACCAGATCATCGACGAGAACGGCATCAGCGTGACCTTCGAGGTGTCGCTGCCCCCGGAGAAGGCCGCCAGCTGTGCTGTGCAGGCGCTCAACGAGTCGTTCACCGTGGTGGGCTGGAAGGTCATCGATCTGGCGCCGTCCGCCGACTACACCCGCTCGTTCACGGAGATCGTGAAGACGACCGAGTTGAGCAACACCGGATTGATTTACCGCTGCTGGTTGACCTAGACTGATGTATTCGCCCTGACAGAAGTCGGGGCGTCCGCTGTATGTCGTGACGTACTAGGCCGCGATGATCTAGGACGTGACGTGTCAGGCCGTGACCTGCCCAGCGACGAACGGCCGCTTCCTGCGGCACCATCGGCGCACTATCTGCCGGCGCACCACCGATCAGCACGAGAAGGAGAGAACCATGACTACCGAAACCTCGGTCACCTGGCTAACCCAGGAGGCCTATGACCGCCTCGCTGCGGAGCTGGACACTCTCAGCACTGTTGCTCGGGTGGACATCGCCAACAAGATCGAGTCCGCGCGGTCGGAGGGCGACCTCAAGGAGAACGCCGGCTACCACGCGGCCAAGGAGGAGCAGGGCAAGATGGAGGCGCGCATCCGCACCCTCACCCTGCTGCTGCGCACCGCAGAGGTGGGCCACGCCCCCGAGAGCAAGGGCGTCGTCGAGCCCGGAACCGTCATCACCGCCACCATCGCCGGTGACGAGAGCCGGTTCCTCATCGGCAGCCGGGAGATCGCCGGCGACAGCGACCTGGACGTGTACAGCGAGAAGAGCCCCCTGGGCGAAGCCATCATCGGGCTCAAGGTCGGCGCGAAGACGAGCTACGAGACCCCCAACGGAAAGCAGATCGCCGTGGAGATCCACCTCGTGGAGACCTTCACCGGCTAACTGCCCCTGGTGACTCGAACGGCCGGCTGCTCACGCAGCCGGCCGTTTTTGTGTGCCCGGTCTAGTCGGTGCGGGGATCGTACCCGGCGGCGCGCAGGGTGTCGACGACGTGTTGGCGGTGTTCGGGGCCGCGGGTCTCGACGCTGATGTCCAGCTCGACCTCGCTGATCTGCAGGCCGGCGCCGTGGCGGGTGTGCAGGACCTCGATGACGTTGGCGTGCGCCTCGGCGAGCAGCTCGGAGATCCGGGCGAGCTGGCCGGGACGGTCGGGCAGCATGATCCGCAGCTTGAGGTACCGGCCGGATGCCGCCAAGCCGTGGCTGATCACGCGCTGCATGAGCAACGGGTCGATGTTGCCGCCCGAGAGCACCGCAACGGTGCGGCCGGTGTTCGTGATCTTGCCGGCCAGGATGGCGGCGACCGAGACGGCTCCGGCCGGCTCGACGACGAGCTTGGCCCGCTCGAGGAGCACCAGGATCGCCCTGGCCATGTCGTCCTCGCTGACGGTGACGATCTCGTCGACGGCGTCGCGGATGATGGCGAAGTTCAGCAGGCCCGGCTTGGCCACGGCGATGCCGTCGGCCATGGTCGGGGTGATGTCGATGGCGAGGGCCTCCCCCGCGGCGATGGACGGCGGGTACGCTGCAGCGTTCTCCGACTGCACCCCGATGACCCGGATCCGACGGTTGTGCCGTGCCGAGTACTGCTTGAGCACACTGGCCATGCCGGAGGTGAGCCCGCCGCCGCCGATCGGCACGATCACGGTCTCGAGGTCGGGCATCTGGTCGAGGACCTCGAGGCCGAGGGTGCCGGCGCCGGCCACCACATCCGGGTGGTCGAACGGGGGAATCAGGACCGCGCCGGTCTCGCGGGCGTACTCGGCGGCGGCCAGGAGCGGCTCCGCGACCGTGTGCCCGCGCAGGATCACCTGGGCGCCGTAGTCGCGAGTGGCCTGCAGCTTGGGCAGCGCGACGCCGACGGGCATGAAGATGGTCGCCTCGATGCCGAGCTCCCTGGCGGCGAACGCCACCCCCTGGGCGTGGTTGCCGGCGGAGGCGGCGACGACGCCGCGAGCCTTCTCCTCGTCGGTGAGCTTGGACAGCCGGTGGTACGCGCCGCGGATCTTGTACGATCCGGTGCGCTGCAGGTTCTCGCACTTGAGGAAGACCGGTGCACCGAGGATCGCCGAGAGGTAGCGGGAGCTTTCCATCGGCGTGACATCGGCCACCCGCGACACCACGGTGCGGGCGGTCTCGAAGTCGTCGAGGGTGGGGCCGGCCAAGGTTGTGTCGGCACGGGCTGCGCCGGCGAGAACTGCGGGGGTGTCTGTCATGGACGGGTCTCTCTTACTCTGCTCTCGGTGACGGCGACTGTGCGCTGCGGCCGGAAGCCCGGCCGCTGCGGAATCGTCTGCCACAGAATGGAGCCGGGTGCAGCGCCGGCCGGCGGCACTCCCCCGCGCCAGGCACCGCTATGGATGTAGCTGATCATAACGTTCAGCACGGCAGCGACGGGAACCGCGAACAGGGCGCCGGGGATGCCGGCCAGCAGCGCACCGGCCGCCACGACCAGCACCACGCCGAGCGGATGCACCTTGACGGCGGTGCCCATGATCAACGGCTGCAGCACATGGCCTTCGATCTGCTGTACGAGCAGCACCACCCCGAGCATCAGCAGGGCCACGAACCAGTCGTTGAAGATCAGCGCTATCAGCACGGCCACGGCGCCCGTGGCCACGGCGCCGACGATCGGGACGAACGAGCCCAGGAACACCAGCACGCCGATCGGGATGGCCATCGGCACGCCCAGGATCGCGGCTCCGGCGCCGATGCCGATCGCGTCGATCGTGGCGACCAGGATCTGCACCCTGGCGAAGTTGCCCAGGGTCGTCCAGCCGGCCGCGCCGGCTCCGGCGACGGCAGGTCGCGCCCGGCGGGGGAAGATCCGGACGATCCAGTTCCAGATGCCCTTACCGTCGATGAGGATGAACAGCAGACTGAACAGGGTGAGGAGCGCACCCGTGGCCAGGTGCCCCAGCGACGACCCCAGCGACAGGGCGCCGCTGATGAAGATCTGGCTGTCGGCCTGGAGGGCGTCGACGGCCCGGCTGAGATAGCCATTGATCTCGGCGTTGCTCAGCTGCAACGGCGACGCCGCCAGGACCTCCTTGAGGTTCGCGTACGACGCCGCGAACCGGGCGCTCAGCCCCACCGAGCCGGCGGCGATCTGCGTGACGGCCAGCGTCACGAGACCGGCGATCACCGCGAGGGTGCCGACCAGAGCCGCCGCGACGGCGAGCCCCTTGGGCCAGTGATGCCGGGTGAGGAAGCCGACCAGCGGTACGAGCAGGGCGGACACCAGCACCGCCACGAGCAGCGGGATCACGATGAAGCGCAGCTGCACGATGAGGTACAGCAGCACGGCGATCACGGCGGCGATCACGAGAAGACGCCACGCCCACGCGCCGGCCAGGCGGATGCCCGCCGGGATGTTCTCGTCCACGCCGTTGGTCTCCGGCTGCACCGGCGTGAGGACCGCCGTGATAGGCGCGGTCGAGGGGGTCGTTCGGAGTTTACGCCGGCGGCCGAACCAGCCGGGACTTCCCGTGGGTGTGCTCACCGAACCAGTCTAGGACGGCGTGGGAGCGCGGCGGCGAGGTCCTGCACAGCTTCCACCGGGACGGGTGCGCCGGCAAAGCGCACCAGCACGCTCTCGCCCACCTGATGGCGGTCGCGGACGTCGTGTTGCACCACGACGGTGCCGCCTTGCTCGAGTTGCACGCTGGTGCGGCGCAACGAGCCGAGGAAGCTGGAGACCAGCACGGTGCCCGCCAGGCTCATGCCTGCCGGAGCGTCGCCTGGCGTCCCGGCCGTGACCAGCGTCAGGTCCTCTGGACGCACGAAGACCCGCACCGGCCCATCCGCGTGGGACGGGTCCAGCAGCGGCAGGACCACCCCGTGCACCTCGGCGAAGCCGTGCCGCACCGCTCCGGGCAGCCGGTTGCTCAGCCCCACGAAATCCGCGATGAACGGCGTCGCCGGCCTGGTGTAGAGCTCCTCCGGCGTGCCCACCTGCTCGATCCGGCCGTCCCGCATCACCGCGACCCTGTCGGCGACGGCGAGGGCCTCGTCCTGGTCGTGCGTCACGAAGAGGGTGGTGATGCCCAGTTCGGTCTGGATGCGCCGGATCTCATCGCGCAGCTGCACCCGCACCTTGGCGTCCAGCGCCGAGAGCGGTTCGTCGAGCAGCAGCACCCGGGGCCGGGTGACCAGCGCCCTGGCCAGGGCCACCCGCTGCTGCTGGCCGCCGGAGAGTTCGTGCGCGAACCGGCCGTAGTGGGCTTCCAGGCCGACCAGGGCCAGGGCCGCCGCCGCCCGTTCGCGGCGCTCCGCGGCCGGCACCCGGCGCATTCGCAGTCCGAATTCGACGTTCTCGCCGGCGCTCAGGTGCGGGAACAGCGAGTAGGACTGGAACACCATGCCCATGTCGCGGCGGCTGGTCGGCAGCCCGGAGACGTCGTCGCCGTTGATCAGGATGCGTCCGTCGTCGCAGCTCTCCAGGCCAGCCAGCACCCGCAGCGCCGTGGTCTTGCCGCTGCCGCTGGGGCCGAGCAGGGCCACGAGTTCGCCGGGCTGCAGGGTGAGGTCGAACTCGGTCAGCGCAAGGTGGCTGCCGTAGCGCTTGGCCACGCCGGCGAACTCGACGACAGTCTTCTGCTGAACTGTGGGCGTTTGGATGTGACTCATGACTGGTCTCCGCCGGAGGTCGGGGTGGTCGGGGTGAGGGTGGTCGGGGTGCGGGCCGGCCGGCGACGTTCGGTGCCGAGCCGGCCGATGGCCAGCAACAGCAGGAACGCCGCGAACAGTGCAAGCAGCGAGAGGATCACGGCGCTGTACGGGTCGTTCTTGCTGACCACCACGAGCGCGGTCTGCAGGTTGACCCGGCTCAGTAGCGACGCGATGGTGAACTCGCCCAGCACCACGGCCACGGCGATGAACGCGCCGGCCAGGATGCCGCGGCGGAGGTTCGGGACGAGCACCCGCACCAGCACACTGGCCCAGCCGGCACCGAGGGTGCGCGCCGCCTCGCTGAGCGTGCGCACGTCCACACCGTCGAGGTTGGCCTGGATCGCCCGGTAGGCGAACGGCAGCACGGTGATGCCGTACGCGAATGCCAGCGTCCAGACGCCGCTGCCCGCGAACCGGGCCAGCACGCTGAACACCGGGGCCAGGCCCACCACGAGCACGATCGCGGGGATGGAGATGGGCAGGATGCACACGATCTCCAGCGTGCGGCGCAGCCGGGGGAACCGGATGTGCACGAGCAGCATCGTCGGCACCAGCAGCACCAGCACGATCATGACGGTGCCGACGGCCAGACCCACCGAGTTGCCGAGGGCGACCAGAACCGGGGCGTACTCGCCGGTCAGCCCGTTCTGGAACAGCTCGATCCAGCGCTGGAAGTCGTAGCCGCCGACCAGGCCGCGCCGCAGGGTGAACTCGATCATCGCGAGGATCGGCACCGCGAAGACCAGGCCGACCCCGCCGAGGATCAGCAGCCTGGTGAGCCGACCGGGCGCGTGCGCGACGCCGCGCACCGACCGGAGACCCGCCGTCATCGCTGCCACCTCGCGGCGCGGGACGCCAGCTTGGAGTAGCCGATCATCACGACGGTCATCACCAGGATCATGCCCAGCGCCAGCGCACCGGCGAGGTTCTCCCGGCCGAGCATGGTCTCGCTGGTCAGCGCCGACCGGATCTGCAGCGGCACGATCTGCGCGCCCTGGCTGGTGAGGGTGGCGGCGGTGGCGTACGAGGAGAACGCGTTGGCGAACAGGAGCAGCAGGCCGCCCAGGAACGACGGCGCCAGCACCGGCAGGCCGATGCGCAGCCAGTAGGTGCGCGTGCTGCCGCCGAGGGTGGCGTTGGCTTCCGCCCAGGTCGACTTGAGCGACGCGAGCGCCGGCATGAAGGTGATGATCATCAGGGGCACTTGAAAGTAGATGTACGGCAGCACCAGGCCGGGCAGTTCGTAGAGCCAGACCCCGTCGGCGAAGATGTCGATGCCCAGACGCTCCTGCAGCAGCAGGGTGACCATGCCCTGGATACCGATGGTCGCGGTGAACGCGAAGGCGAGCATGGCGCCGCCGAACTGGGCGATGACGCTACTGAGGGAATCGACGGTGGAGCGCAACGCCCCGTCCGGGCGGGCGCCGAGCAGGGCGTAACAGACCAGGGCGCCCACGACGGCGCCGATGATCGCGGTCAGCGCCGACAACCAGATCGAGCTGCCGAAGGCGGCCAGCACCACGGGGTCGCCGAGCGCGGCGACGGTGCCGAGGGTGAAGCCGCCGTCGTTGCCGATGAAGCCGGTGCCGACGGCGATCAGGGTCGGCAGGGCCAGGAAGAGCAGCACATAGACCGCGAACGGCAGCAGCCCGAAGGCTGCTGCCGGCACACGGAACCTACTGGACAGCCGCGGCCCACTTTTCGCCGAGCAGCGTTGCCGCGGCTTCGCTCTGCGCGGCGGTCGGGACCACTGTGGTGTCCGGCACGGCGGGCAGGGCGTCGAACAGGTCGGCGTCGATGGTGCCTTCCGCCGCCATGGCGTCGGCGCGCGCCGGGCGGGCGCCTCCTTCGAGCCAGAGGTTCTGCGCTTCGTCGCTGTAGAGGAATTCCTGCCAGAGGCGCGCGGCGGCCGGGTGCGGCGCATCCACGTTGATCGCCTGGTTGTAGTAGCCGGCGTAGCCGGTGCCGGGGAAGACCACGACCTCCCAGTTGCGCTCACCCTCCAGCTGGGCGCCGTAGCCGACGTTGAGGTAGTCCCAGTCGAAGACGACGGGGGTCTCGCCCGAGGCGATGGTGGCGGGGGTCGGGTCGACCTTCACGAAGTTGCCGGCGGCGTTGAGGTCACTGAAGAAGTCGATGCCGGCCTGGAAGTCGTCCACCGAGCCGTCGTTCTGGACGGCGGCCATGCCGACGGCGGCGAAAGCCGCTCCGGCCTGGGTCGGGTCGCCGTTGATGGCGACCTTGCCCTTGTAGTCGGCGCCGAGCAGGTCGGCCAACGACTCGGGTGCGGGAACGGCGTCGGGGTCGTAGCCCACGGCCATGTATCCGCCGTAGTCACCGACGTACAGGCCGCTCTCTTCCTTCAGCGCGTCGGGGATGTCGGACCAGGTGGCCACCTGGTAGGGGGCGAACTGGTCGGTGTTGGCCAGGGCAACGGCCAGGCCCAGGTCGAAGACATCGGGGGCGGTGTCCTGGCCGGCCAGGTTCTCGGCGGCCTGGATTTCCTCGGCGCTGGAGCCGTCAGGGGCAGCCTCGGTGATGGTGATCTCGGGGTACTTCTCGGCGAAGAGGTCCAGAACAGCGCCGTAATTGGCCCAGTCCCGCGGGAGGGCGATGACGTTCAGGGCGCCCTCCTCGATGGCGGCGGCCTCAAGGCCGGCCAGGTCGCCGAAGGCGGAGATGCTGGTGGCGGTGGCCGCGTCGACGGAACCGTCGGTGCCGGTCGCCTCGGCGGTGCCGCTCGCGCAGCCCGTAAGGGTGAGAGCGACGATGGCTGTCGCGGCGAGGGAAGCGGCCAGGGTGCGGGTGGTAAGCAAGGGTCCTCCGTATGAGAGAGCAGGGTGATGGCCGGCTGTACCGGTCGCTGCGAGACTAGAAGCGGCGGGTTGCGCAGGCACACCGCAGGGTTGAACGCGGCGTGAACGTCGGATGTCGCCGGCCGCCGGTAGGGTCGAGGCGTGCTCCAGACGATCTCGCCTGCCCTCGCCCGCCGTGTCGCCCTCGCCGCGCAGGGCTTCGGCCGCCCGGCCGCGCCCACTCCAGGCATCCGCCAGCTCGGCGCCCTCGTGGAGCGGCTCGGATTGCTGCAGATCGACTCGGTGAACGTCTTCGAACGCAGCCACTACGTGCCGGCCTTCAGCCGTCTCGGCCCCTACGACAAGGCCCAGCTCGACAGGTTGAGCACCGGCGCCAAGCCGCGGCTCACCGAGTACTGGGTGCACGAGGCGTCGCTGATCCCGGTGGATGACTGGCCGCTGTTCCGCTGGCGGATGCAGGCATACAGGGACAAGGCCGCCGCCGACGACACCCACTGGTCGCAGGAGAACGCACCCATGCTGGCCTGGCTGCGGGCCGCGCTGGCCGCCAACGGCCCCATGCGCGCCAGCGCGATCGAGCACGACGCCAACAAACGCAGCGGCCCCTGGTGGGGCTGGTCGGATGTGAAGATCGGCCTGGAGACGCTGTTCCGCTGGGGCGACGTGGTCAGCGGCGGCCGCCAACGGTTCGAGAGGGTCTACGCGTTGCCCGAGCAGGTCTTCCCGACCGCGCTGCTCGACCGCGAGGTACCGGCCGCCGACGCGCACCGTGCGCTCATCTCGCAGGCGGCCCGGGCCCACGGCATCGGCACTGTGAAAGACCTGGCCGACTACTTCCGGTTGCGCACCGAGCCCGCCCGCGCCGCCATCGCCGAGCTCGAGGATGCGGGTGAGCTGATTCCGGTCGAGGTTCCCGGTTGGGGCCGGGGCGGGGCCGCCGGCGCCGCCTGGTTGCACCGGGACGCCCGGCTGCCCCGCCGGCTGGACGCCGCGGCGGTACTCAGCCCGTTCGACCCTGTGGTCTGGGAACGGGCGCGGGCGCTACGACTGTTCGGCTTCCACTACCGCATCGAGATCTACACCCCCCAGGAGAAACGGCAGTTCGGCTACTACGTGCTGCCGGTGCTGCTCGGCGACACCATCGTGGGCCGTGTCGACCTCAAGAACGACAGGCAGGCCGGGGTGCTGAGGGTGCAGGCCAGCTGGGCCGAGCCCACCGCGCCCGCCGACACCGCCGCACGCCTGGCCGAGGTTCTGCGGAGCACCGCGGCCTGGCAGGGTCTGTCCGACATCGAGGTGGTCCCCCGCGGCAACCTCGCGGCCGCTCTCGCCGCGGAGTTCTAGCGCCAGAGATCTAGCGCTTTAGAAGGTGCTGCCCATCGCGTGCAGTCGCTCGATGCGCTCGGTAAGCGGCGGGTGGGTGGCGAAGAGCTTGTCCATCACACCGGGTTTGAGCGGGTCGGCGATCCACAGGTGCGCCATTGAGGTGTTCTGCTTGCGCATCGGGCGGCCGTACTCGCCCAGCTTGGCCAGGGCGCTGGCCAAGGCATCCGGCTGACGGGTGGTCAGCGCGCCGGTGGCATCCGCGAGGTACTCGCGCTGCCGCGACACGGCCAGTTGCACGACCGAGGCGATCAGCGGGGCCACGATCATGGCGACCAGGCCGAACACCAGCACGATCGGGTTGCCGTTGTTGTTGTTGCCGCGGCCGAAGAACGCCATTCGCAGGAAGATGTCGGAGATGAAACCGACGGCCACGACCAGGCCGAAAACGATCATCGAGACGCGGATGTCGTAGTTGCGCACGTGCCCGATCTCGTGGGCCATGACGCCCTCCAGTTCGGCGTCGTCCATGATGTCGAGCAGACCGGTGGTGGCGGCCACGATGGCGTGTTTGGGGTCCCGGCCGGTGGCGAAGGCGTTGGGCGCCGGGTCGTTGATGATGTACACCTCGGGCATCGGCGTGCCCGTGGTGATGGACAGGTTCTCCACGATGCGCCAGAGCCGGGGGTGATCGGTGACGCTGTTCACCCGGATGCCCCCGCTCATGGCGATCGACTGCCGACCGGCTGCGAAGTACTGGATCAGCGCGTAACCGCCGGCGATCACCAGGGTGAGGATGAGCACGCCGGGACCCTGTACGCCGTAGGCAAGACCGGCGAGCCAGCCGAGCCCGGAGATGATCACCACGAACAGCACAATGATGAAGACGGTGTTGCGCTTGTTACGCGCGATCGCGCTGTACATGGGTCCTCTTCGGGGCTGCGGTTACAGGTGTGGCGGCTAGAACTGCACGCGAGGCGGTTCGGCGATGGCCGCGGCGTCGCTGACCTCGAAGAACTCGCGCTGGCTGAAACCGAGGTTCTTCGCGAACAGGTGGTTCGGGAAGACCTGGATCTTGGTGTTCAGCTCGCGCACGCCACCGTTGTAGAACCGGCGGGAGGCCTGGATCTTGTCTTCGGTGTCGACCAGCTCGCCCTGCAACTGCAGGTAGTTCTGGCTGGCCTGCAGCTGCGGGTACGCCTCGGCGACGGCGAAGATGCTCTTCAGGGCCGTCTGCATGTGGTTCTCGGCCGCGGCGGCGTCCACCGGGCCCTGCGCGGAGAGAGTCTCGGCGCGCGCCTTGGTCACGTTCTCGAAAACCGACTTCTCGTGAGCCGCGTAGCCCTTGACGGTTTCGATCAGATTGGGGATGAGGTCGGCACGGCGCTTGAGCTGCACAGTGATATCGCTCCACGCTTCATCCACCCGCACCTTGAGGGTGATGAGCGAGTTGTAGGTCGCCCACAGGTAGATACCCGCGATCGCAACGAGTGCGACGACGATGAGGACCGGGATGAGCCATTCCATGGCAGCGTCTCCTTGCGATTTGACCTGGGCGATACGTGTTCGAGCCCCATCATAACGAAGCCCGCTGGGGCTCCCATGTGCTTCCCATCACACTCCAAGGAATCATCCCGCCCGGGTCCGCGAAGTGTGAGAAAAGCACCCATCCGGGCCGGTTTTTGGGGCTTATCTCACACCTCGCGAACCTATCTTGCGCTGAGGACTTCCTGGAGCCAACGGTAGGAGAGTTTGGGGGTGCGCTTGCGGGCGGGGTCGATGAAGTCCACGTGGACCAGGCCGAAGCGTTGGGTGTAGCCGGCCGCCCATTCGAAGCCGTCCAGCAGCGACCAGACCAGATAGCCGCGAAGGTCAACCCCCTCGGCCGGTCCGCCGGGCGCGACGGCGTCCACGGCCGCGACGAGGTGCTCGGCCAGGTAGTCGATGCGGGCCAGGTCGGTCACCGCGCCACGGACATCCGCTGTGTCGGGATAGCTCGCGCCGCCCGCGGTGAGGTAGACCGGCGGCAGGGCCTCGCCGTAGCGGTCCTGCAATTCGGCCAGCAGCACCGGCAGGTACTCGGGTGCGTTCGGCCAGCCGAACCCGGTGACCGGATGCTCGCGGAACGAGGTCAGGTGGAATGGCAACCGGCTGCTCATCGGGCGTTCCTCAGCGGGACGGTCCTCGGGCGCGCGTACCGGTTTGGCCGCTCCGGCCGCAACCCGGCTGGGCTGGAAGTACTCGACGCCGTAGAAGTCCAGCGGCTGGTGGATCGTGCGCAGGTCGTCGGGTTCGATCTCGTGCAGGTAGCGCAGCTCGTTCTCGAACACCCCGACGGGGTCCGGATAGCGGCCGAGCAGCACCGGATCGGCGAAGAGCCGGTTGTGCAGCAGGTCGTAGAGGGCCGCGGCGTCGCGGTCGGCTTCCCGGTCGGTGGCGCTCTGCACCGGCGAGTGCACATTGGCGAGGCCGATCCCGCCGCGCACGTCGGCGGCGCGCAGCCCCTGCACGGCGAGGCCGTGAGCGAGCAGCTGGTGGTGGCCGGCCGGTAACGCGTCGAACAAGAGGGCCTGGCCCGGGGCGTGCACGCCGATCATGTAGCCGTTGAACATCACCGTCGCCGGGTCGGCGATGGTGACCCACCGGTCGATGCGGTCGCCGAAGACCGCACCCATCTCGTGGGCGTAATCGCCGAATCTCATCGCGGTGTCACGGTTCAGCCAGCCGCCACGGAGCGCAGCGGGGGTGTCCCAGTGCGACAGGGTTGCCATCGGGCTGATGCCGTTGCCGAGCAGCTGATCGAGCAGCCTGTCGTAGAACGCCAGACCCGACCGGTTCAGCGTCCCACGACCGTCGGGTTGCAGGCGCGGCCAGGCGAAGGAGAACCGATAGCTGTCTGCGCCCAACTCCCGCAGCAGGGTGACGTCCTCGGTCAGCTTGCCGATGTGGTCGGCGGTGACCGACGCGTTCTGGCCGTCCAGGATGCGGCCGGGCTCGCGGGTGAAGGCATCCCAATGGGATTCGCCGCGGCCGCCGTCACGAGCGCCGCCCTCGATCTGGAAGGCCGAGGTGGCCGTGCCGATCTGAAAACCGGTGGGGAGCCGATCGCCCAGTTCGGCGGCCCGGTGCTGCCAGGCGCGGGACGCCGGGGTGTTGCTGCTCATGGCCCAAGAACTCTTTCCAGGTAACGGTTGGTGAATCGACGCTCCGGGTCGAGCCGGTCCCGCACGGCGAGGAAGTCGTCGAAGCGCGGGTAGACCTGGCGGAGCGTGTCCGCGTCCAGGTTGTGCATCTTCCCCCAGTGTGGGCGACCGTCGTGCGCGCGCATAATCGCCTCGACGTCGGCGAAGTACTTCTGCGGGTTCTCGCGGAAGTACCTGTGCACGGCGATGTAGCCGGTGTCTCGGCCGTAGCCGGTGGAGAGCCAGACATCGTCGGCCGCGCTCGAGCGTACTTCGAGGGGGAAGGAGATGCGCCAGCCGCGCTTCTGGATGAGGGCGCGCACCTCGCGGAGCGCGTCCGGCACCGCCTGGCGCGGCAGCGCGTACTCCATCTCGTGGAATCGCACGGTGCGGTTCGTGACGTAAACCCGATGCGAGTGGTCGGTGACGTCGCGGCGGCCGGTGAGCCGTTCCACGAGGCGGTTGACCCTGGGCACCAGCGGCGGCAGGACCACTCCCGCCGCGCAGGTGGCGCGGAACACCGCGTTGCCGAGCAGTTCGTCGTCGACCCAGCGGTTCAGCCGGCCCAGCGGGTCCCGGCCGGTGCGCGGCGGCAGCCGGGTGTTGGTCTTGGTGAGGGCGGTCTCGGTGTGCGGGAACCAGTAGAACTCGAAGTGGTCGGCCGAGGTGCTGCGCTCGAGGTAGCCGTCCAGAACGGCCTCGAACGGCTCCGGTGCGTCGACGGCGTGCAGGAGAAAAGCCGGCACGCACTGGATGGTGAGGTCCACGAGGATACCCAGGGCGCCGAGCCCCAGTCGCACCGCGGGTAGCAGCTCGGGATTCTCGGTCTCGGTGACGCGCAGCACCGAACCGTCGCCGGTGACCAGCGTCACGGCGACGATCTGGGCGGCGAGGCCGGCAAAGGCGCCGCCGGTGCCGTGCGTGCCGGTCGAGGTGGCTCCGGCGATGGTCTGCCTGTCGATGTCGCCCATATTCTCCAGGGCGAGCCCGTAGGGGGCCAGCAGCGCGGGCAGCTGGTGCAGGCGGGTGCCGGCGGCGATGGTCACCCTGGCCGTGGCCTCGTCGACGTCGATCAACCCGCCCCAGGCCAGGTCCAGTTGCACGCCGGGCGAAACCGCGATGCCCGAGAAACTGTGTCCGGAACCGACGGCCTTGATCCTGACGCCCGATTTCACAGCGGCGAGCACGGCGCGTTGCGTGGCGGCCGCGCTGGTCGGCCGCTCCACCCTGACCGGCACGACGGACTCGCTGCGTGCCCAGTTCTGCCAGCGGGCGCCGCTGGCCGTCACAGGAAGGCCTTGCCTTCGCCTCGGTAGGTCGGCAGCATGTCGACCACGATACCGTCCTCGACCAGCGCGAATTCGTTGAGATGTTCGCTGAGTTCGCCGGACTTGGTGTGCCGCATCCAGACACGCTCGCCGACCCGCAGTGCGGCGGCGGCAGACCCGGTGACCGGTGACTGCACCTCCCCCGCCATCTCGCGCGGCACCAGGCTCAGACCCTCCGGCCAGACCAGGCGCGGTGAGCGATCCGCCCCCGGCGGACCGGAGGCGATCCAGCCGCCGCCGAGCAAGGCCGCCGTCTGCGCGGTGGGCTTCCGCACAACCGACAGGGCGAATGCGGCGGCCGGTGCCGGCCGGAAGCCCGAGTAGCTGTCGAACAGGTGGCCGCCGAAAAAACCGCTCCCGGCCGCGATATCGGTCACCGAAGTGTCGGCGTGGGTGCTCTCCAGCGAGCCGGTGCCGCCGCCGTTGACGAATTCCAGGTCGGCGACCTGCCGCACCGCGGCGACCGCCGCGGCGCGCCGGGCCGTGATGTCGACGATCGACCGATTGCGCACCCACCGGTTCAGCCCGCCCTGCACGGGGTGGCCAGGGGGTCTGTCGCCGAGACCGGCGATCTGCGCCTCATACGCCATCAGCCCGACCAGCTCGAAGCCGGGCCTGGAGACGATGGCCAGGGCCAGGGCCCTGGCGTGCTCCGGCGTGTGCACGGGCGAGCGCCACACCCCCAGGTGGCCGAGCACCGGCGCGTTCCAGGACGCGTCCAGTTCGAGGCAGACCCGGATGCGTTCACGCTGCGACGGCGCGAGCACGGCGTCGACGATGTCGAGGTGGTCGATCGAGTCCACCATCAGGGTCACTCGGGCGGCCAGGTCGGCCGAGCGGGCCAGCGTGTGAAGCGCCGCCCTGTCGACGCTGGGGTAGCCGACCACGATATCGTCGTGGGTCTGGGCGAGCCAGAGGGCCTCGGCCAGGGTGAAGGCGAGAATGCCGCGGTAGCCGGGCAGGGCGAGCACGGCGTCGAGCACGCCGCGTACCCGCAGTGACTTGCTGGCCACCCGGATCGGGGTGCCCTGGGCGCGGCCGAGCATGTCGTGGGTGTTGTGCCGCAGGGCCCCGAGGTGCAGCGCCCCCACGGGGGTGTCCAGGCCCCGGGTGGCCTCGGTCAGGTCCGGCCAGTACTGCTGCGGGTCGAGCCAGGGCGTGGCAGCCGGACCGGTCGGCCGCGGTGAGAGGTCGAGGCTCATGCGGGCCGGCCCAGCGCGGCGACGGAGTCCGCGGCGAAATCGAGCAGGGTGGCGGTGGCGGTGTCATCCCGATCCACCAGCCAGGCGATGGTGAGGCCGTCGGTGAGGGAGACGAGAAGGCGGGCCACCTCGCCGACGGGATGCAGCCAGACCGAGCCGCTTCGCCGGGCCGCGGTGTCCAGCGCCTCGGCCGCGAGGGCGTGGTAGCGCTCGTACTGGGCCACGGCGAGGTGGTGCAACCCCGGGGACCTGAGGGCGTACTGGGTGAGTTCGAGCATGGCCTTCTCTCTCAGGGGGTCGCGGCTCATGTGATCGGCGTAGCGTTGCAGTCCGTCGCGCAGGATCTGCCGCAGCGACTGGATGTCGTCCTGTCCCTGCGATTCCGTGCTGGACGGCTCAGGTAGCACGGCGGTGGCTTCCTCAGCCACGACGTGCCTGATGAGTTCGACCATCAGCTCGTCGCGGCTCTGGAAGGCGTAGTGGAAGCTTGCCAGCGACATCCCGGCCTCGGCCACGATAGCCCGAGTGGTGGCCTGGGCCACGCCCCGGTCGGCGACGACCCGTAACGCGGCACGCACCAGGGCGCTGCGCCGGTCCGCGGCGGGAATGCGTGTCACCTGGTCACCTTGTCCTGCGTCGTTAACGTCGAATAGTGGGGCAGTTGACCCAGTGCACATTATGGCGCAGGATCTCCTCGGTCGGGCGCGCCACATTGACATTCCTGGCCATGGCCCATGGAATGGTCTGAGGGAGTCCATTGCAGAGGTCACGCCGTTTCAGCGCGCACGGGTCGAACACACGAACCGGTCGGGGTCTTCGGCGACCCACACGCACGCGGGTGGCCTCGTTCGGGATCCTGCTCGCGGCTCTGGTCGGCACCGTGCTGATCGGCCCGCTCGCCGGTGCGGTCCAACCGGCCATGGCCGTCACGACCGAGACGGCGCCTGCCACCGCGACCGAACCGGCACCGGCCGAAACCACGACTCCCGACGCCTCGCTGGCGCCGTCGGAGCCAGACTCGCCGTCAGAGTCACCAGCGGAGACGCCGTCCGAGTCGCCGGCTCCGCCCGCCCCCGCCGCGCCCACCATCGACAGCCCCGGCGCCAACGCCTTCGTGGCCGGGAGCGTCACCGTCTCCGGCACCCGTGACCCCACACACGACATTCAGCTGCTCTCCCCCACCGGCGGTGCTCCGCTGTGCACCGTCGCCGCCGACGGGTCGTCCACCTGGCAGTGCCCCGGAGTGGTCCTGCCCAGCGGACCCGCCGTCGACCTGCGGGCGGAGGTGCCCGGGGACTCCGCCCTCGCGGCGGTCCACACCGTGCGGGTGCTGCAGGCCCCGACGATCACGGGCGGCTCGACCGGCCATTCCTCTTCGAGCGGGATGGTGCGCGGCGCCGGCTATCCCGGCGCCACCGTCACCGCCACTCTCGCCGCGGGAGCGAGCTGTTCGTTCACCGTCGACACCTCCGGGGTGTGGGCCTGCCTGCTGGAGGGCGCAGTGTCGAGCGGGGCGCAGCAAATCACCGCCTCACAGCAGACCTCGTTCAGCGCCCCGGAGTCGTCGCCGGCAAGCGATCCGATCAGCCTGACCTTCGACGTCGACGGCCCGGCCGCGCCCGTCGTGACGAGTCCCGCCGCCGACGCCACGCTGACCTCCGCCGCCGGGCCGTTCTCCGGGCGGGGCGAGAACGGGGCCACCGTCACGGTCTTCGCCGGCGCCTACTCGGTCTGCAGCGCCGTCGTGTCCGGTGGCACCTGGTCGTGCACAGGGTCCGGCATCGCGAACGGCTCGTACGACCTGCGCGCCGTACAGCAGGATGCCGCCGGCAATGTGAGCCCCGGCAGCTCGGCGATCCGGGTGACCTTCGGTGCCGCGACCGCGGCGCCCGCACCGGCACCGACACCGACCGCCGCCCCGCCCGTCGTGCCTGCCCCGACGGCGACCGCACTGGCGACCCCCACGGCCACACCGGGCAGCGGTTCGCCCAGCCCGCTGCCCGCCGCCCCCAACGACGGCGACGCCGCCGCACCGCCCGAGCTGACCGTGCCAGGAGGCGGCTGGAACGACCCCACCCAGTTCAGCACCGCGGTGATCCCGCCCTGGACCGTGGCGCAATTCCCTTGGCTGCAGGCGGCGATGCTCACGCTGGGAGCCCTGCTGCTGCTCGTGATTCCGGCCCGGCTGCTGGCCGGCACCATCACCCGGGCGCGAGACGGCCGGCCGCTCCTTCGCGGCCACCAGCTCGCCGGCCGCAACCGCGCCGGTGAGGAATTCGAGGTCGCCCCGACCCTGCAGGTCAACCGCTGGGTGGCCTACGGCGGCACCGTCGTCGCCGCCGCCGTGTTCGTCCTGTTGTCTGGCCCGGTGTCCGCGACGCCGGCCTATCTCCGGCTGCTGCTGGCCGTGGTTCTCGCCCTCGTGGTGGTGAACGCCGTGGCCGCCCTGGTGCCGCAGTGGTGGGGGTCCAGGGCGCTGCACATCGAGGTGACCACGACGATCCTGCCGCGGTACCTCGCGGTCGTCGCCGTCACCGCGCTCGCCTCCAGACTGTTCGAGCTCCAGCCCGCCCTGCTCTTCGGCCTGCTGGGCAGCGTCGTCGTGGGCGCGGGGCCCGGCCTGGCCCAACGGGGCCAGTTGGCCGCCATCCGGGCCGGCAGCCTGTTCGCCCTGGGACTGGCGTCGCTGCTGGTCGTCGGCACCCTACCGGCGGCCGACGGTTTCCTCAGCACCCTGGCCGCTGAGGTCGCGAACACCGTCGTGCTGGCCTCGATCGGCTCGGCCGTGCTCGTGCTCATTCCGATCGGGAATACGAGTGGACGCAGCATCCTGGCCTGGTCGCCGCCGATCTGGGCCGCCCTGACGGTGCCGGCCTTCCTCACCCTGTTCACGCTGCTCTCGCCCATGCTTCCGCGTTGGACGGGCACCGGCACCGCGATGCTGCTCTGGGTGGTGGCGACAGGCTTCGCCGTGGTCAGCGTGGCCGCCTGGGCGTGGCAGCGCTTCGTACTGCCGGGCCGACGCTGAGGCGCGCCGCGCCGGGTGATTCCTGGTGCCCCCGCTGGGATTCGAACCCAGACTGTGACGATTTTAAGTCGCCTGCCTCTGCCGGTTGGGCTACGGGGGCACGCCCGGTCTAGCCGGGCATCACGAGCGGATGCCGCACCGGGGTGCGGCATCCACCGGTGACTTTACGGTGCTGCGATGGTCTCCGTGCCTGATTCGGCAGCGGCGACCTCGACGACGGGCTTCTTCACCGGGGCCTTGCGCGGTGCTCGCGGGGCCTTCACCGCGGCCGGGGCGACGACCGCGGGTGCGGCTGCCGGCGGCTTCGGACGGGACGCGAACTCCTGGAACACGGCGCGAGGCGTCTGCACGGCCTCGAGCGACACGATGTCGCGGCCCAGGAAGAGGTTCAGGACCCAACCTCCGACGACGCGGATCTTGCGCTCCCAGCTCGGCATGGCCAGGCCGTGGTAGCCGCGGTGGGCGATCCAGGCAGGGAAACCCTTGAGGGCGAATTTGCCGGACTGGAATGCGCCGACGCCGACGCCGAGGCCGGCCACGGCTCCGAGGTTCTTGTGGTTGTAGTCCGCGGGGCCCTCACCGCGGAGGACCGCGACGATGTTCTTGGCCATGAGCTTGCCCTGGCGCACGGCGTGCTGGGCGTTCGGCACGCAGAAGCCGCCGACGCCGCCGCCGGAGAGGTCGGGAACCGCGGTGATGTCACCGGCGGCCCAGGCGTCGACGACGATCTCGTCCTCGGTGCCGACACGCAGGTCGGCGCGCACGCGCAACCGGCCGCGCTCTTCGACCGGGAGGTCGGTGTTGCGCACGATGCCGGGGTTCGCCATGACGCCGGCGGTCCAGACGATCAGGTCGGTCTCGAAGGACTCCCCGGTGGAGAGCTCGATCTTGCCGTCGACGGCAGAGGTGAGCTGGGTGTTCAGGTGCACCTCTGCACCACGCTCGGCGAGGTTCTTGATGACCCACAGCGCGGTGGTTTCGCTCACCTCCGGCATGATGCGACCCATTGCCTCGATGAGGTGGAAGTGCGTGTCCTCGAAGGCGATCTGCGGGTACTTGGTGAGCAGCGAGCTGGCGAAGGAGCGCAGCTCGGCGAACACCTCGATGCCGGCAAAGCCGCCACCGATGACCACGAAGGTCAGCAGGCGGTCCCGCTCGGGGCCGGCGGGCAGCTGGGCTGCCTTGTCGAAGTTGGTGAGGACGGTGTCGCGGATCGCGACGGCTTCCTCGATGGTCTTCAGGCCGATGGCCTGGTCCGCGACCCCGGGAATCGGGAAGGTGCGCGACACGGCGCCGGCGGTGACCACGATGATGTCGTAGTCGAAGACCCACGGTTCGCCGACCGGCGGCGTAATCGTGGCCTTCTTTTCCGCGTGGTTCACGTTGGTGACCTTGGCGGTGAGCACATTGGTCTTCTTGAGGTGGCGACGGTGGGCCACGACCGAGTGACGCGGATCGATGGATCCGGCAGCCACCTCGGGGAGGAACGGCTGGTAGGTCATGTACGGCAGCGGATCGACCATGGTGACCTCGGCCTCGCCGGGACGCAACCACTTCTCAAGCTTCCAGGCGGTATAAAAACCCGCGTAGCCGCCACCGACGATGAGAATTTTGGGCACGATTAGAAGGCCTCCTACAGGGATTGGATACGCGAAAGTTTAGAGATGAGAACGAATTCGCTTGAAATGCCGCGTGGCCCCAATGCCGAACAGCGTTACTAGGATAGCAAAACCCACCAGGACGGCGAGCGGCACGCTGACATAGGTGAGGGTGAGGGGGCTGGGCAGCCAGCCGGCGGCGCTGTTCTGCTCCGGCAGGGGCGGGTCGGCATCCGGGACAACGGGCACCGGAGTTCCCGGTGTGGCGGGCGTCATCGGCGCGGCGTCGGCGCGGCGGTGCAGGGTGATCCACTCCTGCAGGAGCTCGGCGGGCGTGGCGGAGGTGGACTTCGGCACGTACGCGGAGACCGCGGCGGCGGCGTCGATCAGGCCGTTGCCGTAGATCGGGCTCGGTACCGTGTGCCCGTTCGGGTTCGCGGTCTCGATGATCCGGTTCATCACCTCGGTGGCATCCAGCTTCGGGTAGGCCGAGCGCACCAGGGCCACCAGCCCGGAGACTATCGGCGCGGCCGCGCTGGTGCCGTTCCACTCCATGTAGCCGCCGCCGGGCGCGACACCGACGAGCTTCTCGCTGGGTGCGGCAACGGCGATGGTGATGCCCTGCGAGGAGGCGTCGAAGCTGGCCTCCTTGGACTGGTCGACACCGGCGACGGTGAGTACGCCGGGAATGGTGGCGGGGGCGCCGACCTCGGTCGTTCCGCTGCCCCTGTTGCCGGCCGCAGCGACAACCACGACGTCGTTTTCGAACGCGTACATGAACGCGTCATCCCAACTGGTCGGCCAGTCCAGAGTGTTGCGGGTGAGTGACATGTTGATCACGTCGGCGCCGTTGTCGACGGCCCACCGGATGCCCGCGGCGATCTGGTCGTCATTGCTGAGCACGGCGTCACTGGTGCCGAACGCCACCGAGACGGCGAGGATGGACGCCTCTGGCGCCACGCCGATCAGGCCGCCGCCGGTTGGCGTGCCACGGCCGGCGAGGAGGGATGCCACCAGTGTGCCGTGTTCGTTCTCGGCGCCGACCGGGGTCTGGCCGTTCGACGAGCCGACGCCGGAGACGTCGGTGCCGCCGACGACGGCGCCGTTGAGCTCGGTGATGCTGCCGTCGACACCGGTGTCGATGACGGCGACGGTGACGCCGGCTCCTTTGGTGGTGGTCCAGGCTTGGCTGAAGCCGTAGTCATTCAGCCAGTATTCGAGGTCGCGTACCTGGTCGGCGCGGGCGACGGAGGTGTCGCCGACGACGCCCACGACCGCGACGGCTGCCGCGAGGGTGATCGCGACGCCGGTGAGGATGCGGCGCGCGGCGCCGGTCACGCGTCGGCCGGCGGGACCGCCGGCGGAGCGTAGTCCAGGCACTCGCACACCTGGGGCGACCAGGCGGCCCGCAGCAGGGCCAGGTCGCCGATCGGGTTGACGCCGGGACCGGCCGCCAGGGCGTGCGCGGCCAGGGCGTGCAGGCACTTGACCCGCACCGGCATCCCGCCGGAGGAGACGCCGGCGAGCTCGGGGACCACGCCGATCATCTCGCGATCGGCCAGGAAGCTTTCGTGTGCGGCCCGGTAGTGGGCGCGCAGGTCCTCGTCGTCGGCGAGCATCTGGTTGTACTCGTTCATCACCTGGGTGGCTTCCAGGAACGACAGCGCGGCCGTGGCGGCGGGGTGCGATAGGTAGTACAGGGTGGGGAACGGGGTGCCGTCCTCCAGCCGCGGCGCCGTGGCCACGACGGTGGGCGCGCCGCAGGTGCAGCGGGCGGCGATGCCGATCACGTTGCGGGCGGGGCGGCCGAGCTGCGCGGAGACCGTGGCAATGTCGGCCTCGGAGGCGGGGTCGAAGGGCGGTCGGGTCATTGTGCTGCCTCCTGGGGGGCCAGTGCGGATGTCATCACCGATCGGAAGACGGAGTCGACCCAGTCGACTTCGGTGTCCTGGATGGCGGTACTGATGGGTGCGGTGTCGGCGGCGTCGTCGACGCTGGCTCCGCTGTCGTTGATCACGAGAAAACTGATGTCACCGGGCAGCACATAGGAGAGCCGGTCCCGCGCCTGGGTGGTCACGAAGGTGCGGTCGTTCCACCGTTCCCGCTCCGCCTTGAGGTCGTCGACCGAATCCTGTTGCGCTGCGACGGTGTCGCTCAGCTGGTCGATCTGTTTGCGCTGTTCGGCGTAGGTGCGCACACTGGGCGCGAGCACGACGACAGCGAGCACCAGAAGACCCATCATCACGAAGGAGAATCCGCTCAATCGCAGGCCACGGAGCCAGCTGCGCACCGCGGTCTCGTCGGTGGCGAGTTTGACCGCCCTCTGCTCCGTTCGGCGGGGCTCGGTCCGGCGGGGCTCGGTTCCGCGGGACTCGGTTCCGCGGGACTCGGTTCCGCGGGACTCGGTACCGCGGGACTCGGTACTGTGCGGCTTCGCCCGGCGCGGTTTGGGCAGGCGCGGTGGGGTCATGCCAGAACCGGTGAAGGTCACGGTGACTCCCGTCGGGTGCTCGGTGGGTGATGCTCGCCGGGGCACACAGAAATGCCCCGGTTCTAGAGTGCCAGATCTTTCGGCCCGCACCGTTCGCCACGGCCCGCGAACCCGGATCCTGTGCAAACCCGCAGCCTGGCGGTGGCGCACGCCCCAAAAAAAAGCTCCCCGCCCCGGACGATGTCCGATGAGCGGGGAGCCCGGGTGGTTCAGAGGGGATTAGCCCTTGAAACGCGGGAACGCGGAACGGCCGGCGTAGACCGCGGCCTCGCCGAGTTCTTCTTCGATGCGCAGGAGCTGGTTGTACTTGGCAACGCGCTCGCTGCGGGCCGGGGCGCCGGTCTTGATCTGGCCGGCATCCGTGGCGACCGCGAGGTCGGCGATGAAGGTGTCTTCGGTCTCACCGGAGCGGTGCGAGATGACGGTCGTGTAGCCGGCGCGCTGGGCGAGGGCGACGGCGTCCATCGTCTCGGTCAGGGTGCCGATCTGGTTGACCTTGATGAGGATGGAGTTCGCTGCCTTGATCTCGAGGCCCTTGGCCAGGCGGATCGGGTTGGTGACGAACAGGTCGTCTCCGACGATCTGAACCTTGTCGCCGAGCTGAGCGGTGAGGTGGACGTAGCCTTCCCAGTCCTCTTCCTCGAGCGGGTCTTCGATGGAGACGAGCGGGTACGCCTCGAGGAGTTCGGCGTAGTAAGCGACGATCTCGGTGGAGGTCAATTCCTTGCCCTCGAAGTGGTAGACGCCGTCCTTGAAGAACTCGGTGGCTGCGCAGTCGAGCGCCAGGCCGATGTCGGTGCCGGGCGTGTAGCCGGCCAGCGTGATGGCTTCGACGATGAGGTCGAGCGCCGCACGGTTGCTGGGCAGGTTGGGGGCGAAGCCACCCTCGTCGCCGAGGCCGGTCGCCAGGCCCTTGCTCTTCAGCAGGCCCTTGAGGGCGTGGTAGACCTCAACGCCCCAGCGCAGGCCCTCGCTGAAGGTGGGGGCGCCGAGCGGGACAACCATGAATTCCTGGATGTCGACGTCGTTGTCGGCGTGCGAGCCACCGTTGATGATGTTCATCATGGGAACGGGCAGGGTGTGCGCGTTCGGGCCGCCGAGGTAGCGGAAGAGGGGCAGGTCGGCCGAGCTGGCGGCGGCCTTGGCGACGGCCAGGCTCACGCCGAGGATGGCGTTGGCGCCGACGCGCTCCTTGTTGACGGTGCCATCGGTCTCGTTGAGGACCATGTCGATGATGCGCTGGTCGGCGGCGTCGAGGTCCTCGACGGCCGGGCCGAGCTCGTCGGTGACGGAGCCGACGGCCTTGAGCACGCCCTTGCCCAGGTAACGCTTCTTGTCACCGTCGTGCAGCTCGTAGGCCTCGAAGGCGCCGGTCGAGGCGCCTGAGGGTACGGCGGCACGGCTCAGCGTGCCGTCCTCGAGCAAAACCTCGACCTCGACGGTCGGGTTGCCCCGAGAGTCGAGGATTTCGCGTGCAACAACTGCGTCAATAAGAGCCACAACTATCTCCTGTGTCTGTCTGTGTATCGATTTTTGGATTCTAAGTCCGTGTGGATTTTGAGGAAGACGCCGCTGTGTTCCAGTCCGTAGAACAGTCTAGTGACCGGTTCGCCGGCCCGCTCAGGACTGAAGTCCCGTTCACCGCCGGAACATCAACCGTTCAGCCGGTGCTCGGTTCAGCCGGCCAGCGGCTTGAAGACCAGGTCGTCGGGCTCGACGGAGTCATCGGTCACGAACGCGAACCGGCCGTAACCCGCGGCACCGGCCCGTTCGAGCAGAGCCTTGAGGTTCTTGGTGCGCTTGTCCAGCCGCACCCGGAGGCC
This sequence comes from Cryobacterium sp. TMB3-10, assembly GCF_004402305.1. Classification (NCBI taxonomy): domain Bacteria; kingdom Bacillati; phylum Actinomycetota; class Actinomycetes; order Micrococcales; family Microbacteriaceae; genus Cryobacterium; species Cryobacterium sp. TMB3-10. Next base: position 54,130 of record NZ_SOGH01000002.1, on the reverse strand, counting down.
CTCTGCCACGAGGGCGGTCTTGAGCGCGACGAGGGCGGCCGGGTCGGCATCCTTCTCGTGAACGAGCAGGACGGCGGACTCGGTGTCGTCGTCGGAGCCGGCGAGCAGGTCGACGATGCGTTCGAACCCGATCGAGAAGCCGCAGGCGGGCACGTCGGTGCCGAGGAACCGGCCGATCATGCCGTCGTAACGGCCGCCGCCGCCCAGCGAGTAGCCCAGGTCGGGGTGCTTGATCTCGAAGATGGTTCCGGTGTAGTAGCCCATCCCGCGCACCAGGGTGGGGTCGAACTCGAGCGCGACTCCGGGCAGCGCGGCCCGCAGCGCGGACAGGTCGGCGTACGCGGCGGCGTCCAGCCAGGCCGGCGCATCCTGCGGGTCGGGCCAGCCGGCGTCGCTGAACCCGGCGAGGGTGTCGGCCAGGCCGGTGGTGTCGATTCCGAGGCCGCCGAGCTCGGTGACGACGCCGTCCACACCGATCTTGTCGAGCTTGTCGAGGGTGATCAGGGCGCGTTCGGTGAGGTTGCCGGCCACGCCCCAGGTGCTGAGCATGGCGGTGAGGATGCGGCGATCGTTGATGCGGATCGAGCAGCCGGTCAGGCCCAGGTTGTCCAGGGCTGCGACGGTGGCGGTGATCAGTTCGATCTCGGCAAGCGGGCCGGCCTCGCCGATGATGTCGATGTCGCACTGCACGAACTGGCGGTAGCGGCCCTTCTGCGGGCGTTCGGCGCGCCAGACCGGGGCGATCTGGATGGAGCGGAACACCGTGGGCAGCTCGGCGCGGTGGCTGGCGTAGAACCGGGCCAGCGGCACCGTGAGGTCGAAGCGCAGCCCCAGGTCGGCCAGGGAGAGCAGGTCGTCGGCCTCGGCGGCCGTCACGAGGTCGGCCGGGCCGATTCCGCGCTTGAGCACGGCGAAGCCGAGCTTCTCGTTGTCGCCGCCGAGGCCGGAGTGCAGCCTGATGGTGTCTTCCATCACGGGCGTTTCGATCTCGTCGAAACCGTGCGCGGCAAAGCTGGAGCGGATGATGCCCAGAGCCCTTTCGCGGGTGGCCTTGTCGGCCGGGAGGAAGTCGCGCATGCCGCGGGGAGGGGTCACTGCTGTTGCCATGCCCCAATTCTGTCAGGTCGCCCGGCCCGACCCCGCCGCGGCGTTAGATCGCGCCGCCGGCGGCTCCGGGCGCGTCGGCGTCGCCGCCGGCGTCACCGACCTGCTCGCGGGCGATGAAGTTCTCGATGTCGAACAGGTTGTCCTTGGCGCGCTTGGCGATGGTCAACAGGGTCGACATGGAGGCGACCTCCTCGACCTGTTCCTTGAGGAACCAGAGCATGGCCTGCTCGCCGAGGGCGTCGCCGTCGGTGCGGGCGGCTTTGAAGAGCGCCTCGATCTGAGCGGTGACCTGCTGTTCCTGCGCGAGGGCCAGCGCGATCGGTTCGACGATGTCAGCGAAACCGTTGATCACGGCGGGGATCCCGGGGATCACGACCTCCAGGCCCCGGTCGAGCCGGTACTGCACGAGCATCATCGCGTGGTTGCGCTCTTCTACGGACTGCCGGTAGAAGTGTGCGGCCAGCTGGGGCAGGTCCTGGCTGTCGAACCAGGTGGCGATGGCGATGTATTGCTGGGACGCGGCGAACTCGTTGCCGATTTGCTGGGTGAGGAGCGCGTTGAAGGTCGATTCGGTCATGCTGCGACGTTAGCGGGCCGCACCGCCTGGCGCTATGCGGTGGGGAACGCGATAACGCCGGCGTCGGCCGGGTCGCCGTCGGCCACGCCGAAGGACCCGTCGCCGCTCTCCTGCTCGGCCGCGCGGATCTCGTCCTGCAGGTCGCGGAGCGCGGTGCGCAGCGCCCGCTCGGAGTCCAGCCCCTGGGCCTTGGCCGCGGACACGATGGCGAGCAGGATCGGGCCCAGCTCGGCCTCGCTGTCGATGGGCAGCAGGGCGGGCGCATCCGTCTCGAGCAGGCCGATCTTCTGGGCCCGGCCGAGCACCTTGTCGGCCAGCGCCAGCGCCGGCATGCCCTGCGGTATGCCGTCGAGCACGCTGGTGCGGTGCGGCTTCTCGGCGGCCTTCACGTCATCCCAGCCGGCGATGACCTCGTCGGTGGTCTTCTGAGCGCCGCTCTCGGCGAAGACGTGCGGGTGCCGGCCGACCATCTTGCGAGTCATCCGGGCGGCCACCTCCTGGATGTCGAAGTCCTCCCCCGGTGTCTCGGCGGCGATGCTCGCGTGGAAGACCACCTGGTAGAGCACGTCACCGAGCTCCTCCAGCAGGTCGTCGCGGCTGCCGCTCTCGATCGCCTCGATCAGCTCGTGAGTCTCCTCGGTGAGGTACTGCACGAGCGACGCGTGGGTCTGCTCGGCGTCCCACGGGCAACCGCCCTGCGCACGCAGGCGGGCGACCGTGGCGACGAGCTCGTCGAAAGCGGATGGCGTGGGCTGGGCGTATTCGGTCACACTCCATCGTAGGCGGCGGGACTAAACTGAACGCTGGTGTGCCGGGAAGTCTGGTCGGCGGGCGAAATGTTTCGCTCACGACGTACGACCGACCCGCTTTTACCGTGGGTGGACAGGATCTCCATGACTTTCATCCGTTCCGAACGCTACGCCGCCGGGTTCCTGCTTCTCGCCGGTGTGCTCGGCCTGATCATGGCCAATCTCGCCTTCGGTCCGGCGCTGATCGAGGCGGCCAACGAACATCTGCACACCGGCCTGTTCGGGCTGGACCTGTCGGCCAAGCACTGGATCAGCGACGGACTGCTGTCGATCTTCTTCTTCCTCATCGCCATCGAGCTCAAACGCGAACTGGTGATCGGCGACCTGAACAGCTTCGGCAAGGCGGCGCTGCCCGCCCTCGCCGCGCTCGGCGGGGTCGCGGTTCCCGCCGGCATCTACCTGCTGCTCACCCAGGGCTCGGGGCTGGCCGCGGGCTGGCCGGTGCCCACGGCCACCGACATCGCGTTCGCGTTGGGGGTGCTGGCGGTGTTCGGCCGCGGGATCCCCACCCGGGTGCGGGTGTTCCTGCTGGCCCTGGCGGTGCTCGACGACCTCGTGGCGATCCTGATCATCGCGTTTTTCTTCACCCAGGACCCCGAGCTGCAGTACATCGGCTTCGCGGCGATCACGGCCACCCTCTTCGGGGTCACCAGCCGGCTGCTCAAGCCGCGTTCGCCGTGGGTGCTGGGCCGGAAGCCGGTCTGGCCGATCATCGTCCTGCTGATCGTCCTCGGCGTGGCCACCTGGTACTTCACCTATCTCTCCGGCGTGCACGCCACCATCGCCGGCGTGATCCTCGGCCTGGTGATGGCCCGGGTGCCCGGTGGCCGCACCCACCACGTGCTCGAGCCGTACTCCAACGCGGTGATCCTGCCGCTGTTCGCGTTCTCGGCGGCCCTCGTGGCCATCCCGCAGGTGAGCCTGGCCGAGCTCAGCCCGGCGTTTTGGGGCATCCTGGTGGCCTTGCCGGTGGGCAAGCTGATCGGCATCACCCTGGCCGGGAGCCTGGGTAGCCTGATCTCCCGGCGCCCCAACGGGTCCAGGTCCGGGCTCAAGTTCATCGACATCGTGATGGTCGCCTGCCTGGGCGGCATCGGCTTCACAGTGTCACTGCTGATGGGCGCGCTCGCCTTCGCCGGCAGCGTCGAGGTGGTCGACGAGGCTACCCTCGCCGTGCTGCTGGGCTCGGGCTTCGCGATCCTGGTCTCGGCCGTCGTGGTCAGTGCGCGGGCACGGCAGTATCGACGGGCCGCGGAAACACCGCGTCCAGCAGCGAGCCCGTCCACGCTATAAGGGCGGCGTCGGCCAGCGGCTCGCCGTTCAGGCGCGGCAGCGGCACGATCATCGACCCGGCCGCGGCTGAGTACTTGGCACCCGGGTACATCCGCTGCACCCGAACCTGCATGGAGTCGGCCAGGTCGACCGGCGCCACCCGCAGGTTGGAGCCCATCGCGACGACCTCACCGAGGCCGGCCTGTTGCGCGTGCCTGCGCAGCCTGGACACGGCGATGAGGTTGGTGACGGCTTCGGGCGGTTCGCCGTAGCGGTCGGTGAGCTCCTCGAGCACGAGCCCGATCTGGTCGTCGGCGGCCGCGAGCCCGCTGGCGCCGGAGAGCTTCTGATACGCCTCCAGGCGCAGCCGCTCGCTGTCCACGTACTCCTCGGGGATGTGCGCGTCCACGGGCAGCTCCAGCCGCAGCTCCGTCTGGCCCTCGGCCACGTCACCGCGGAAGGTCGACACGGCCTCGCCGATCATGCGCAGGTAGAGGTCGAAGCCGACCCCGGCGATGTGACCGGCCTGCTCGCCGCCGAGCAGGTTGCCCGCACCGCGGATCTCGAGGTCCTTCAGCGCCACCTGCATGCCGGCGCCGAGTTCGTTGTTGGCCGCGATGGTGGCCAGCCTGTCGTGCGCGATCTCGGAGAGCGGCTTGTTCTCGTCGTAGAGGAAATAGGCGTATGCACGCTCCCGGGCACGGCCGACCCGGCCGCGCAGCTGGTGCAGCTGGCTGAGCCCGTACTTGTCGGCCCTGTCGATGATGATGGTGTTCGCGTTGGCGATGTCCAGGCCGGTCTCGATGATGGTCGTGGAGACCAGGATGTCGAACTTGTTCTCCCAGAAGTCCACCACCACCTGTTCCAGCTGCGCCTCCGGCAGCTGCCCATGCGCCACGGCGACGCGGGCTTCCGGCACCAGTTCGGCCAGCTGCGCGGCCACCCGGTTAATGCTGGAGACGCGGTTATGCACGAAGAAGATCTGGCCCTCGCGAAGCAGTTCGCGGCGGATGGCGGCGGCCACCTGGCGGTCGGAGTACGGCCCGACGAAGGTGAGGATCGGGTGCCGGTCCTCCGGCGGGGTGGCCAGGGTGGACATCTCCCGGATGCCTGTGACGGCCATCTCCAGGGTGCGCGGGATGGGCGTGGCGCTCATGGCGAGGATGTCGACGTTGGTCTTGAGCTTCTTGAGAGCGTCCTTGTGCTCGACACCGAAACGCTGTTCCTCGTCGATGATGACCAGGCCGAGGTCCTTGAAGATCGTGTTCTCCGACAACAGCCGGTGGGTGCCGATGACCATGTCGACGGTGCCGTCGAGCATGCCGGCCACGGTCTCGCGGGATTCCTTGTCGGTCTGGAACCGGCTGAGCGCCCGCAGGTGGATGGGGAACCCGGCGAAGCGCTCCTGGAAGGTCTCCATGTGCTGGCGCACGAGCAGGGTGGTCGGCACGAGCATGGCCACCTGCTTGCCGTCCTGGATGGCCTTGAACGCTGCGCGCACGGCGACCTCGGTCTTGCCGAAGCCCACGTCACCGGACAGCAACCGGTCCATCGGGATGGGCCGCTCCATGTCGGCCTTGACCTCCTCGATGGTGGTGAGCTGGTCGGGCGTCTCCGCGAACGGGAACGCCTCCTCGAGCTCACGCTGCCAGGGCGTGTCAGGGCCGAATGCGTGACCCTTGCTGGCCATCCGTGCCGAGTAGAGCTTGACGAGTTCGACGGCGATGTCGCGCACCGCCCGCCGGGCCTTTGTCTTGGCGGCCGACCAATCGCTGCCGCCCATCTTGGACAGCGCGGGTGCCTCGCCGCCGACGTAGCGGGAGACCAGGTCGAGCTGGTCGGTGGGCACGTAGAGCTTGTCGCCGCCGTGACCGCGCTTGGACGGCGCGTACTCGAGCACCAGGTATTCGCGGGTGGTCTTGACCGGGTTGCGGCCGCCGCTGGAGACCTCACGCTGGGTGAGTTCGAGGAACTTGCCGATGCCGTGGGTCTGGTGCACGACGTGGTCGCCGGTCTTGAGCTGCAACGGATCGACGACGTTCTTGCGCCGACTGGCGAGCTTCTTGATCTGGCGGGCGTCGTAACCGACGGTGCGGCCGTAGAACTCGCTCTCGCTGACCAGGGTGAGCTTGGTCTCGGGGATCTCGAACCCGTGAGTGATGGAGGCCTTGATCAGGTAGGCGATGCCCGGTTCCGGGTTCGCCGGGAACTCCTCCACGATGCGGGCGGGCAGTTCGGCGCCGGAGAGGACGTCGGCGGCGCGGTCGACGAGGCCGGCGCCCTGCGCGACGACGGCGACGGTCCAACCGTCCTTGAGGCGCGTGGAGAGGTGCCCGACGGCGCCCTCGACGCTGCCGGCGAAGCTCGGCACGGCGTCGCCCTCGATGCGGATGGTGAGCAGTTCGTCGATCTCGCGGTGTTCGGGCAGCACCGGGATGTCGGTGGGCGCGGCCTGGAAGGAGCTCAACGTCCACCAGACCCGTTCGCTGGCCCCGGCGCCGGGGGCCGAGTACCGCACGGCGTCGCGCAGGGTGCCCAGGGTGAGGAAGTCACCGCTGGCGAGGTCGATGGGGGCCTCGGCGCCGGCGGTGGCGGCGTTCCAGGCGGCGGAGAGGAACTCCCGGTTGGTCTCGGCGAGGCTGATGGCGCGGGAGGCGACCCGTTCCGGCGAGATCACGGCGACGGCGGCCTGGCGGGGCAGGTAGTGCGTGACGGGCACCAGCCTGTCGACGAGGGCGGGCGCGAGGCTCTCCATGCCCTCGACGGGGATGCCCTCGGCCACCTTGGCGAGCAGACCCGCCAGGCTGGGGAACTCGTGTTGCATCTCCCGGGCGCGCTGGCGCACGGCGGGGCTGAGCAGCAGTTCGCGGCTGGGCGGCAGGGTCACCGACTCGATGGGTTCGGGCATCGAGCGCTGGTCGGCGACCGCGAAGGCGCGGATCTGCTCGACCTCGTCACCGAAGAACTCGATGCGGTACGGGTGCGCGGCCATCGGTGGGAACACGTCGAGGATGCCGCCGCGCACGGCGAACTCGCCGCGCCGGGTGACCATGTCCACTCGGGCGTACGCCACGTTGACGAGGTCGACGGCGATGGCGGCGAGGTCGTGGCCGCGGCCGCCGGCCGTGAGCTCGAGCGGGTCGTAGTCGGTGAGGTTGTCGGCCACAGGCTGCAGGGCGGCGCGCACCGAGGCCACCACGATGAGGGGGCGCCGGGTGGCGGCGTCCGCAGCCTCCCAGTCGCGCATCCGCCTCAGGGCGTAGAGGCGGCGGCCCACGATCTCGGCACTGGGGCTGAGCCTCTCGTGCGGCAGGGTCTCCCAGGCGGGGAACTCGACGATCTCGGCGTCGTCGGAGAAGCAGCCCAGGTTCTCCCGCAGCGCCTCGGACTCACGGCCGGTTGCGGTGATGATCAACAGCGCCCGGCCCTTGTCCAACCTGTCGCGCTGCTCGAGCAGCGCGGCCAGCAGCGGGGCGCGGAGGCCCTCGGTGAGCGAGAAGTCGGCGTCACGGGCCGCAAAGGCGAGGGCGGCATCGAACGTGGAGGCACGCGAAAGCGCCGGAATCAAGCCCTGAAGAATCACCGCACAAGTCTACGGGTAGTTTTCTACGCAGGTGGGGCGTGGAACTTCTGCTGGGCGGCGGTGACACCCTCCGCGGCGATCATCTCGATCGCATCCGCCGCGTCCTCGAGCATGATCCCCAGGGTGGTGCGTTCGGTGCTGGAGAAATCGTGCAGCACGAAGTCGGCGGCGTTCTGCCGGCCGGGCGGCCGGCCGATGCCCATCCGGATGCGGGTGAACTCGTTGCTGCCGGTGGCCGCGATGATGTCGCGCAGCCCGTTGTGGCCCCCGTGGCCGCCGCCCACCTTGATCTTGAGGGTGTCGAAGGGCAGGTCCAGCTCGTCGTGCACGACGATGAGGCGGGAGACGTCCAGGGAGTAGAACCGGAGCAAGGCCGCGACGGGTCCGCCGGAAAGATTCATGAAGCTGTTCGGCTTGGCCAGGATCAGCTTGGGACCGCCGGGGAAACTGCGCCCCTCGGCGACGGCGGAATTCGCCTTGTGGTTCTTGAAATTCGCGCGCATCCGGTCGGCGAGCACGGCCGTGACCATGTGGCCGACGTTGTGGCGGTTACCGGCGTAGCCGGGCCCGGGGTTACCGAGCCCGACTACGAGCCAGAGATTCTCGTCCAGGGGGTTCCTTTACAAAAGTTTCTGTCCGGTGTTGAAGGGGGAAGACTACTCGGCGGCAGCTTCCTCGGCGGGAGCTTCGTCGCCCTCGACGGTCTCCTCTTCCTCTTCTTCCTCGGCCGGCAGGTGCACGCCGACGACGACCATCTCGGGGTCGGAGATGAGCGACGCGCCGTCGGGCAGGGTGATCTCGCTGGCGTGGATGAGGGTGCCGTCTTCGAGGCCCTCGACGTCGACGCTCACGCTCTGCGGGATGTTGGTGGCTTCGACCTCGAGCAGCAGGGTCTTGGCGTCGAGGTCGGCGGTGGTGCCGGGGGCGGTCTCACCGATGACGTGCACGGCGACCTCAACCTGGACCTTCTCACCCTTGCGGATGACGATGAGGTCGAGGTGCTCGATGATCTGGCGAACCGGGTCCTTCTGCACGTCCTTGACCAGGGTCAGGTGGGTGGTTCCTTCGACGTCGAGCTCGAGCACGGCGTTCGCGCGACGCAGCAGCAGGCCGATCTCGTGAGCCGGCAGGGCCACGTGCACGGGCTCGGTGCCGTGGCCGTAGATGACGGCGGGGATCTTGCCCAGCACGCGCAGCTTGCGGGCCGCGCCCTTGCCGAAGCTGTTGCGTGCGTCTGCGGAAATCTTGTTGTTGCTGTTCTTGGCCTCGGCCATGATGTGTCTCCTTGCGGGCCTCGTGTGCCCGTATTGGTGTTGCGGGCACGGGGCCCGCAGTACGGATGCTGGTTCAACTCGAACGCATGTCAGCGTGAGGAAAGGCCTGAGAGGACTTTTCGCCGCGTCGATTACGGATTTCGCAGGCACCGGTTTCCCGGCTGGCGCGAATCCCTCGCCGAAGTTCAACTCAACAGTCTAGGCGATAAAGTGACGACCATGCCGCCCAGCCTGCACACCCGAGTGACCGAAGACGTCGGACGGTCCATCGTCGATGGGACGGTTCCAGCGGGAACCGTCCTGCTCTCCGACGAGATCGAGCGCCGACAGGGGGTGAGCCGGTCGGTCATCCGGGAGGCCATCCGGGTGCTGGGGTCGATGGGCCTCGTCGAGTCCGTCAAACGGGTCGGCATCAGGGTTCTGCCACCGTCCAGCTGGAACACCTACGACCCGACCATCATCCGTTGGCGCCTGCTCGGCCCCGGCAAGGGCGAACAGCTGCGCTCGCTCACCGAATTGCGCTCCGCGGTGGAACCGATGGCTGCGGAACTGGCCGCTCGGCATGCGGCGGCCTCGGTCGCGGCCGAGCTGATGGACGTGGCCGACCTGATGCGGGCCGCGGGTGACTCGGGTGACCTGTCCTCGTTCCTGGAGCTCGACATCCGGTTTCACCGGCTGGTGCTGCGGGGCTCGGGCAATGAGATGTTCGCCAAGCTCGACGGAGCCGTCGCCGCGGTCCTGTCCGGCCGCACCGACCTGGGCCTGCAGCCGGACCGCCCGCACGAGAACACCCTGCAGTTGCACGCCGAGGTCGCCGAGGCGATTTCGGGCGCGCAACCGCAGAAGGCCCGGGAGGCGATGGAGCGGATCATGCGCCGCACCTACGCCGAGGTGCAGCCCACCTGGGCCGCCGATCCGACCTCCGCGCTATAAATATGATTACATGGGCTATGTAAGCCACTAATCTTGAACATGATCACAACTCACAGATCTAAGGGAGAACACGTGTCAGAAACCGGTTCAGCAAACATCGGCGTTGTCGGACTGGCGGTGATGGGCTCCAACCTCGCCCGGAACCTCGCCAGCCGCGAAGGCAACACCGTGGCCGTGTACAACCGTTCGCCCGAACGCACCCGGCTGCTCATGGATGAGCACCCCGAGGCCGGTTTTGTCGCCTCCGAGACCATCGAGGCATTCGTCGCCTCGCTCAAGACCCCCCGCACCGCGATCATCATGGTGCAGGCCGGTAAGGGCACCGACGCCGTCATCAGCCAGCTGACCGAGCTGTTCGAGCCCGGCGACATCATCGTCGACGGCGGCAACGCCCTGTTCACCGATACCCTCCGCCGCGAGAAGGCCGTGCGCGAGACCGGTATCAACTTCGTCGGCGCCGGCATCTCCGGTGGTGAGGAAGGCGCCCTCAAGGGTCCCAGCATCATGCCCGGCGGCTCCGCCGAGGCGTACGTCACCCTCGGCCCGATCCTCGAGTCCATCGCCGCTGTCGTCGACGGTGAGCCCTGCGTCACCCACGTCGGCACCGACGGCGCCGGCCACTTCGTCAAGATGATCCACAACGGCATCGAGTACGCCGACATGCAGCTCATCGGCGAGGCGTACGACCTCATCCGTCGCGGAACCGGCAAGACCCCGGCCGAGATCTCCGAGATCTTCACCGAGTGGAACAAGGGCGACCTCGAGAGCTACCTCATCGAGATCACCGCGGAGGTCCTCAAGCAGGTCGACGCCGAGACCGGGAAGCCGCTCGTCGACGTCATCCTCGACCAGGCCGGCAGCAAGGGCACCGGCGTGTGGACCGTGCAGACCGCCCTCGACCTCGGCATCCCCGTGTCGGGCATCGCCGAGGCCGTGTTCGCCCGCTCCGTCTCCTCCAAGCCCGCGCAGCGTGCCGCTGCCGCCGCTCTGCCCGGCCCGACCGTCAACCCCGTCGAAGATGTGGATGGCTTCATCGAGGGTGTCCGCCAGGCGCTCTACGCGTCCAAGGTCATCGCCTACTCGCAGGGCTTCGACGCCATCGTCGCCGGTGCGGAGCAGTACAACTGGGACATCAAGAAGGGCGACATCGCGAAGATCTGGCGCGGTGGCTGCATCATCCGCGCCCGCTTCCTCAACCGCATCACCGAGGCCTACACCGAGAACCCGGGACTCGTCTCGCTCGTCACCGCCCCGTTCTTCACCGATGTCGTCGCCACGGCCCAGGACTCCTGGCGCAACGTTGTCGCCGACGCCGCCCACGCCGGCATCCCCGCGCCGGTGTTCGCGTCGTCGCTGGCGTACTACGACAGCCTGCGTGCCGACCGCCTTCCCGCTGCGCTCACCCAGGGCCAGCGCGACTTCTTCGGGGCGCACACCTACAAGCGCGTCGACAAGGAGGGAACCTTCCACACCCTGTGGTCCGGCGACCGCACCGAGATCGTCACCGAGGGCTCCTCGCACTAGGGCTCCTTCGACTAGGGGGCCCTCCCCCGGAGTTCCTCGCTCCCGCACCACCCGCTCGGCAACTGTTGCCCGTGCGGACATTTGCGCCCGGCACACCGGCCGCAGAAGTCCGCACGGGCAACACGTGTTGGCGTGGGCACCGAGGCAGGTCAGCGGATGATGGGCAGTCCGGCTTTCCGCAGGATGCGCCGCAACACTGCCCGTTCGGTCAGCTCGGCCCATCCCCAGCGCACCACGGTGAAGCCCTCGGCACGCAGGTGGTCCTCACGAATCTTCTCCTCGTAGACCACCTCGCCGGGACTCCGGCCGCGCAGGTACTCCTCCTTGAGATATTTGCCCTTCCCGTCGAATTCCCCGATCACCATGAACGCCAGCCACTCGTGGTCGGTGAAGTACCAGCCGCCGCGGGGGTTGGGATGCCTGGTCTGCAGGGCCGGGTCGGGAAAGCCCAGCTCGAAGATCGAGACCCGGCTCAGCGACTCCCCAGGGTTGGCCGCGTTCGGGCGGGCAAAGTCGATGGCCCGCCGCGCCCTGACCAGCCCTCGCGCCGAGGCGACCCTGGCCAGGGCCTCGGACAGCTCCTCGGCGTAAAGGAGTACCCGAGGGTCCGCGCGGTCCGGGTTGAGTGCGTGGTCGAGCGCCACGACGGCATCCGCGAAGCTCACGGTTCTGGCGAGGTCGAGCAGGGTGCGCGCCGGGCTGGTCACGAGCACTCCGTCGATCTCGACGATCTCCTCCCACGCGAACTCGGAACGGTGCACCAGCACCCCGTTCTTGCTGCGTGCGTGCGACGCCGGCCGCGCAAGCACATGTACGGCGTGCGGCCACGGACTGCCAAGCGGGATTCCCCAGAGTGCCGCCGCAGACTGATGGCTGACCACGGGATCGTATTTCCGGGTCTCCACGACGGCCCGGATCCGATCCAGGTATCTCTGCCCGGGGTCGATGCTCCGCCAGCGCTCAGCCGTCGTGAAGACGCCACGCCTGAGCCGCGTGGCCGAGCCAAGGTCGACCTCCCGCCGGGCGAGCCTCGCGTCAGTGTCGCTCACGCCGATCTTCTTCACGAGGAACAGGCCTGTTTCTGGGTCCAGCCGGTCAATGGTCATGGCTGGAGCGTCACATCCGACGCTCCAGAACCACGGAATCTACCGCCGCCTGTGCACAATCGCGCAGCCGGTACCCTGTGGAGGCCGGGCCGCCGCCCACGCGGTCGCCTACTTCTGTTGCCGAAGCGGACATTTGCGCCCGGCGCACCGGACGCACATGTCCGATCGGGCAACAGTTAGCTCGGGGCGGAGCGGGACAGGCGCAGGGCGCGTCCGACCAGGCCCAGCGCCAGCCAGCCGAACGCGGCGACGACCCCCGGCCAGGGCAGGGTCAGGGCCAGGAGCAGGCAGCCGGCCACGCCCAGGTACTGCACCCAGCGCGGCAGCCAGCGCTGCTCGCCCGGCTGCCGCAGCGCGGCCAGATGCGCGATTGCGTAGTAGACCAGCACCGCGGAGGCCGAGAAGCCCACCAGCCGGGCGGCATCCAGCAGCAGCACGCCGAGCACCGCGACCAGGCCCATGGCCATCTCCGCCGACACCGGGGTGTTCAGGGTCGGCGACACGCGGCTGAGTGCGCCCGGCAGGTCGCCTTCCCTCGCCATCGCCAGCCCGGTGCGGCTGAGTCCGGCCAGGATGCCGGCTAACGAGCCCAGGCAGGCGATGGCCGCCAGCACCCGGACGATGACGGTCCACGGCTCCGCACCGCCGACGAGGTCGGCCAGCGGCGAGACCGAGTCCGCCAGGCCCGCCGGTCCGAGCACGAGCACGCAGAGCACTCCGATCACCGCGTAGACCACCAGGGTGACGCCGAGGGCGGCCACGATCGCGCGGGGCAGGGTGCGGCGGGGGTCCCGCACCTCCTCCCCCAGCGTGGCCATGCGGGCGTAGCCGGCGAACGCGAAGAAGAGCAGGCCGGCCGACTGCAGGATGCCCGCCCCGCCGCCGACCAGCAGCGACCCGGTGTCGAACGAGGCCGTGAGCGACCCGCCGGCTAGCCCGGCAGCCACCACGACCACCAGCATGAGCAGCCCGCCGAGCACCAGGAACACCACCGCGGCGCTGAGCCTGGCGGTGCTGCGCACACCCGCCAGGTTGACGGCTCCGAGCACCAGGATCGCCATTACCGCCACCGGCCGGGCCTGCTCCGGCCACAGGTAGCCGCCCAGGATCGAGGCGATGGCCGCGGCCGAAGCGGTCTTGCCGGCCAGGAACAACCAGCCGGCGGAGAACCCCCACCACGGGCCGAGGGTCGCCCGCCCGAACACATAGACTCCCCCGGACACCGGATGGCTCATCGACAGCTGTGCCGAGCTCAGGGCATTGAGCGAGGCGACCAGCCCCGCCAGAACCAGCCCGATCAGCAGACCGGAGCCGGCGGCGGCCGCCGCGGGCACCCACACGTAGAACACCCCGGCGCCGATCATCGCGGCCAGGCCCAGCACCATCGCCCCGACGGTACCGAGGTGCCGCTGGAGGGCACCCTGGCCCTCCCGCCGATCCGTAGCGTGCATGCGGCAAGGATACGGCCGCAAGGTGAACCGCAGGCATCCGCGATCGGGCGCCCTCAAGCCGGCGCGATCTGATTTACTGGAGGGCACTCATGAGCGACTTTCACCCCGAACTCTCCGGTTACGAACCGACGGACTCCTCCCGGCCCCTCCGCGGCCGGCGGATGGTGCTGCTCATGCGCATCACCGTGATCCTCGGCCTCGTCGCCCTGCTCGTGCCCGGCGTGCTCACCACCATGAGCATCGCCTCGGCCACGGCCGCCAGGGCCTGCGCCGCGGCCGTGACGCGCTACTACCCGCTCTCTGAGGGCATCGACGCCAGGTTCGAGCTGGTCGGGGCGGGCGGCTTCGGCTGGCAGTGTTACGCAATCGACCAGAACGAACGCCAGACCTTCGTCATGCCGCTGGGCATCATCCCGGGCCCGTTCCGGCCGCCGGCCGCCGGCGCCACGACCTAGTCCGACGAAAGGCGCCCGATGGGACCCACCTTCACCTTCACGACGGCACTGTGGAACACCGAGAGCATGAACGCGTGGGTGTTCGTCTCGCTGCCCGCCGACCAGTCCGACGAGATTCGGGAGCTCACCGACGGACTGCGGGTCGGCTTCGGCTCACAGCGAGTGCGGGTGGCCATCAACGGCTCAAGGTGGGCCACCTCGATCTTCCCCGAGAGCGCCACGGGCCGGTTTGTTCTGCCGGTGAAGAAGGCCATCCGCGAGGCCGAGAAGATCGGCGTGGGCGACACAGCGACGGTCACCGTCGAACTCGTGCTCTGAAACGCGAAAAGGCCGGCCCCGAAACAGGACCGGCCAACCGCGAACGTGCTGAGTGCGAGCCTTACGCGGCGCCCTCGAACATCGATGTGACGGATCCCTCGTCGAAGACCTCGTGGATGGCGCGCGCCAGCAGGGGCGCGATCGGCAGCACGGTCAGCGTCGGGAAACGCTTGTCCTCGGGGATCGGCAGGGTATCGGTGACGACGACTTCCTGGATGGCGTCGTTCTGCAGCAGCTCGAGCGCGGGCGGGCTGAAGACGGCGTGCGTGGCGGCGACGACGACACCGATGGCGCCGGCGGCCATGAGCGCCTCCGCGGCCTGCACGATGGTGCGGCCGGTGTCGATCAGGTCGTCGACGATCAGGCAGACCCGACCCTTGACCTCTCCGACGATCTCGTGAACGGTGATCTGGTTGGGCACCAGGGGGTCGCGGCGCTTGTGGATGATGGCCAGCGGGGCGCCGAGCTTGTCGCTCCAGATGTCGGCGACGCGCACGCGGCCCATGTCCGGCGACACGATGGTAAGGGTGGACGGGTCCAGCTTGGCCCGGAAGTGCTCGAGCAGCACCGGCATGGCGAAGAGGTGGTCGACGGGGCCGTCGAAGAAGCCCTGGATCTGGGCGGCGTGCAGGTCGACCGACATGATGCGGTCGGCGCCGGCCACCTTGAACAGGTCGGCGACGAGGCGGGCGGAGATCGGCTCGCGACCGCGACCCTTCTTGTCCTGACGGGCGTACGGGTAGAACGGGGCGACCACGGTGATCCGCTTGGCCGACGCACGCTTGAGCGCATCCACCATGATCAGCTGTTCCATCAACCACTCGTTGATGGGGTTGGTGTGCGACTGGATGACGAACGCGTCGGCACCGCGCACACTCTCGTCGAACCTGGCGTAGATCTCGCCGTTGGCGAAGGTACGCGCGTCGGTGGGGATCAGCTCCGAACCAAGTTCTGCGGCGATGTCGATCGCGAGTTGTGGGTGTGCTCGCCCCGAGATGAGCACCAATTTCTTCTCGCCGCTGCTCTTGATTCCAGGCACCTAGTCTCCGCTCTGTGACGCGGCTGTCGCCGCATCTGTTCCCGGCCGGTTGGTCTCTACCCAACCGACCATATTGCGTTGCGGAGCCACGTTGATCGCGAGCGCCCCGGCCTGCACGTCCTTACGGACCACAGTTCCGGCGCCCGTGTAGGCTCCGTCACCGATTCTAATCGGCGCGACGAACACGTTGTGCGACCCGGTGCGCACATGGGACCCGATCACCGACGGGTTCTTGGTCACGCCGTCGTAGTTCGCAAAGATCGTGCCTGCGCCGATGTTGGAGTGCACCCCGACCGTGGCGTCGCCCACGTAGCTGAGGTGCGGCACCTTGCTGCCCTCGCCGATGACGGCGTTCTTGGTCTCCACGAAGGTGCCGATCTTGCCGTCGGCGCCGAGCCAGGTGCCCGGCCGCAGGTAGGCGAATGGGCCGACGGTGGCGCCGGCGCCGATCACCGCGAGAGTGCCGTCGGTGCGCTTGACCGTGGCCCCTTCGCCGATCTCGCAGTCGAGCAGGGTGGTGTCCGGGCCGACGATCGCTCCGGTGGCCACCGTGGTGGAACCGAGGATCTGGGTGCCCGGCAAGAGGGTCACGTCGTTCGCGAGCGTGGCCTTGAGGTCGATCCAGGTGGTGGCCGGGTCCTGCACGGTCACACCGGCCAGCTGCCAGCCCCGCACGATGACGGCGTTGAGCTTGGCGGCGGTGTCGCTGAGCTGGGCCCTGTCGTTGATGCCTGCGACGAGCCAGGCATCCGCCACCGGCACGGCGCGCACCTCCGACCCGGCGGCGCGCAGCAGACCGATCACGTCGGTGAGGTACTTCTCGCCCTGCACGTTGTCGGTGGTGAGTCTGGCCAGCTGGTCGCGCAGTTCGGACAGGCCGAAGATGTACACGCCGGCGTTGATCTCGTCGACGGCGCGTTCGTCGTCGTTGGCGTCCTTGTGTTCCACGATCCGGTCGAAGCCGCCGTCGTCGCTGCGGATGATGCGGCCGTAGCCGGTGACGTCGGTCGGGAACGCCGACAGCACGGTGGCGGACACCTCCGCGCGTTCCCGGTGCGCCTCGATGAAGTTCGCCAGGGTCGCGGCGTTCAGCAGCGGCACGTCACCGCTGATCACGAGCACGTCACCGTCGAAGTCGGCGGGCAGCGCGGCGACGGCCTGCTCCACGGCGCGACCGGTTCCGGGGATCTCGTCCTGATCGACGAGCAGGCTCTCCGGCAGGTCGAAGGCGACGAGCTCGGCCAGGCGCTCACGCTCGTGCCGGAGCACCGTGATCACGTGCGCGGCATCCAGGGCACGGGCCGTGGCCAGCACATGGCTGATGATCGGCAGTCCGGCGAGCGGATGCATGAGCTTGGGCAGGCTGGACTTCATGCGGGTGCCCTGGCCGGCGGCCAGCACGATGATAGCGAGGCGGGAATCGGTCACTGTGGTCCTCTCAACTGTGCTCTCACACATGAGCTCCGCCGCCAGGACTCGAACCTAGACCTAACAGCTCCAAAGGCTGTCGTGCTGCCATTACACCACGGCGGATTGCATCGGCTCGGGGCCGGGCAACGGAGTCAAGTCTGCCAGATGCGCGGACGCCCCGCGTCATCCGCGGTTTCCGGGGTCGACGAAAACCGGATAATGGACGGATGCCTGCTCATGACGAAGTCGACCGGATCGTTGATGCCTGGTTGCGGGAGCGCCCCGACCTGGATTTCGCGCCGCTTCAGGTGTTCTCCCGCGTCGCCCGGCTGAGCAAGCATCTGGACCGTGCCCGCCGCACCGCGTTCTCGCGGTCGGAGCTGGACTCCTGGGAATTCGACGTGCTGTCGGCGCTCCGCCGGGCCGGCGCCCCGTTCGAGCTGAGCCCGAAGCTGCTGCTGCAACAGACCCTGGTGTCCAGCGGAACCATGACCAACCGTATCGACAGGCTGGTCGAACGGGGCCTGGTCACCCGCCGCACCGACCCAAACGATGGCCGCGGCATCTTTGTGGGCATGACCGCCGGCGGATTGACCCGGGTGGATGCCGCGATCACCCGTCTGGTAGACGCCGAGGCCGCCCTTCTGGCCAGCCTGCCCTCAGCAGACCAGGAGCGCCTCGCCGCCCTCCTGCGCAAGCTCAGTCTCGACTTCGACTGAGCGTCACGCCGGCTATCCGAACCGGCCGTTGACGTAGTCCGCCGTGCGGCTGTCGATCGGGTCGCCGAACATCAGGTCGGTCGGCCCGTGCTCGACGATCCCGCCGGGGGTGCCCTGGGCGGCGAGGAAGAACGCGCAGTTCTGGGAGACCCGCTGGGCCTGCTGCATGTTGTGGGTGACGATGACGATAGTGACCTCGTGGGCCAGCTCGAGCATGGTCTCCTCGATCACCCGGGTCGACGTGGGGTCCAGGGCCGAGCACGGTTCGTCCATCAGCAGGATCCGAGGCGTCACCGCGAGGGACCGGGCAATACACAGACGCTGCTGCTGCCCGCCGGACAGCCCGCCGCCGGGGGCACGCAACCGGTCCCGAACCTCGGTCCACAGCCCGGCCTTGGTCAGGCAGCTCTCGACCAGATAGTCCTTCTCGTCGTTCGAGGCACGGACACCGGTGAGGGTGAGCCCGGCAATGACGTTGTCGTAGATCGACATGGCCGGGAACGGGTTGGGCTTCTGGAAAACCATGCCGATGTGCTTACGGGCGTCGACGAGTTTGCGTTCCGGATCGTAAATGTCCTCTCCGTCGAGCAGCACCTCGCCGGCCAGGCTCGCTGACGGCACGAGCTCGTGCATCCGGTTCAGGATGCGCAGGAATGTCGACTTTCCGCAGCCGGATGGGCCGATGAGGGAGGTGATGACGCCCGCCGGCATGGTCAGGTTCACCCTGTCGAGCACCTGCCGCTCGCCGAACCAGGCCGACACGTTGCGCCCCTCCAGGGTGGCCAGCGGTCGCGGCTCCACCGCGATGGGCAGCCCGACGGTCGGGGTTCGTGTGCCCATGCGGGCCGGAAAGGCGAAGCCGCGGGACCGCCGCGCCCGACGGTCTGGCTGAGGCCGGTCGGCCGGGTGAGCGGGGCGAGGGGCCGTCGTCACGGCCGGCAGCACCTGCGTCAGCTCGGCATCCTGGGTGGACTGGGTCATGAGGACTCGTTTCGTTCGCTAGAGCAGGTTGGGGAGGAGCCGAACGGCCTGGTCGGCGACGAAAAGCCCACCGACTGCCACGACCGGGATGAAAACCGTCCAGGCCTTCTGCAGGCCGACGCGGCGGAAGGACCAGATCATCGCCAGTTCAATCAGGAGGAAGAATTGGAGAGCGAAGGCCAGCGCCCACACCGTCGTGGTGTCCGTTGCCAGTTCCTTGTGCGACGCCGGCAGGGTGACATAGCTGGTCTGGCGGATGCCCGCCGGCTGTGTCTCGCTCGTCAGAACGGCATCCACCCTGGCCACGCCGCCCGGCACGAAGGCCGCCCCGCGCGCGGTCTCCAGGATCAGACGGCTCTCCCCCGCGGCCAGCGGGGTCGGTGCTGGATCTCCGGCGTAGCGCACCCCGATCACTTCGAAGGTCTGCTCGCCCTGGCCGGTCAGCACGGTGAACACCTGGCCGGGCGCCAGTTCCTGGATGCGCGCGAACGGCCCGCCGTACGCGGCGGCCCGGCCCATGACCACGCTGATGCCGGCCTGGCCGGGCAGCACAGTGTCGCGGCGGTGCCCGGGACCCAGGCGGGTGGTCCCGGAATCGGAGCCCTCGACAATAACCTCGTGCACACCGAGCGAGGGGATGTCGATGATCGCGAGCGGGGCGCCGTCGGCCAGGAGCACCTTGTCGACGGTTCCCTCGCTCACCGGCGCCGTTCCCTGGGCCAGTTCCACCCGCAGCGTGTCGGTGAGCTGCTGCTGGGAGACGAGGTGCTGCAGGTTTCCCAGCACCGTGAGGTTGGCGAGGAAGCCGAAGATCAACGCCGCGATAATCGCCAGGATGGTGCGCAGCAGCAGGTCAGCCGGGGTGAGGACCAGCACGGTCGGCGGTGCCGGCATGCGGCGCGGGGGTTTCGGCGGCTGGCGCGGGCGCCATCCCTTGGGCGGCTGCGATCTGACGGTCGTTGGAGCGTCAGGCTGTTCGTAGGACGGCTCAGGAGCCCGGCCCGGCTTCCAGCCGCGCGGCGGCCTGGTCAGGGTCACGATGCGGTTTCCGCGACGCTGACGGGAAAGAGCCTCTTGGTGAGGAACGCATAGCGAGCGGCGACGGACAGGCCGACGACCAGACTGGCGACCAGCAGTACGAAGTATGGCGGAACCAGAAGCAGTGCGTCCCGGGTGACCGGTGTCATCGCGGTGCCGTCGACACTGTCCGGCGGTGTCAGGGTCACGTGGCTGTTGAAGACGCTCCACTGGCTCACATCGGTGAAGGTCGTGGTGACGGTGCGGGTTTCACCACCGGCCAGGTCGGTGAGCGAGGCGTCATTCGCGGCACGGATTTGTAGGCCGACGGCGTTGTCCACCCAGAACCGGAGGGACGAGCTGATCGGATTGTCGGTGAGGTTTTTCACCGTGAACGTGAGCACGATGTCCCCGCCGTCGGGACCCGCGGTCGGGTGTGCGGTCGCGGTGAGCCCGCTCACGGCGAGGACGCCGGCCATGACGACGGGGTCCGTTCCCAGCGCCTCCGTGGCCGCGGAGCCCACCGGGGTCACCTGCGTGGTCAGGGAAGTGACGGGCGCGGCGGGCCTGGTGCTCGCCCGAGTCGTGGCTGCCGGGCTGGGTGCTGAGGTGGAGCCGAGGACGCTGACCGTGAGGCTCACCCCATCCGGGTCTTCGTTCGCCTGGGCGCTGACGGCGAGTCCCATCAGGCCGATCACGGGCACCAGCGCGCAGAGCGCCACGATCAGGAGGTGACGCACGGTGTGGGAGATGAGCACAGTCAAGTTAGTCTGGTCCGGTTTTCTCTGAGCTGTTGGTGGAGCAAACTACAAGCAAACGCGCGGGGAAGAAATGGCGGCGCACGCTCGAATGATCTGCCTCGGAATGGATGAGATCTGGAAGTAGCGGCTAGGCCGTGGCTTCCTCGCGGGCTTTGCGGCGGGCCTCGGCCTCTGTGTAGGCGATCCAGGCCGTGGCGCGAGCCGAATCCCTGGAACGACTCAGTCGCACGACGAGCAGGACGAACCCGGCAAGGACCAGCACGATCACGAAGGCCCACGGCACAACGAACAGATCGCTGCTGCGCTGGGCGGAGGGCAGGAGCCCTGGCGGCAGAGCATCTTCGTCGACAGTGGCTGCGAGGGAGACCTGCGGGTTGAGGTAGATCCATGGGCCCACTCCCGGCACGACGATGGTGACGGTGCGGGAGCTGCCGGGGAGCATCTCGGGGATCGGCGTCCGGGTCAGGTCCGACAGCGGGATGCCGAAGATGCCGCGCACCTGGGCGACGGTGTTGGCGCCCAGCGAGACGTTTCCGGTGTTCTGCAGGCTGATGGTGAGTGATGTTTCGCCGGCGAACGGATTCAGCTCACCGCGGTAGGACGAGGAGATGCTGCTGATGGTGAGACCGGGCTGGAGTTCCCCCTTCACCCTGGCGTAGAGCCGGATGGCGACCCGGCGGTCCACCGTCACCTGGCCGGCCGGGGAGAGGGCAGAGACGATGATGCCGCCGGCGTGGTCGCCGGGCTGGGCGTCGGCGGGCACGGTGACCGTGAACGGGATGATCTGCGAGCCGCCGGGTTCCAGCGTGACCTCGACCTTGTTCGCGCCGTTGTCGAAGCTGACCCAGTGCCCGACATCGACGGTCTCCACCCCGCCGTCGAGCAGGGAAAAGCTGCCGTCTTCAGCGTTGAAGGCGTCGGTGGCGTAGACGGTGACGGCCTGCGCGGTGGTGCCGGTGTTCTGCACCAGGTATTCGTCTGCCACCTGCTGGCCGGGGTCGACCTGATAGCTGTAGCGCGAACGGGTCTGGTCGACGCTGCCGTTGGCCGCCGGGGATCCGGCGATACCGTCTGAGTCATCCGCCCAGGCGCCGGCGGCACCGAGGCCCACGGTCAGTCCCAGGGTGACGAGCAAACCCGACGAGACGAGGGCGAGGCGGCGGGAGCGGGTGCGGCGGTTAGTCACGGTCGGCGATCTCTTTTCTGGCGGAAGGTACGGGGTGAGGAGGGGAGGGACGGCGTCAGACACCGCCCCTCCCCCGTCATTCAGGTGCTGATTACTTCGAGACGACCGTCAGGGTCATGGTCGACGTGTAGGTACCCGCCGCCTTCGCCTGGGGAGCGACAAAGGTCAGTCCGGCGTTCAACACGCTGGCGCCGACGGTGCTGCCTGCCGCTGCCGCGGCGAAAGCCGCCGGGTAGGAGGCGGAACCGGCGACCTGCGCGGCGGCGGCGGTGACACCAGTCGCCGTGGTGCCCGTCGCGGTGACCGACGGTGCAACGCCGAGCTGGGTCTTGCCGATGATGCTGGTTGTGTCCGCGGAGTTCACGAAGTCAGCGACATTGGCGGTCAGGTCCCAGCCGTTGAGGGTCAGAACACGACCGTCGTTCACCGTGACGGCACCGAGGGTACCGGTGGTGGTCGACTTGTTGTCCACCAGGGACGGGGTGCCGAAGGTCGCCGCGGCGCCCGCCGGAACCGTCAGCGCCAGCACGCCGTTGGTGGCACCGACGACAGTCGGTGCCAGGGCGATCGTGCCGGAGGTGCCCTCAGGGGCAGGGTCGGTCGGGTCGGTCGGGTCGGTCGGGTCGGTCGGCGTGGCGTCTGCGACCGCCGCAGCGCGCCAGACACCGGTGCCGGCGTCGACCGTGATGGTGCGGTAGAACGCGCCCACGACGGTGACGTCGTTGTTGATGGTGCAGGCCACGCCGAGGCTGTATGTTCCGCCGGCAGCCTTGGCCGCGGCCTGGCCGGGAAGACCGTTGATCAATCCCTCAGGCATGAGCGGAGCCAGCAGCACCGACAGGTCGAGGGAGGGGTCGAATCCACCCGGGGAGAAGGCCGTCCAGTTGAGCACGGTGCGCTCCTGGCCGACCGGGGAGAGGAACTGCTGGGCGCCTTCAGAGCCGACCGGGCAGAACAGCGGTTCGCTGGGGTCTGTGGCGGAGTTGGAGGACACGGCGGATTCGTCCCACGCGAACGGCGAGCCGGCGGGGATCAGTTCGCCGGTTGCGCCGTCGTAGAGGTACATGGGTCCGTCGGAGCCGTTGGTCTGCGGGGCGGCCTGGGCCGCCGTCGCTGCACCGGCTACGAGGGCCAGGGACATCAGGCCGGCTGCTGCGATGCTGGCTTTTCTGCTGATCTTCATTGTCATATTCCTTTTGTGAATGTGCGCGGGTGCGGGCTAGGCAGTTTTGAGAACGCGGAAGGCGGTGGTGTTGGACGGGGCGAGCATGCCGAACTTCTTCTTGACCGCGCCCGGCTGGTTGGCCAGAACCGAGGCGGTGTTGGTGAGGCTGGTGACCTTGGTCGGGTCGACCAGGCCGGCAAGCTTGGCGTCGTACTTCGCGTTGGTCGGGTCGACCCGCGCGAATTCGACAACCAGGTAGGTGTCGCGGCCCCAGGTGCCGTTGCTGTAGTAGGAAGCGTTGGGAACCATGGCGGTTCCGGTGCCGGTGACCGGCGCGACGCCGGAGACGAGGGAGCCCAGGGTGCCGCTGCCGCGCTTGTCGTAGCTGGCGCCGGTGTTCATGGCGATCCAGCGCGAGACGGCCATCGGCATGACGGACTCGGCCGTCAGGGTGGTCGCGTCGTGCTCCTGGCCCTCAACGACACAGCCACCCTCCGCGACCGTCAGCATGCTGGCCTCGGTGACGCCGATCTTGCTGATGAAGTCCTTGCGGGTTCCCGATCCGGCCTGCGGAATGATCGGGGTGACGGTGACGCCGCCGATCTTGAATCCGGCCGAGCACTCATAGAGGCTCTTCATCTGGGTGGCGGTGATCGAGCCGATGCCGCTGGCCGAGCCCTGGTAGGCGTAGGCGATGGCGTCGCGGGCGAACGGCACATACAGCAGCTCACCGTTCGCGTTACTCGTGCCGGCGCTGGACGAGCGGGCGATGTCGACCTGGCCGGTGATGGTCACGTTGGCCGGTCCGCCGGCGGTGCCAGAGGTGTATGCGGCGCCGTCGATGGAGCGGCTGAGCGCCTTGACGCCGTCGCCGGAGCCGTTGGGCCGGCCGAGACGAACGCCGGAAGACTTGGTGGTGATGTAGGGCGTTCCGGTGGCGTCGAACGAGCCGAGCGTCGAACCGGATGCGGTGGTACGCACGGTGGATCCGGTGATTCGAGTGCCGTTGGCCAGTGCGCCGACAACGTCTTCGAGGGTGTCGGATCCGACGATGGAATAGCTATTGGAGACGGGCTCGGCGTATGCCGGTGCAGCGAGGGCAATTCCAGACAGGGTGACGCCGACAGTCGCGCAGAGCGCAATAGCCTTCTTCGAAATCACGGTGATGCCTTTCGGATGTGATGCAAGGAACGGAGTCCGGGCGGATCCGTTTGTCCCGACGTGCGCGCCCTGGGCGTGTGCCCGGGGTCGAACCGCCAAGCTGTGGCGCATCAGAGCCGCTTTCGTCTGAGGCGCGAAATCATGGGGACAGCCCCTGCGGCTACCAGGCCGGAGAGAAGTCCGGCCGGAACCGCCATGGCCACGGGGCCGACGACGGGGTCGTCGGGAGTCTTCGACCCCAGCAGCGGCCCGGCCACGGTTCCGGTGGCCGTGGGGTCGGTGGCCGCCGCGACAGTCGCCGCAGCGGCGGCAACGGCTCCCGTCACACTGGCTGCTGCGGGCACCGCCGCCGGCTTGGTGACCGGCACCGTCACAGCAGCGGCAGGGGCAGGGGCGGGGGTCGGCTTGGTATTGGGGCTGATGCCCTTCTCGATGGCCGTGGCTGCGACGAGCGCCTGGTCGATCCAGGGCTGAGGCATGGGCGCATACCCGGCGGGCAACTGGCCGAGTGCGGTGCCCGGCTTCTGGCCGTCCGTGGCCGCGTACCGAATCAGATTCGCGAACTTCGCCCGCAGGGTGGCGTCCGTCTGCAACGGATTCAGCGCGGCGTAGATCGGCATGGTCAGCGGGTACGCGGTGGTGGCGCCCTCTGCGGCGGCGGTGGCCGGGTCGAATTCCAGGACCTTCGCCTGCTGGCTGGTCGGAGTCATGGCCGCGGCGGCGGCGAGGAGCGCTTCGCTGGTCGGGGCCACGAAGGAACCGGCCGGATTGCGCAGCGAGGCAGTGACGTTCTGGTACCGGGCAGCGGAGGCAGCGGTGCTCAGGCCGATCACACCCTGCTCGCCGACCAGGCTGCGAGCCGTTTTCAGGTACTTCGGTGGTGTGCTGGTTTGGTCCCAGCCACCGAGCTGCTGACCGTCACCGCGCAGGGTGAGGTAGGCGCCGTTCTCGAAGTCGGAGGTGTAGGGCCGCCAGGTCACGAGGTTCACCGGGCCGACCCCATTCGAGCCGGTCGTAGCCGGCTTCTCCACCGGGTCGGCCTTGGGGAAATTGTCCCTGGGCAGAGTGAAGCCCGCGCCGGTCGGGTTGATGCCGGCGTTGGTCGAATACCACGGGTTGACGATCATGCCCCACTCGTCCGGGGTGCCGTCCAGGAAGGCCACGGCGTCGGCATCCGCCATCACGTACCGCCACAGTTGGGTGGCGAGGTCCGACCGGCCGGACGGCGCCATCGAATCGGACAACGAGGCGCTGTTGAGGTCCTGGGCGGCCCACTCGGCGTCGTTGATCTCGAGGAACTCGGGGTCGCTGGTGATGTTGCGGGCGTTGTCGCCCTGGTGCGCGTAGTCGATGTAGTTGATGTGGGTGAGGTCGGCGCCCGGCGGCAACGCAGAGATGTAGGACGCTGTGAGCAGCTTGGCGATCAGGCGAGGGGTCAGGTTGAGGGAAGTGAAGGCCTGGGTTTCCCGGTCCTTGTACTCCTGGCTGATGCCCTCGACCGGTTTGACCCGGCGGTCGATGGCGAAGGACACGGTGACCCCCGAGATTCCGACCGGGGCGTATTGCAGCGGATCGGCCACGGTCGTGCTGGCCGGGAAAGAAGTCAGCGCGAGCGGGCTCGGCGCGGTGCCGCTCGCCTTGGCGAGCACGTCTGCCTCGTTGCCCGTGCTCAGCACGAACGCGGATCCGGTCGCGCCGGAACAGAGGTTCGGTTGCCAGGACGAGATGGCACCGGCCACGAGCGCGCTGCCGCCGAGCTGGGCCTCCGCACTGCCGATCTCGCAACGGACCCCGACGGGCTTGAAGTCCAGCTTGACCGCGACGTGGTGCTGCCAGGCATCCCAGAACAGACCGGGCCGGACGATCTCGTTGGTGCCTGAATCTCCCACGGGGCGGGGAATGACGACCAGCCAGCAGGATTTGCCGCTGGTCACGCCGTCCGCCACCTCCGGCTCACCGCAGCCGAGACCGGGAGACTGCATGGTGGTCTGCACCTCGAACTTGGCCGAGCCGGTACCGGTGTCGTCTGAACCGGCCCATTTGACCTCGTTGGAGGTGTACTCGGTGAAGTACTCGTTCTTGTTCACATCGACGGTGGTGTCGTGCACCAGCAGGCCGTCCTTCTCGATCACCGAGGCCACGATGGCGCCGTTGCGGGGCTGGAAGGGGATCGACGTGTATGGCGGCACGGCGAACCCGGAGCCGGCCGAGGTGTATTGCTCGTCCTCCGGCGCGATGTTCGGCGCCACATCCGGCTTGTCCGGGTCAGGGGCGACATTGGCGTTGACGTTGGCGTCGCGGCCCGCATTGGGGAAGGCGCCGTATTGGCAGGTGGTGCGGTCGGGGTGCCCGGGGTGGTCCTTGTCTTCGCCCCAGCACTGCGCGATCTGCAGGAAGTTCTCTCCGCCGACGTTGCCCTGTGGCCGCACCGACTTCTTGCCGCCGGTCCAGCTCACCAGGATGCCCTCGGACACGAGGTCGGTGGTTTTGGAGACGGTCACGGCGAGATCGGGAAAAGGTGCCCCGTCCGGGTCGAGCTCGTAGTCAGCGGAGGTCACGGTGACGGCACTTGAGTTGTCGGCCACGGCGGGGACGGGGGCCAGTGAGGTGAGCGCGGCAACGCCGACGCCGACCAGAAGGCCCACGACGATGCCGCCGGCACCGGCTCGGGTCCAGAGCGAGGTTTTCACGGTTGCGTGGCGGCTCATTTGAGGCCGCCCTTGCCACCGCGCGGCGCCAGGCGTCGCCAGAAGACCGGCGGCAACACTGCCGCCGCCACCAGGAGGGTCGCGGCCAGGAGCATCAAGGATTGCTGTGTCCCCCAGCCTTCGTCGGCCAGTGCGAAGGGCGTGGCCACGGCAGCACCGGCCAGGGTCGACCCGGCTGCCCCGCCGGAGATCAGGGCGCCGTTTGCGTCGTACACCGCCGCGGCACCCGTCGAGGCGGCGGCAGCGCCGCCGGTCGCGGCGGCCGCCGCCGCGGCGGTCTCCGTGGTTCCACCGGTGGCGCTTCCGCCGGTTCCCGAGCCGGAGACCGGGGTCTCCGCCGGGGCGCCGGCGGTCCCGGTGGTGCACTGGTTGGGACCCACCTTGTCGCAGTCCTGCGGTTGAGCGGCGGTGAGGGCGAGCTGGTTGCTGGAGGGTGAATCCCCGGGTTTGAAGGTGGGGTTGTTGCACTTATTGATGTCCACACCCGACGTGTCCGCCCCCGGGATGCGCTTGATCTGGTCGAACCCGGCCAGCACCAGGTTCATGGGAAGCGGCGAGTAGCCCAAATCGGCGGCCTGCTGCTGGCCCTCGCAGAGCATGTAATTCGCGAACGCGCCCAGGGTGAAGCCCTTGCTGGCCGAGAAGACGCCGCCGACCTCCGTGGGAACGATCATGTACGAGTAACTCGACAGTGGGTAGGTTCGTGCGTCGGCGCTGTTGTACACCCCGTCCAAGATCTGAGTGAGGTAGTTCGGACCGGGGGTCTGGTCGATTTGGGCTGTCGTCAGGGCAACGGCCACCGAAGAGGCAGTGGGCTCGACGTAGTAGCCGGCCTGGTTGAGCACCTTGGCCACGGGAAAGCCGGACTCGAGGGCGTACGAGTACTCGACGTAGGTGATGGCGCCTTCGCCGTAGTCCTGGCTGACGTAGCCGGCCACCCCTGAGGACAGGCTCTGGGCCTTGGCGTTGCCGAAGGTGGGGTACTGGGAGGTCAGCCCGCAGGGTGTTGGACGGTTGACCGAGGTGCAGAATGCGTTCCACAGGTCGGGGTGCTGCTTGGACATCCAGAGGGTGAACTGGGCGGTGGAGCCGGAGCCGTCGGAGCGGACAACCGGCACGATGCCCTTGTCTGGCATGGCCAGGCCGGGGTTGTCAGCCTGGATGGCCGGGTCGTTCCAGTTGGTGATGACGCCGGTGAAGATCTTGGTGACGACCTCGCCGCTCAGCCGCAGGTTGGATACTCGCACCCCGTTGATCTTGAGGTTGTACATGAAGGAGGTGCCTCCAGCCACGATGGGCATGTACGCGTATCCCCTGGTAGGTACTTCTGGTGCCGTACCGTTTTCCGGGGCGAGCTGGAAGGGGACCTCGCTCACAGCGAAGTGGACGACGCCGGCGATGAAGTCGCTGCGACCGGTCGAAGAACCGCCGCCGTTGTAGTTCACGGTCATCCCGTAGTTCGACGCCACGTTGGTGCGCCACTGGTCGAGGGCGTTCTGCGACCAGGTCGAGCCGCTGCCCGAGATCGGGTCGTAGCTGACAGCCTGCGCCGGCAGGGCGCCGGTCAGGCTCACGATCACGACGGCGCTGAGTGCGAACAGGGCGTGGATTGCACGAATCCACCGGGTTTTCGGCGTCACGAGGACGACTCCTTCTTCTTTGGGGCAGGCGGGAGCGGGGCAGGCTGGTGCGGATGGCGGAGGTCGCCCCGGATCGTGATGCGCTGCAGGTCACGCAACGAGGCCGCCACCACCCGCTGCTGTTGGCGGCGCGACAGGTCGCCCGGGCCGCGCCCACCGATCAGCCTGGCGATGGCGAACAGGGCGAGCACCAGCAGGATCAGAACCGCCGCCGCCCCGAAGCCGCGGGCGATCATGTTGGGCTCAGGTGACTTGACGAAGTCGAACACCTGAAGCGGCAGCGAGATCATCGGGCCCTCGAACGGGTTGAGGTTGACGACCGCGGTCACGCCGCTGGTGAGCAGGACCGGGCTGGTCTCACCGATTCCCCGTGCGGTGCCCAGGATCACGGCCGTGGCCAGCCCGGGCCGGGCCGTGGGCAGCACAACGTGCCAGATGGTGCGCCACCGGGTTGACCCCAGGGCATATGCGGCCTCGCGCAGGTTGCCGGCCACCAGGCGCAGCACGATGTCGGAGGCCCGGATGACGATGGGCAGCATCATCACCGTGATCGCCATCGCTGCGGCAAAACCCGACCGCTGGTGGGTGATCAGTACGATGATCGCCGAGTAGACGAAGAGGCCGGCCACGATCGAGGGCAGCGCGGTCATGGCATCCGAAATCGTGCGCACGAACCGGGCGAACCGGCCGCCGACCTCGTTGAGGAAGAGCGCGGTGAGGATGCCCAGCGGAACCGTGATGATCAGCGCCATGCCGATCTGCATCAGGGTGCCGACGATGGCGTGCAGGATGCCACCGACGTCGAGTCCGTCGAGGGGCCCGGCCATCTCCATGCTCTCGGTGAAGAAGTTGAGGTGGGGCAGCGCCTCCTGCCCGCGCACCAGGGTGAAGGCCACGACGAAGACCAGGGCGCCGAAGAGCACAACACCGGCGCTGGAGAGCAACACGGCCATCACCCGGTCCTTCACCTCCTGGAAGTCAGCCGTGAAGCTCACCAGCAGGGCGTAGAAGCCGATGAAGGAGAGGAAGGCGACAATCGTCCATCCAATGCCCCCGGACAGCGGCGTGACCCAACCGAAGATCAGGGTGGCAAGGGCCATGGCCGCGGCGGCGGCGCCCAACACGTTGAAGCGGTCGCCCACCCGCGCCGAGCGCACCCGGCGGCGTTGGCCGATCGCGATTCCGTCGGGTGACGGGATGTGGGTGCTGCGCGCAGCCGGCGTCAGGGTGGTCTCTGTCAGTGTCATGGTCAGTCGCTCTCTGCCCCTGAGCGGGACCTGGCCACAATGGAGGAGGCTGTGAAGTTGATGACCAGGGTCAGCAGGAACAGCACCAGACCGGCCGCCATCAGCGCGGAGAGGCCGAACGCGCTCGATTCGCCGTAGCGCAGGGCGATGAGCGCCGACACCGAATTGCTACCGGTCTTGAGCAGCTGCCAGTTGATGGTGAAGATCGGCGAGATGATCATGTAGACGGCGATGGTCTCGCCCAGGGCCCGGCCGAGGCCGAGCATGGTGCCGCCGATGATTCCGCCGCGTCCGAAGGGAAGAACGACGGCCTGGATCATGCCCCAGCGGGTCGACCCGAGGGCGAACGCCGCCTCGCGTTCCCCGATCGGGGCCTGGGAGAAGGCCTCGCGCATGACCGAAGTCTGGGTGGGCACCACCATCAGCCCGACGACGATGCCGGCGATGAACGCCGAGGAGGTGAAGGCGCTGGCGTCGGTGAGGGCATCGCCGGACGCATCCGAGACCCTGAAGAACGGGATCCAGCCGAAGTAGGTCGAGATCCAGCTGGCCACCGGGATGACGTTGGCTTGCAGGAAGAAGACTCCCCAGAGCCCGAAGACCACGCTCGGCACGGCGGCCATCAGGTCGACGAGGGTGACCAGGGTGGACCGCAACCGGCCCTGGGCGACCTCGGAGATGAGCAGCGCGGTGCCCAGCGCGAGCGGCACCGCGACACACATGGCGATGAGGGCGATCGTGATGGTGCCGAAGAGCACAGAGGCGATGCCGAAGGACTGGGACTCCGGTGACCATTCCTGTTCGGTGAGGAACGAGAAGCCCGCGACGCCGAGGGCGTCAGAGGCCCGGATCGAGAGGAAGACCCCCACGGCGAGCATGATCGCGACGGTGATGCCACCGGCGGCGAACGCCACCGAACGAAACACGGAGTCCGACACCGACGGCCGGGACACCAGCGTGCGCCGACGTTCCTTCTCGAAGGGGAACGCTTCGGTGTCCGGCGCGGGGCGCGCAGACAGAGAAGCATTGATCGTGCGTGGCATGGGTGTCCTCGGG
The DNA here is from genome assembly GCF_004402305.1 of Cryobacterium sp. TMB3-10. Classification (NCBI taxonomy): domain Bacteria; kingdom Bacillati; phylum Actinomycetota; class Actinomycetes; order Micrococcales; family Microbacteriaceae; genus Cryobacterium; species Cryobacterium sp. TMB3-10. The sequence goes on along the minus strand of NZ_SOGH01000002.1, from coordinate 23,631 downwards.
AGCGACAGGGGGGAAAACGTGGGCAGGGCCGTGCGGGCCGGGTAAGCGGCCGCACGTCCGAAACATATGTTTGGGTTGCCGGGTGAATTCGCGGAGTCGGTTTCGCTACCGAGCCATGGACACGGTGTGTTGACTTGGCGCCGGTCGACGTTCAGGGCGACGGAGCCGGCGGTGCGCTGTCCGTGGGCGTGTTGCTCGGGCCCGGCGACGACGACGGCGTGGGCGTCGGATGGACCGGGGCCGCGGCGGCCACGGTGATCGTCACGCTCGTTCCGAGGCGCAGCACCGCTGCCGTGTCCGGATGGCTCGCGAGCACCGTGCCAGGCACCGTATCCCCGTCGACGCGGGTCTCGACGACGGCGACGAATCCCGCGTTCTGCAGGGCAGCCACAGCCTCAGCCGAGGCAAGCCCGACGGTGGCGGGAACGCTGTTCGAGCCGGACGCCACCACCAGGTTGACGGTGTCCCCCGCGTTCAGCCACGACCCTGGCCCCGGCTCAAGGGCGAGAACGGTGTCGCCGGTCCGCACCGAATCCGCCGGTGTCAGGCTGCCCAGACGGAGACCGGCGGCCTCGAGGGCAGCGCGGGCCTCGCCGAGCGGCATGATGGTGAGCTCGGGCACCTGGACCGATGGGGATGGGGCCTCGACCGGCGCTGGGGGTGCCGTCGACATGTCGGTGCTGACCTCCGCAGCGGTCGCCGATGGCGTGCTGCTCACGGCCACGAACGACCGGGCAGAACCACCGGCGGCCGCCACCCAGCCTGCCGCGATCACCCCCGCGACGAGCACCAGGGCGACCCAGCCGCCCGCCTTCCCTCCGCCCGGTCGCCGGGGTCCGGGCCGAGGCACGGCGGGCGATCCGGCCGCGGAACCGGTGGCCGACCCGGCCGTCGCCCCACCCGGCGGACGTTGCGCGGTGCGCGGCAGCACGGTGGTGCGGCCGGGATCGATGACGGCGTGGGGCAGCCCGTCAACCAGGCGGTCGAACCGGCGAGTGCGGTCGTCGCCGATACCGGTATCGGCTGGCGCGGGCGGCGTCAGGGCCAGAATGGCGTTCCGCATCTCAGCCGCGGAGGCGAACCTGTCCTCCCGGTGCTTGAGCAGCGCCCGCACCACGATCCGGTCGACGCCCCGAGGGATGCCGGCCCGTGCCACCGACGGAACCGGTGGCGGTGCGAGCGCGTGGGCGCGCATCACCGCGGCCACGGTGTCGCGGACATAGGGCGCCTCCCCGGTCAGCGCGAAGTACAACACCCCGCCCAGCTGGTAGAGGTCACCGCGCTCGTCGACGGGAATACCGGTGGCCTGCTCGGGTGAGAGGTAGTTGACACTGCCCAGCACGCCCACGGGCCGGTCCGCGTCGGCATCCGGATCGTGGCCGTCTGCCGGTTCGCTGCCCAGCACGTCCGACCCGACCGCCACCCGGCCGGCCGCATCCGCCAGGCCGAAGTCGAGCAGTCGTACGCCAGCTATATGGAGTCGGCCATCGCCGCCGGGTGCGATCATGATGTTCGCCGGTGATACGTCGCGGTGGATCAGCCCGGCGGCGTGGGCTGCGGCCAGCGCCTGCAGCACGGCTAGAGCGACCGTGAGGGCATCCGGGACCGGCAGCGGGCCGGTGCGGCCGACGTGCTCGGCGAGGCTCTCGCCCGGTGCGAGATCCAGGGCGATCCAGGCGAGCGGCTCGGCGGCATCGTCGTGCACGCCCACGTCGAGGACAGCCACGATGTTCGGGTGCCGGACCGAGGCCGCCGCACGGGCCTCCCGGAAAAACGCCTCCCGGAGCCTCGGGGAGCTGGACAACACCGGATGCAGGATCTTGAGCGCGATGGTGTCGCCGGAACGGGTGTCGACTGCGGCGAAAACCGACGCGGATCCGCCCGTGCCGAGCAGCGCGCCCAGCCTGTAGCGCTCGGAGATCAGGCCGGCGACCGGGCCGGACAGCCGGTTCACGGCATCCGCGCTGCGTAGCCGTTCGCCGCCACGGCGACGGAATCGACGTAGCTCTCGACGTGGTTGTACGAGTAGACGGCCGCCCGCCAGGCCGTCGCGGCCGAGAGGTCGCCCGAGTCGCAGAGGTACCGGCCGGTCGCCAGCGCGGCGTCGTCGATCTGTTGGGGGTCGGCGGTTCCGTCGCCATTGCCGTCCGCACCCCACCGGTCCCAAGTGGCCGGGATGAATTGGAGCGGGCCGACGGCACGGTCGAACTCGGTATTGGCGTCCCAGCGGCCGGCGTCGGTGTCGACGAAGACGTCGTAACCGGACCCATCCAGCAGCGGCCCGTAGATCCCCGGCGCCGCGACGCCGTCGGCGCCGATCGCTGAGCCGTCGTGGCTGCCGTGGTCGGATTCGATCGATCCCAGCGCCGCGAGGGTAGTCCAGCCCAGGCGACAGTCGGGCTGTTCGTTAGCCAGCCGCAGTGCTGCGCCCGCGTACCCGAGCAGAGCCCTGTGCGGGATGCCGGTGGCCGATGCCGCCGCCCTGGCCCAGTCCGCCGACACCAGGCCGGCAGCGGGGACTCCGACCAGGACGGAAGTGCCGACGGCCACGTTCTCCGGCTGGCTGACGGGTTCCGTTGGCGCCGGGGCAGGCAGCAATACTGCCGGCGCAGCTGCACTGCTCGACTCGACCGCACTGCTCGACCAAGCCGTCTTGGACGCCCCTGGACCTCCCACCGATTCCAGCAGGGCTCCCCCCACCAGCCAGGCCGTCAGGACCAGGAACAGGCCGAGGGGCACCCAGTCGGCCCAACGCCCGCGGGCGCTCACCAGACGCCGGTCAGTTCTGCGTCGCCACGGGGCCGGCGGGAACGGCGGGCTCCGGGCTCGACCATTCGCCGAGGATCAGCCGTCACCACTGCGCTGCGCAAGGCGGCCAGAGCGCCCGCGCAGGCATCCCGGCTGGCCGACGTCGTTCCGTACCACCGTCCACTCGTCATCACGGCGACGTCGTCGACGGTCACAACCCAGCCGTGGGTTCCGGATACCGGCCCGGTCACGGCGCGCATGGCCATCCGGTCGACCCCCAGCTGCAACACGAGCACGTGCGCCCGAGCCGTGGCGAAGGACGAATACACGGAGGAACTGCGCCCCAACTCCCGGCTGTTCGACGCGAGAAGACGCCAGATCCCGGAGTGTGCCGACCAGGACCCGTCGGTGGCCACCGTGCCGCGCGCGCCGCCGCGGCGTGGAACCGGCACGATGCGGGCAAGCCCGACCTCGCCCGATTGCAGGTGTTGCCTAAACGACAGCCAACCCTGCAATCGGGGGTCAGCGGCCGAGCTGAAGGCGCAAAAGATCACGCTGGCGCTCGTTGACACGCTGCTCCTCGAAACCCTGGATTGACTCGGTACGAGGACAAACCCAGCGGGTGTCGGTGATGACAACGCTGACGTGGCCGGCCTCAGCGAGAACATTCGTGGGACGAGGTGACCGTAACCGGTCAGTTGACTGAACGAGAGGTGTACGCTCCCTGACCGAACCCTGTGCCTATCGGCGCAGCGCCTTGCGGGCCAGTCGGTTGCCGAGGAACTGCACAACCTGCACGAAGATGACGATCAATAGCACCGCGGCCCAAGTGACGACGGGGTCGAACTGGCGCCAGCCGTAGAGCAACGCGAACGCACCCAGTCCGCCGCCGCCGACGTAGCCGGCTACCGCTGACATGTCCACGAGCGCGACGAAGATGAACGTGTAGCCCAGGATCAGCGGGCCCAGAGCCTCGGGCAGCAGCACCGTGAAGATGATCCGCACGGGGCCGGCGCCCACGCTGCGGGCCGCTTCGATCACACCGGGCGTCACGGTGAGCAGGTTCTGCTCCACGATGCGCGCCATCGCGAACATGGCCGCGAGGGCGATCGTGAAGATCATCGCGTTGTTGCCGATCCCGGTGCCCACCACGGCGCGGGTGAGCGGTTGCACGGCGGCCAGGAAGATGATGAACGGGATGGGCCTGATGGTGTTGACCAGAACGTTGAGCACGCCGAACACCATTCGGTTGGCCAGGATGCTGCCCGCCCGGGTGAGGTAGAGGCCGAGGCCCACGAGCAGGCCGCCGAACCCGCCCAGGAGCAGGGTGAGGCCCACGATGTACAGGGTCTCCCACGCGGCTACCCACAGCTGGGGCAGAAGATCGATGAGTCCGTCCATGGTCAGCGCACCTCGGTGACTGTCGTGAGCGCGCGCACCCTGTCGAGTGCGGCGTCGATGGTCGTGTCGTCGCCGCTCAGCGCGAGGGTGAGGTGCCCGAACGGGCGCCCCTGGATTTCGTTGATGCCGCCGTAGACGACCTGGAAGGCGATACCGTCGCGGGACAGTTCGCCGAACACCTGGGTCTGGTCGACGGTGTCGCTGCGGAACGCGAGGGTCACGATGCGGCCGGTGTGCCTGGCGCGGAGCACCTCCAGCTCGGGCTTGGACGGCAGCCCCTTCACCACCGTTGAGACGAAACGAGCGGATGCGGCCTGCTGCGGGTTCGAGAACACGTCGAACACGTCGCCGCGTTCGATGATGCGACCCTGGTCCATCACGGCGACCTTGGTGGCCAGCGTCTGGATGACATCCATCTCGTGGGTGATGACGATGATGGTGACGCCGAACTCGCGGTTGACCCGCTTGAGCAGTTCGAGGACCTCGTGGGTGGTCTCGGGGTCGAGGGCGCTGGTGGCCTCATCGGCCAGCAGCAGCGCGGGCGATGAGGCGAGGGCACGGGCGATGCCCACCCGCTGCTTCTGTCCGCCGGAGAGCTGGTCGGGATAGGCGCCGGCCTTGTCGGCCAGTCCCACGAAGTCGAGCATCTCGGCGACCCGTTTGGTGCGCTCGGCCTTCTCTCGACCGGCCACCTCGAGCGGATACGCCACATTCCGGGCCACGGTGCGGGAGTTCAGCAGGTTGAACTGCTGGAAGATCATGCCGATACCCAACCGGACCGGCCGCAGTTCGCGTTCGGGCAGCTGGGCGACGTCCCGACCGTCGATGAGGATCTGGCCCGCGGTTGACCGCTCGAGCACATTCACCAAGCGCACCAGGGTGCTCTTGCCGGCACCCGAGTAGCCGATGATGCCGTAGACGTCGCCGGCGTCGATTCTGATGCTCACGTCGTCGATCGCCGTCACATCCGGGGCTCCCTTGACGGTGGCCGGGTACACCTTGCTGACGTTGCGCAATTCTACGAGTGGGGTTGAAACGGTCATGCAGATCCTTCGGTTGGAAAGGGGAAAGGCCGGCCGCGCCTCACGGGGAGGGGCGACCGGCCGGGACTGCCTACTTCTGTGCTGCGGTGTCCTTCTCGACCGTGGCCAGGGCGGCCTGCAGGTCGGCGGGCGACGTGGTGGCCAGGACCGCGGAATTGCCGGAGACCTCGAGCAGGCCGTCGGTGACGGTCGTCGTGGTCTGGAACAGCTCGACGAGCTTGGCGTAGGTCTCGTTGTCCTTGTCGTCGGCGCGCACGGCGAACACGTTCACGTAGGGCAGTGCGGACTCGTCGGAGGGATCGTCCTTGACGAGGGCGTCCTCGAACTTGAGGCCGGCCTTCTCCACGAAGTCGTTGTTGATGATCGCGGCATCCACGTCGGGCAGCGACGTCGCGGTGAGGGACGGCTCGAGCGCGGTGACGGTGACGAGGGACTTCTCGGTGTCGACGTCGTCGAGGGTAGAGAAGATCGTGCCGCCGTCCTTGAGGGTCAGCAGGTCGGCGCTCTGCAGCACGAGCAGCGCGCGGGCCAGGTTGCTGGCGTCGTTGGGCACGGCAACGGTGTCGCCCTTGCCCAGGTCGGCCACGTCGGTGACCTTGGTGGAGTACAGGCCGAGCGGGTAAATGGCCGTCGCGCCGATGGGCGTGAGGTCTTCGCCGCTGGAGACGTTGTAATCGGCCAGGTAGACCAGGTGCTGGAACTGGTTCATATCGATGTCACCGTTGGTCAGCGCCGGGTTGGGCTGGTTGTAGTCGGCGAAGTCGACGACCTCTACGGTGATGCCCTCTTCGGCGGCGGCCTCGGTGTAGTCGGCCCAGTAGGGGTCGCTGGCCCCGACAACACCGATTTTCACGGTCTCGTCGTTGCCGCCGGCGCCACCGGCGCAGCCGGCGAGCAGGGTCACGCTGGCGCCGAGCGCCAGGGCTGCCAGGATGCTCTTCTTCGTTGTGATGTTTTTCACTCTGATGTTCTCCACGTTTCGTTCGCTGTGTGTGCGCCCGCGCACGACGATGCGTTCACAGGCACAGCGCAACCACGGAGTCTTCGCGTGGGGGTTCTGTGCCGCAGCGTCGGGTGGCACTCTTCTACGGTAGCCGCAGCTCGGTCGAGCCGTTGGCCGCTCGGACACGAAACGTCACAGGAACTTCGACGAAAGCCGCCCAGTCACAGAATCTGCGAGCCGGGCGGCGGGTCGAGCAACCGGGGGGTGCCGGTGGTGAGGCCGGTGACCTATTTTTCGAGCAGCACCGAGAGTTCCACCCACCGGGTTTCGAAGCCGGCGACGGCGTCTTCGGCCGCGGCAACCTCGGCCTGCAGTTTGCCCAGGCCCGTGTAGTCGCTCTGGTCGTGCGCGGCGAGGGCGTTGTGGAGTTCCTTGATCTTGGCCTGCTGCTTGGCGACCTTGCGGTCGATGGAGGCGAGTTCCTTCTGGGCGTTGCGCAGCTCGGCGCCGCCGAGCGCCGGCTTACCGGAACCCTTGGCGGTGGCGGACGTCGGGGACGCCGCATCCGCCGTGAAGGAGCCGCCGGCGACCTGGCGCTTGCGCAGCTCGAGGTACTGGTCCACACCGCCTGGCAGGTGGTGGAAGCCGCCGTCGGAGACCGCGTACTGGTTGTCGGTGACGCGCTCGATCAAGTACCTGTCGTGCGAGACCACCAGCAGGGTGCCGGGGAAGGAGTCGAGCAGGTCTTCCATGGCCGCGAGCATGTCGGTGTCCAGGTCGTTGGTGGGCTCGTCGAGGATCAGCACGTTCGGCTCGTCCAACACGATCAGCAGCAGCTGCAGGCGACGCTTCTGGCCGCCGGAGAGGTCCTTGACCTGGGTGGAGAGCTGCGCGCTCATGAAGCCCATCCGCTCGAGCATCTGGCCGGGCGTGATCTCTTTGCCACCGGCCATGTACGAGGTGCGCTGGCGGGCGATGACGTCGCTGACCCTGTCATTGCGGATGTCATCTAGTTCGAACAGCTGCTGGGTGAGCACGGCGACCTTGATGGTCTTGCCGCGCTTGACCTTGCCACTGTCGGGCGTGAGGGTGCCGGCCACGAGGTTGAGCAGGGTCGACTTGCCGGCGCCGTTGACACCGAGGATGCCGGTGCGTTCACCCGGTGCGATCAGCCAGGTGATGTTGTTGAGCACCGTCTTCTCACCGAAGGTGACGGAGACATCGACGAGGTCGACGACATCCTTGCCGAGGCGCTGCATGGCCATCGACTGCATCGACACGGTGTCGCGGGGCGGCGGCTCGTTCTCGATCAGTTCGTTGGCGGCGTCGATGCGGAACTTGGGCTTGGCGGTGCGGGCGGGAGCGCCGCGGCGCAGCCAGGCCAGTTCCTTCTTCATCAGGTTCTGGCGTTTGCCCTCCATCACGGCGCTCATCCGGTCGCGCTCGACGCGCTGCAGGATGTAGGCGGCGTAGCCACCCTCGAACGGTTCGATCAGGCGGTCGTGCACCTCCCAGGTCATGTTGCAGACCTCGTCGAGGAACCACCTGTCGTGGGTGACGACCACGAGGCCGCCGGAGTTCTGGGCCCACCGGTTCTTGAGGTGGCCGGCCAGCCAGGCGATGCCTTCGACGTCGAGGTGGTTGGTGGGCTCATCGAGGAAGACCACGTCGTGGTCGCCGATGAGTACCTGGGCGAGGGCCACCCGGCGGCGCTGGCCACCGGAGAGGTCGTCGACGAGGGTGTCCCAGGGGATGTCGCGCACGAGGCCCGCGATCACGTCGCGCACCTTCGAGTCGCCCGCCCAGACGTGCTCGTCGATGCCGCCGACGATGGTGTGCCCCACGGTCTGGCCGTTGACGAGGTCGTCGGACTGGTCGAGGACGCCGATGGTGACGCCGCGTCGGCGGGTCACCCGGCCGGAATCCGGCTCCATGCGACCGGCGAGCAGGCGCAGGAGGGTGGACTTGCCGTCGCCATTACGGCCGACGATGCCAATGCGGTCACCCTCGTTCAGTCCGGCGGTGACGCTGTCGAAGATGACGCGGGTGGGAAATTCAAGGTGCAGGGACTCGGCCCCGAGCAAATGTGCCATAGGGTTCGAGCCTATCCCCCGCAGCTGAGCGCCAGTACCGCGCGGGCGGGCTAGGAGGTGAGGATTCGGGCGCCGTGCACGGGGCCGGTGGCGCGCACCACGTTCAGGCGGGCGGCGCTCAGCGCCACCGTCAGTTCGAGGCCGGCGTCCAGGTCAGGCACGAGGAACGCCACGGTGGGTCCTGACCCCGAGAGGATGCCGGCCAGCGCGCCGTTGGCCTCGCCGAGCTCGAGCACCCGGCCCAGACCCGGCGCCAGCTGCAGCGCCGGGGCCTGCAGGTCGTTGTGCATGGTGTCGGCGAGCATGGCCGGGTCCCCCGCGCGCAGGGCCTGCAGCACGTCGGCATCCACGGTGGGCTGCTGTGAGGCGGGGAAGATGTCCTGGGCGTGCCGGGTGCGGTGCCGGTCGAGCTCGTTGTAGACCGAGGGTGTCGACATGCCGAACTCGGCCAGGGCGAGCACCCAGTGGAAGGTGCCCTTGGCCAGGGCGGGGCTGAGCTGGTCACCACGGCCGGTGCCGATGGCGGTGCCGCCGGTGAACGCGAACGGCACATCCGCGCCGAGGGTGGCCGCGATCTTCAGCAGCTCGTCGCGGCTCAGCTCGGTGCCCCAGAGCGTGTCGCAGGCGAGCAGCGTGGCCGCGGCATCCGCAGAGCCGCCGCCCATGCCGCCGGCGATGGGCACGTTCTTGTCGATTTCGAGGTGCACCCCGCCGGTGTAGCCGGTGGCCCTGGCCAACGCACGGGCGGCCTTGATCGCCAGGTTGCTGCCGTCCACGGTCAAATTCGACGTGTCGATGGTGCCGGTGAACTCGACGCTGAAGTCGTCGGAGGCCGAGGCACGCACGTCTTCGTAGAGGGAGACGGCCTGGAACGCCGTGGCGAGATCGTGGTAGCCGTCGTCCATCACGGCTCCCACTTTGAGGAAGACATTGATTTTGCCCGGTGCCCGCGCATGCACAACCGGTGAGGTCGCCGTGTTGGTCATGTTCCTAACCTAGGCCAGCCAGGCCCGGGCGATCGCCAGGAAGTCGTGGACGGTGAGCTGCTCGCCGCGCTCGGTGGGGTCGATGCCCGCCTTGCCGAGCACGTCCGTCGCCTGGGCCGAGTCGCCGAGCACACCGGACAGCGACTGGCGCAGCATCTTGCGGCGCTGCTGGAATGCACCGTCGACCAGGGCAAACGTGGCCAGGCGCAGTTCCTCGGATTCGAGTTCCTCTGCACGACGTTCGAAGGCGATGAGGATAGAATCGACGTTGGGGACCGGCCAGAAGACCTGCCGGCTCACCTTGCCGGCGGTGCGGAACTGCCCGTACCAGGCGGCCTTGACGCTGGGACTGCCGTAGATCTTCGAGCCCGGCGCGGCGGCGAGGCGCTCGCCCACCTCGGCCTGCACCATCACCACGCCGGCACGGATGGAGGCGAAGTGCTCGAGCAGGTGCAGCAGCACCGGCACCGACACGTTGTAGGGCAGGTTCGCCACCAGGCGGGTGGGGTCGCCGGGCAGCTCGGCGATCTTCAGAGCGTCGGCACGGATGACGGTGAGCGCGGCGCCCGGCTGCATCAGCTGCACGGTCAGCGGCAGCTGCTCGGCGAGGCGGTCGTCGATCTCCACGGCCACGACGGCGGCGCCCACCTCGAGGATGCCCAGGGTGAGCGAGCCCAGGCCTGGACCCACCTCCACCACGGTTTCGCCGGGCTTCACGGCGGCGACCTTGACGATCCGCCGTACGGTGTTGCCGTCGATGACGAAGTTCTGGCCGAGCTTTTTGGTCGGGTTCACCCCGAGCATCTCGGCGAGGTCGCGGATCTCGGCCGGCCCGAGCAGGGTGGGCGCGGTCGGTTCTTTGGCTGAGTTGTGGGCAGAGTCGGTCATGCGAGGCCTCCGGCCGGGCTGATGCGGGGGTCTCGGGGGGTGTCGGTCAACACCACGGGTTCCGCGTCCCAGCGGCCGTAGACGAGTTCGGTGTTCGAGGTGATCTGGGCGGCGAGCACCGCGACATCCGTCTGCAGGTGCTCGGCCATGGCGCGCAGGGTGTGCGGCAGCAGGTACGGCGCGTTGGGGCGACCGCGGTGCGGGGTGGGCGTGAGGTAGGGCGCGTCGGTTTCCACCAGCAGCAGGGCGCGAGGGGCGACGTCGAGTGCCTCCCGCAGCGTGGCGGCGTTTTTGAAGCTCACCGGTCCGGCGAACGACATGTACCAGCCTTGGTCGGCGCACAGCCGTGCCAGTTCGGCGTCGCCGGAGAAGCAATGGAAGACCGTGCGCTCGGGGGCTCCCACCCTCAGCAGGGTCGCGACGACCTCGTCGTGGGCGTCCCGGTCATGGATCTGCAGGGCGAGACCGTGTCGTTTGGCGATCTCGATGTGCGCCTCGAAAGACCGGAACTGGGCCGCCCGGCCGTCGGGGCCGGTGCGGTAGAAGTCCAGCCCGGTTTCGCCGATGGCGACCACCCGGGGGCCGGCGGCGAGCTCGTCGATCACCGCGAGGGCGTCGTCGAGGGTGCCGGCGGTCTCCAACTCCGGTGTGTCGTTGGGGTGGATGGCGACGGCGGCGAGCATCCGTGGTTCACGGGCCGCCATCTCGGCGGACCAGCGGGAGGTGGCCACGTCGGTGCCCACCTGGATGACGCCGCGGACGCCAACGCTGGAGGCCAGGTCCAGTTGCTCGGCCACCGAGAGCGGCGTGATTCCGTCTGAGATTTCGAGGTGGGTGTGGTTGTCGTAGACGCCAACGACCAGCGGCACCGGCGCCGGCGGGTAGACCAAGTCGCGGCCGGCGGTGGCCTCGCGCGAGCGGATGTGGGTGCTGTCGGCCGAACCGTTAGCCAACAGTGGCCTCGATGCGCGGGAACAGGGCGGCTAGCGGCGAGACGTGGCTGCCGCCGGTCCATTCCCAGGCCCGGTCGATCTGTGCGTCCTGCACGTCGCCGGTGCCGCCGAGGGCGGCCCATAGCGTCGCGGTGGCCTGCGGGGTCACCGGGGAGAGCAGCACGGCGAGGGTGCCGAGGCCGCGGACCACGGTGTGCAGCACGGTTTCGAGGCGTTCGCGGTCGTCAGGGTTCTTGGCCAGCGCCCACGGTTCCTGCGTGGTGATGTAGCCGTTGAGCTCGTCGACGAGCTCCCACACCGCGGCGAGGGCCTCGTGCAGGGCGAGCCTGTCGATGGCCGCGTCGGCGGCCTTGGTGACCCGGATTTCGGTGTCGCGGATGGCGGTATCCGCATCACGCGGCGTACCGCCGGCCGGGATCTCGCCGTCGCAGTAGCGCACGACCATGGCGATGACGCGGGATGCCAGGTTGCCGAAGCCATTGGCGAGCTCGGACTGGTAACGCGCGGACAGGTCCTCCCACGAGAACGAGCCGTCCTGGCCGAAGCTGATGGCGCGCATGAAGTAGTACCGGAAGGTGTCGGAGCCGAAGACGTCGGTGATCTGGTTCGGGGCGATGCCGGTGAGCTTGGACTTGCTCATCTTCTCGCCGCCGACGAGCAGCCAACCGTGGCCGAAGACCTGGGTGGGCACCGGCAGCCCGGCGGCCAGCAGCATGGCGGGCCAGATGACGGCGTGGAAGCGCAGGATGTCCTTACCGACGATGTGCGTGGCGGGCCAGAGCCGGCTGAACTTCTCATCGTCCTGGCCGTAGCCGGCGGCGGTGATGTAGTTGAGCAGGGCGTCGAACCAGACGTAGACGACGTGGCTGTCGTCCCACGGCACCTTGATGCCCCAGTCAAAGCTGGACCGCGAGATCGACAGGTCGCTCAGGCCCTGCTTGACAAAGGAGATGACCTCGTTGCGGGCCGATTCGGGCTGGATGAAGGTGGGGTTGGCCTCGTACATGGCCAACAGCTGGTCGGTGAAGGTGCTCATCCGGAAGAAGTAGTTCTTCTCGTGCAGCAGCTCGACGGGGATCGAATGGATGGCGCAGACCTGCTGGCCGGTGTATTCGCCGGCGCCGGCCACGAGGTCGCCGGGCTGCTTGTACTCCTCACAGCCCACACAGTAGAAACCCTCGTACTCGCCCGTGTAGATGTGGCCGGCGTCGAAGAGGTGCTGCAGGAACTTCTGCGCGTTCTCCTCGTGGCGGACGTCGGTGGTGCGGATGAAATCGTCGTTTCGGATATCGACGGTCTTCAGCAGCGGCTTCCACGCGGTCTCGACCAGCCGGTCGGCCCACTCCTTGGGGGTGACGCCGTTGGCGGTGGCGGTGCGCAGGATCTTCTGGCCGTGCTCGTCGGTGCCGGTGAGCAGCCAGGTGTCCTCCCCCCGCTGGCGGTGCCAGCGGGCAAGCACATCCGCGGCCACCTCCGTGTAGGCATGCCCGATGTGCGGGACATCATTCACATAGAAAATAGGCGTGGTGATGTAAAAAGATGAGCCGTCGGACATGCTCATATCTTATGGGGGCCTGCGTAGGCGTCAGACCCTGTTACGCCGCGCGGCAGCCCGGCCCGGCTCAGCCCATTGCTCAGTCCAGCGGCAATTCAGGCTGCGGGGCGGCTTTCTGGCGCGGCGCGGCGGTCCCGGCGGCCTTGCCGGTGAGCGCGGCCTCGTACAGGTCGCGCTTGCCGAGCCCGGATGCGGCTGACACGTCGGCAGCTGCGTCCTTCAGGCGAGCCCCGGCCGCGACCAGCGCCAGAACCTCCTCGACGCCGGTGGCCAGGTCGAGCACCCGCGGCGTCGCCCCGGCGACGACGATGCAGATTTCGCCGCGGACGCCCGCCGCGGCCCACTCGGCCAGCTCGGCGGCGGTGCCCCGCTTGACCTCTTCGTAGAACTTGGTCAGCTCCCGGCAGACCACAACGCGGCGGTCGGCGCCGAGCGCGACGGCGAGGTCGGTGAGCGACGCGGCAAGCCGGTTGGGTGATTCGAAGAAGACCATGGTGCGGCGTTCGGTGGCCACCTCGCGCAGCGCCTGCATCCGCTCACCGTGTTTGCGGGGCAGGAAGCCCTCGAAGGTGAACCTGTCGGTGGGCAGGCCGGAGACGGCCAGCGCGGTGAGCACGGCCGACGGTCCGGGCAGCGCGGTGACGGTCACACCGGCGGCGATCGCGGCATCCACCAGGTGGAAGCCGGGGTCGGAGACCGTGGGCATGCCCGCGTCGCTGAGCACGAGCAGGTCGGTGTCGCGGGCGAGTTCGACGAGTTCGGCGGCCTTGCCCCGTTCGTTGTGGTCGTGCAGGGCGATCAGGCGCGGCCGGTTCTCCACGCCGAGGGCCTTGAGCAGGTGCACCGTCACCCGGGTGTCCTCGGCGGCGATGACGGTGCTGGTACGCAGCGCCTCGATCAGGCGGGTCGAGGCGTCCCCGAGGTTTCCGATGGGCGTGGCAGCCAGAATGATCATGGTCCCAGTCTCGCAGCACAGTCTTGCAGCACAGTCACGCAGCAGTGGCTCACTACGATGGTCAGGTGCTCCTCACCCCCGTTGCGACCGCCCGTGTGACCGAGCGTTGGAGTGCCCTGTGGGGCAACCGGTGGGTTCGCCTGGCCGGGCCGGCACTGGTGGTTCTGCTGGCCGCGGGCTTACGGTTCTGGAACCTCGGCCACCCCGGCACCCTGGTGTTCGACGAGACCTTCTATGTGAAGGACGCCTGGAGCCTGTTCAACAACGGTTACGAGTCCACCTGGCCGGATGGCGCCGACGCCCTGTTCGCGGCGGGGCAGAGCAATATCTTCGGTACCGCCCCGTCGTTCGTGGTGCATCCGCCGCTCGGCAAATGGCTCATCGCCCTGGGGATGGCGGTCTTCGGCGCCGATAACCCGTTCGGTTGGCGGGTCGTCACGGCGCTGGTCGGGGTGCTCGCCGTCGTGCTGCTCATGCTCATCGCCCAGAAGCTGTTCGGCTCGGTGTTGCTGAGTACGATCGCCGGTTTCCTCTTCGCCATCGACGGCAACGCGATCGTGATGAGCCGGGTCGCCCTGCTCGACAACTACGTGATGTTCTTCGCCCTCCTCGGCTTCGGCGCGGTGCTGATGGACCGGGACCACCACCGGGCCAGGCTCGGGGCGTGGCTGAACGAGAAACGGGACAACGAGGTCGACCCCACCTGGGGCCCCGCGCTCTGGTGGCGGCCGTGGGTGCTGGCCGCGGGCCTGGCCTTCGGGCTGGCCTGTTCGGTGAAATGGTCTGGGGCCTATTTCCTGGCCGCCTTCGGCATCTACCTCGTGGTGGTCGACGCGCTCGCCCGCCGCCGGGCCGGGCTGCCGTTCTGGGCCAGCGGAGCGATCCTCAAGCAGGGGCCGGTGACCTTCCTGCTCCTGGTTCCCGTGGCGGCGCTGACCTTCCTGGTCTCCTGGACCGGCTGGTTCGTCACCCGCGGCGGCTACTACCGGGACTGGGCCGATCAGGCCGGACAAGCCTGGACCGGGGCTCTGGCCTGGGTTCCGCACAGCCTGCAGAGCTTCTGGCACTACCAATCGGCCGCCTACGGCTACCACGTTGGCCTGGTGACCCCGCATCCGTACCAGGCGAACCCGCTCACCTGGCTGCTGATGAGCCGGCCGACGAGCATGTACTACCAGGGCTCGTCCCTGGGCGAGAACGGCTGTGGTTATGCCACCTGCTCCGAGGCCATCACCGGCATCGCCAACCCGCTGATCTGGTGGGCGGCGACGGCCGCGATCCTCTATTTGGTCTACAGGTTGGTGCGGTACCGGGAGTGGCGCGTCGGCCTGATCCTGATGGGCATGGTGGCCGGTTACCTGCCCTGGCTGATGTACCTGAACCGCACGGTGTTCCAGTTCTATACGATCGCGTTCGAGCCGTACTTGATCCTCGGGCTGACCCTGGTGATCTCTCTGCTGATCAAGAATGGGTCCGGTCGGGCGATCGTGGCGGTGTTCCTGGCCCTGGCCACGATAGTGAGCGCCTACTACTTCCCGCTCTGGACCGGTGCCCAGGTTCCGTTCGCTTTCTGGCAGGCGCACATCTTGCTGCCGAGCTGGCGCTGACCAGCATTAACGCTGTGATTGCAACACATTCCCAGCCTCGAACATATGCCAAAATTGGAATACATCCCCTGTTAAAGGCGTGTGAATTCACGCTATTTTCGGGTCTCGAACCCGTAGGATGGCCGTTATCTGCTTGACGAGTGATTGCTCTACAACCGACTGAGAAGTCCAGATACAAACCAAAGGCCTCATGTCGGAAGCATCTGCCGCACCCACGGTGCGTATTGTCCGCACCCGCAAGGGTGGCGACTCCCAGAACCCCACCACCGAGTACTCCTCCCTGCTGCACACCGTGCGGAATCTCGGTCTGCTCGGCCGCCGCACCGGCTTCTACTGGGGCGTCTTCGCCGCCCTGGTCCTGATCACCGTCGGCCTCGGCGTCGGCTTCGTGCTGCTCGGCGACTCCTGGTACCAGCTGATCATCGCCGGCGTGCTCGGCATCATCCTCACCCAGTTCGCGTTCCTCGCCCACGAGGCGTCGCACCGCCAGGTCTTCCAGTCCGGCCCCGCCAACGACAGGGCCGGCCGTGTCCTCGCCAACCTCTTCGTCGGCATCAGCTACGCCTGGTGGATGACCAAGCACAGCCGCCACCACGCCAACCCGAACGTGGTCGGCAAGGACCCCGACATCGACCCCGACTTCATTGTGTTCCGCGAGGAAGACGCCGCGAAGGTCAACTGGATCACCTCGTTCATGACCCGCAAGCAGGGGTACCTGTTCTTCCCGATGCTCACCCTCGAGGGCATCAACCTGCACATCCAGGGCTTCAAGACGGTCTTCGGCAAGGGCAAGGTCGACAAGCGTTGGCTCGAGATCAGCATGCTCACCAGCCGCATCGTGATCTACCTCGCCGTCATCTTCTACTTCCTGCCGCTGGGCATGGCGTTCGCCTTCGTCGGCGTGCAGATGGCCGTGTTCGGCGTCTACATGGGCGCCTCCTTCGCCCCCAACCACAAGGGCATGCCGCAGCTGCCGCACGAGAGCAAGGTCGACTTCCTGCGTCGCCAGGTGCTCACGTCGCGCAACATCCGAGGCGGCACCCTCATGGACACCTTCATGGGCGGCCTGAACTACCAGGTCGAGCACCACCTGTTCCCGAACATGGCCCGCCCGCACCTGAAGAAGGCGCAGGAGATCACCAAGGAATATTGCCAGTCCAACAAGATCCTCTACACCGAGACCGGACTGTTCGAGTCCTACGGCATCGTGGTCGCCTACCTCAACAAGGTGGGCCTGGCCGCCCGTGACCCGTTCGACTGCCCGATGGTGCAGCGCTTCCACCACCGCTGACCCTCCTCTCGGACTGAGAGAGAAGCCCCGAGAATCCTCGATTCTTGGGGCTTTTCTCACGCTTCACGGGCGATGGGTAAAGTTGACCCAATGTGGATCTGGGGAGTGGGTGCGGCCGGGGTGGCCGCGCTGGTCGCGTGGGGCGTGCACGCCGCGCTTCCCGCGGTACCGCTGCTGACCGCGGCCGTGCTGCTCGGCATCGTGGTGGGGCAGCTGCCCGTGCTGCGTCCGGCGGTCACCGGGATGCTCGCGCCCGGCCTGACCCTGGCGTCCCACCGGCTGATGCGCCTGGGCGTGGTGTTGCTGGGCCTCAAGCTCAGCCTGGTCGACATCCTCGGTCTGGGCTGGGTCACCATCACCAGCACGGTCCTCATCGTGGTGCTCACCTTCTTCGGCACCCTGTGGCTCGGCCGCCGCGTCGGCCTACCCGGACACCAGCCGCTGCTCATCGCCACGGGCTTCGCCGTCTGCGGCGCGTCTGCGATCGGGGCGATGAGCGGCGTGGTCAAGGCCAAGGACCGGGAGACCGCCACCCCGGTGGCGTTGGTGACCCTGTGCGGCACCCTCGCGATCGGCGTGCTGCCGTTACTCTGGCATCCGCTGGGCCTGACCGACCTCCAGTTCGGCCACTGGGTCGGCGCCGGTGTGCACGATGTGGGCCAGGTGGTCGCCACGGCGCAGATCGCCGGGTCGGCGGCCCTCGCCGTGGCCGTGGTCGTCAAGCTCACCCGGGTGCTGATGCTGGCGCCACTCGTGGCCGGCGTGGCGGTGTACGAGCGGCGGCGGGCGGGCACCGTCGATCGCACGGTCCGGCGGCCGCCGGTGGTTCCCCTGTTCGTCGCGGGGTTCCTGGCCATGGTGCTGGTGCGCACCTTCGTTCCGCTGCCCGCCACCGTGCTCGAGTCCATCGATCTGGTACAGACGGTGCTGCTGGCCATGGCGCTGTTCGGCCTGGGCACCGCGGTGCGCCTGTCCGAGCTCCTGCGCACCGGCGGCAAGGCCCTCGGCGTGGGCCTGGCCTCCTGGCTGCTGATCGCCCTGCTCGCTCTGGCCGCCGTCCTCATCAGCTGACGGTCGCTGCTGTGCAAGCCGGGCGGAGGCCATGTGGCGCACTGTTACGCCACTCCGCCCGCGGTCCCGCGCCGGGCCGGTAGCGTACCCGCATGGCAGATCGCGAGTACGGCTTCACCACCAGGGCAATCCACGCCGGGAACATCCCCGACGCAGTGACCGGGGCCCGGGCCCTGCCCATCTACCAGACCAGCGCGTTCGTGTTCGACGACACCGCGGATGCCGCGGCCCGGTTCGCGCTGCAGAAGTACGGCAACGTCTACTCCCGGCTGTCGAACCCCACTGTGGCTGCGTTCGAGGAGCGCATCGCGAGCCTCGAGGGGGGCCTGGGCGCCGTCGCCACGGCATCCGGCCTGGCCGCGCAGTACATCACCTTCGCCAGCCTGGCCGGGGCCGGCGACCACATCGTCTCCAGCGCCAACCTCTACGGCGGTTCGATCACCCAGCTCGACGTGACCCTGCGCCGCTTCGGCGTGGAGACCACCTTCGTGCAATCCGCCGACCCGGCCGACTACGCCGCCGCGATCACCGACAAGACCAAGCTGATCTTCGCCGAGACCGTCGCCAACCCGTCCGGTGAGGTCGCCGACATCGAGGGCCTCGCCGCGGTGGCGCACGCCGCCGGAATCCCGCTGATCATCGACTCCACCATCGCCACGCCGTACCTCTGCCGGCCCATCGAGTGGGGCGCCGACATCGTCATCCACTCCGCCACCAAGTTCCTCGGCGGCCACGGCACCACACTCGGCGGCGTGGTCGTGGAGAGCGGCCGGTTCAACTGGCACAGCGACAAGTTCCCGCTCTTCACCGAGCCGGTGTCCAGCTACGGCGGCCTGGAGTGGTCGGGCAACTTCGGTGAGTACGCCTTCCTCACCCGCCTCCGCGCCGAACAGCTGCGCGACATCGGGCCGGTTCTCGCGCCGCACTCCGCGTTCCTGCTCGCCCAGGGTGTCGAGACGCTGCCCTACCGGCTGCAGGCGCACGTGAACAACGCCCGCATCGTGGCCGAGTGGCTGGACGCCGACCCGCGCGTCGACTTCGTCAACTGGGCCGGGTTGCCCAGCCACCCGCACTACGAGCGCGGCCTCAAATACCTGCCCAAGGGCCCCGGCTCGGTATTCAGCTTCGGCGTCAAAGGCGGCCGCGACGCCGGTCGTACCTTCATCGAGTCCGTCGACCTGGCCAGCCACCTGGCCAACATCGGCGACGCCAAGACCCTCGTCATCCACCCGGCCTCCACCACCCACGCCCAGCTCAGCGAGCAGCAGCTCGCCGATGCCGGGGTTCTGGCAGGCCTGGTGCGCATCAGCGTGGGCATCGAGGATGTCGACGACATCATCTACGATCTCGACCAGGCGCTCAGCCAGGCCGCAGCGGGGGGACGCTCATGAGCACCGAGACAGTCCAGCTCACGAACGGTTTGAGCTGCAGCGTTCCCACAAATTCGCCGCTGGCCAAGCTGCTGCGCACCCAGCGCACCTGGGAGGGCCCGGACGCCAAGGCGCGCCTGGGCATCCTGCGGCGGGCACAGTCGATCGCCATCGTGGGTGCCTCCCCCAACCCGGCCCGGTCCAGCTACTTCGTGGGCACCTACCTGCAACAGTCGAGCGACTACAGGGTCTACTTCGTCAATCCGCGTGCCGACACCATCCTGGGCCAGAAGGCCTACCCCGACCTGGCGTCGCTGCCCGAGGTACCCGACATCGTCGATGTCTTCCGCAAGGCCGCCGACATCCCCGCCGTGATCGACGACGCCCTCGCCGTGGGCGCCACGACGGTGTGGGTGCAGCTGGGCATCTGGAACCAGGAGGCCGCGGAGTACGGCGAGGCGAAGGGGCTCACCATTGTGATGGACCGCTGCATCAAGATCGAGCACGCCCGCTTCCACGGCGGCCTGCACCTGCTCGGTTTCGACACCGGGCAGATCACGGCGCGCAAGACCATCAGGTAGCCGCCCGCGTACGATAGAGCGGGTGACTGCGTACGTATCGGCTCTCGACCTCTTCTCCATCGGAATCGGTCCATCCAGTTCCCACACTGTCGGCCCGATGCGGGCCGCCCTGGCCTTCGCCCAGCACCTCGCCGAGAGTGGGTGGCTGCCCGAGGTGCGCCGCATCCGCTGCTCGCTGTTCGGCTCGCTCGGCTCCACCGGTCTCGGCCACGGCACGCCCGACGCGATTTTGGCGGGTCTGGCGGGCCTCACCCCGGAGACCTGCGACCCCGCCGAGGTGCGCAACAGCTGGGTCGATCTCACCGACGGGTCCACTCTGCGCCTGAACGGCAGCCACCCGGTTGCTGTGCAGAAGAGCGACGTGGTCTTCGAACCGCGCACCCGGCTGCCCGGACACCCCAACGCGATGACGCTGTCGGCCTGGGGGGACGACTCGAGCGGCACCGCGCTGCTCGAGGAGACCTACTACTCCATCGGCGGCGGCTTCATCCGCCGCGACGGCGACCCGGTCCGGCCTGTAGCCACGGTGGTCCAGCCGATGCCGTACGCCTCGAGTGCCGCCCTGCTCGCGCTCTGCGACAGCCACGGCATCGGCATCTGCGATGTCGCGCGCGCCAACGAGGAAGCCATCCACGGCGCCGACGGGTTGGATGCCGGGTTGGACGCGATCTGGGCTGCAATGCACGCCTGCGTCGAGGCGGGCCTGCGCGTGGACGGCACGCTGCCCGGCGGTCTCGGCGTCAAACGCCGCGCCTCCGCCATCCGTATGCAGCTGGAGGAATACGACGGTCTGCAGCAACGCGAGCGGGACACCTCGACCGAGTGGCTGCACGCCTTCGCCCTCGCGGTCAACGAGGAGAACGCGTCCGGCGGCCGCGTCGTGACGGCGCCCACCAACGGCGCCGCGGGCATCATCCCCGCCGTCGCCCACTACTACCTGCGTTTTGTGCCCGGCGCGAGCGCGGCCGGCATCCGTCGGTTCCTGCTCACCGCGGTGGCGATCGGCTCGCTGGTCAAGGCGAACGCCTCCATCTCCGGCGCCGAGGGCGGCTGCCAGGCCGAGGTCGGCTCGGCCTGCGCCATGGCCGCGGGGGCGCTCTGCGCGGTGCTCGGCGGCACGCCCCGCCAGGTGGAGAACGCGGCGGAGATCGCGATGGAGCACCACCTCGGCCTGACCTGCGACCCTGTCGGCGGACTCGTTCAGGTGCCCTGCATCGAACGCAACGCCATCGCCGCGTCGACGGCGGTGTCGGCGGCCCGGCTGGCCCTGCACGGCGACGGCACCCATCTGGTCTCGCTCGACACCGTCATCGAGACCATGCGACAGACCGGCCTGGACATGATGACCAAGTACAAGGAAACCAGCGAGGGCGGCCTCGCGGTCAACGTCATCGAGTGCTGAGCGCCCGGCCTTTCGGGTCAGCGACCGCCGCCTCCACCACCGCCGGAGAAGCCGCCACCTGAGGTTCCTCCGGAGGAACTGCTGCCGCCGGAGCCCGACCGTGACGACCCCGAACCCGACCCCGAACTCTTCGTCGGTGTTGTGGCGAAGCTCACCCGACCTATCGAGCGGGTGAACCCGGCGACGTTCTGGGTGAACACGGCGGTGCCACCCGCGCCGGAATACCAGGTAGTCGCGCAGGCCCAGCAGGTAGTCCCGCTGCCTGGCGCCCTTCTCGCTGGTCGGTGATCGAACCGCGCAACCGTTCGAGCCGGTCGCCGAGTTTCTGGTCCGTGGTGTCCAGCCGCAGCCTGGCACCGTTTTTCAGCTTGGGGCCCAGGGCAGTGAGGATGACCGACAGATCCTCCGGCGGGGTGTACTGCACGATGATGGTGCCGGGGGTGAAGCCGACCGCGATGGTGATGTTCTCCCCCGCAACCAGATCGCGGGAGGGCGCGATGATTACGGTGCCTGCCGCATCCGTGCTCGTCTCGATGGCGCACGGGTCGCCGCCCCCGTAGTATCCGGCGTAGCAGGCCGCGTCGCCGGTGAGAGCCTTCGTGAGCGCCCCGGCGGATGCCCCGGCCGGGGCCAGGACCGCGGCCAGCACACGCCGGCGCTGCAGAATCTGTCGGTGTGTCGTGGTTCCCCCGGCTCGATCATATCCAGCGGGTACCTGGCGACGCGGCCCGGTGTCCCCCGTATTAGGCACAGCACGCCGGCTGCGCCGGGAGAATCCTGACCTAAACTGTCTTCTCGGGGGTACACCATCAACAATCTCACCAGTTCACCGCAGTCGGCCGCGCCGCGCCTCTCTGTTCCGCGCCCAGCTGCACCGCGTCGCACTGCCCAGACCCGGCCGACCCGACGGGACGTCGTGCTGTCGGTGATGCTGATCGGTGGCCTGGCCTTGGCCGGCTGCGCCGCCGCGCCCGCACCGGTGGTGACGGCGACTGTCGTGGTCACCCAAACACCGACCCCCACGCCGACGCCCACGCCCACACCGACCCCGACGCCGACGCCGGTGGCCGAGGCGCCCGCGCCGGAGCTCACCGCAAACCCCGAGGTGCCGGCCGAGCCCATTCCGGAGGGCCCCGCCGTTGACCTCGGCGCGATTCCCGGCGCCCAGGCCGCGCCGGAATACGACGGCGCCGGCAACCCGATCAGCTACACGGTCATCGAGGGTGATTCGTTCTTCGATATCGCCCAGCGCTTCGACCTGCCGATGCAGCAGCTCCTCCGCATGAACCCGAAGGTCGCCGGGCTCGGCGAGGACATCTACCTCCGCCAGGTCATCAACCTCGACTGGACCAAGACCGGCTGAGCCCGCGGGCCGGCGGTGACAAGCGCGGGTCAGCGCACGGACGCGTGAATGCGTTCGATCAGCTCGATGGTGTGTGCCGAGTCGACAGCGTTGACCGGCAATGGCGCTCCGCGCAACAGCGCATTCGCCAGGCCCTCGTAGAAGGCCGTGTACTGGCCGCGCTGGGTCGGCACGACCTGGCTGGCGCCGTCGGCGCCGAGCCGGCCCCAGGTGGCTTCCGGTTCGAGGCCGAAGTCGGCGTCGCTGGGCAGGTTGCCGGCCTGGATGGCGGCCTCCTGGCCGTCCACTCCCCATTTGGTGTACCCCGCGGCCGAGCCGAGCACCCTGAACCGTGGGCCGGTCTGGGCCGCGAACGAGCTCACCCAGAGGTGCGAACGCACCCCGGAGCCGTGGTGCAGCGACACGAACGAATCGTCGTCGGCGGCGCCGCCCGGCCGGCGGGTGGACAGTTCGGCGGTGAAGTCATCGACCGGGCCGAAGAGCAGCACGGCCTGGTCGATCAGGTGCGCGCCGAGGTCATAGAGCACGCCGCCGCCCGCGGCCGGGGTCGCCCCGGCCTTCCAGCTTCGCGGGGTGCCGGGCTTGAAGAACTCAAACCTGGACTCGAATCTGTAGACGTCGCCGAGGGCGCCATCGGCCAGGAGCGCTTGAAGGGTGAGGAAGTCACCGTCCCAGCGTCGGTTCTGGAACACCGTGAGCGGAAGCCCCAGGCTCTCGGCCCGGTTCAGCAGCGCCCAGCCCTGCTCGGAATCCACCGCGAACGGCTTGTCGATGACCACGGCGAGGCCCGCATCGAGGGCGGCGTTGGCCAGCGCCACATGGGTGTCCGGCGGGGTGCCGATGATCACGAGGTCGAGGTCGGCCGCCTGAGCGAACAGCGCCTCGGCGGTGGGTACGATCCGCACCCCCGGGTAGCTCTCGATGGCCTTGGCGCCCCGATCGGGGTCGCCGGTCACGATGGCCTCGAGCGAGAAGTCGGGGTTGGCCGCGAGGAACGGTGCGTGGAAGACCCGGCCGGAGAGCCCGAAGCCGATGACGGCCGCGCGGATCGGGCCGGTCCGCGGGGTAGGCGTTCCCCCGGTGGCCGCCGAATTCGGCTGGGCGCCGTGCTGCGGTCCCGGACCGGGCCGCGGGCCCGGCTTGGGTGCCGGCTTCGGCGTCATGATCGGGGTTTCCGGCTGGTTGTCTGAAGTGGCCATGGCCCGAGGTTACGCCGGTTCGGGCGCCCTCCCGCCCACAACTGTTCCCGTTCCGGACAATTGCACCCGGCACACCGGGGGTGGATTCAACTGGTCGATGCAACACCGCTGTTTTCTTGGTCTGAGAGTAGCTGATGCAGGGCTTCTCGCGGGGTGGCTGCGTCGAGCCGTTTTCGTGGTCG